>NZ_JBHIRR010000089.1:0-500 GCF_042197325.1 Bartonella sp. AA16NXGY | reverse complement strand
CATCTTCGCACCAAAAACACGAAAGTGGATATGCAAGCCTCTCATGCCGTTGGCTCTTCGATAAAATCGGGAGGTGATAGCACTGTCATTGCAGGGCAGGATGGCAAACCGCATGATCTTAGCATCACAGGTAGTTCCATTGCGGCTGATGGCAAGGTAGGGCTGAAAGCCAGCAACGATGTCCTGATCAATAATGCAGAGGATAGCTTACAGTATGAGATGTCGTACCATAAAGACGGTGGAGCATTTAGTAGCAGCAAATCTGAGCATAACAAGATGGATGTGCGCCAAGTTGTGGGGTCAAGCATAACAGGGGGTGAAGGCATTGCCATTGATTCCGGAAACAACACGGAAGTTGTAGCCTCGACGCTCATAGCCGGTAAGGCAGAGGAAACGTCAGGAGAGAAAGCACCAGAAGAACAGAAACAAGCGGATATTACCATTCACTCTGGGGGAAAGATTACTATCAAAGGCGCCCAAGAACACTTGGATCAGCAAGC
>NZ_JBHIRR010000088.1:0-503 GCF_042197325.1 Bartonella sp. AA16NXGY | reverse complement strand
AAGATGCTCAGGGTCAAACCACCCTTTAAAATGCTGCCTTGTCTTGTTTTGGAAATGCGCAACATCTGAACTAAAGGCTGCAAGATCTCGCTTGGCAGAAGCGATCCCCTCTTGCAGATGATTAACAAAACGCACAACAAGAGAAACATCCATGATCGTCTCTTATCCTAACTGATGGCTTTCATATTCTTGAGCTTTCAGGCGCGCGAGTTCTTCTCGATAGGCAATCACATCCAGCCAATCCATCTGGTTAATCTCTGAAGGCGCCCAGTGATAATAAAGGGCTAGTTCTGCCCCAAATTGTCTGGCAGAGAGGATTGGCGTTGCGTAAAAAAAGCAAAAAAAGCCTTCAATATTGCGACAATATCCATCACATCAACTCGATCAATCAATTCAATAGATTCATGTGACATATCAGCCAAAAGTGCTGTGATGCCTTCTGTTGCCTCACTTGTGAACAAAACTTGAGAAAGCTTCGTGATAAGCACATCATTGCTCAAAGT
>NZ_JBHIRR010000087.1:0-505 GCF_042197325.1 Bartonella sp. AA16NXGY | reverse complement strand
GCACCACCGCCTCTTACCCCCCTCTAGTCTGTTCATTCCTATTCCGCCCCCACACTCTCTTCTCCCTTCAATCTCCCGCAGGCTTCATCCCAGCTTACCACTCCATTCACAAAAACTCTTTCCCCCATTTATCTCACCACATTCCATGCCATGCCAAAAGCATACACAATGCACAAATCCTCTACTCCTTTTTCACGAATATACGTTTTCACGCTTTTACATATTTACAGAATAAAGCCAAATGAAACTTCCACACCGCACCACTCTATAAACAATAGTATTACCCCAGCTTCTTGCCTAGCCAATCTCCCCAAGCACTTCAGATCACCCACCCACGGACTTCAGATTCCCCTCAAATGACACCACTTCATCAAGTACCATAAAAGCAAAGCGCTATCTCCTTCACACCATCCTTCACGCATCCCTTCGCACCACCGCCTCTTACCCCCCTCTAGTCTGTTCATTCCTATTCCGCCCCCACACTCTCTTCTCCCTTCAATCTCCC
>NZ_JBHIRR010000086.1:0-512 GCF_042197325.1 Bartonella sp. AA16NXGY | reverse complement strand
AGCAATTTTGCACTTTCACGGTCTGTTAAAAGAATATCATTTTCTGTCATTCTAAAATCCTTTCACTATAAAAATGGTAACACATCATAACCATTTATTAACCACATTTTGGTTCATTTAGAAAGATGTTTTATTCATAGAAAACAATATTTTATTATACAATTTCTGATGTGATAATTTATGACTCTTATTGAGAAAGAATGAGAGAGAAGAGAGCTAAAGTTATCCACAGATCATGGGGTTATGCACCCCATATCTTAAGATTGACCTGTGACATAAGCCGCCCATTTATCCATATAAACGCGGCGCTGTTCTAAATAGTCAGTCCGACGATAGGCACGTTCTACTTTACCGCCGACCGTATGAGCTAAAATAGTTTCAGCGACCTCATAGGGGGCATCGGTTGTTTCAGCAAGCCAATTGCGTAAACTAGAACGAAAACCATGCGGGCAGGCTTCAAGTTTATTGTCTCTCATATATTGAGCCATACACTTCTCAGCGAGGGGACCGCG
>NZ_JBHIRR010000085.1:0-526 GCF_042197325.1 Bartonella sp. AA16NXGY | reverse complement strand
GTGAACTTAGGTTTGCTCCATTTGCCATCCTCATACTTAGCTCCTCCACCTAAAGACTTCGCAACATCGCTCCCTAGTGCATATAGCTGATTACCCGCTACAGCATCCGTTGACGTTCTACTAATGTCTCCATTTTTAAGAGACGTAATCTTGCTGCTCTCTTTACTGTCTCCATGCGTTGCTACAAACGCACCTTTAGACTTATCCCATAACAAGGCGTCAGCTTGAGCAGTGGTAATTTCATTGGTAATCTCTTCGGTAATTTCATCCTTAACATGATCGATTTTATCTTTAACATTCTCGAATGAATCACCAACACCAGCAAAGGCAGACGCGACATCGCTATAACTCGAGGCAGTAACACTGCCATCAGATGAAAACTTTTTAACCGCGAATGTAGGCGCACTCCAAGTCCCATTCTCATACTTAGCTTTACCACCTAAAGACTTCGCAACACCGCTCCCTAGGGCATATAGCTGGTTACCCGCTACAGCATCACTTGAGCCTTTAGTTATAGATCCATTGG
>NZ_JBHIRR010000084.1:0-532 GCF_042197325.1 Bartonella sp. AA16NXGY | reverse complement strand
AGCTATGACCCACGTTTTACGGGGGAATTCTTTCACTTACGCATGAAAGTCAAGCGTGTTCTCCGTGATGATCAACAAATTGAACAGATCAATCAAGCTGTTGAAACCTTTTTAGCAGAGATAGAACGAGAGATAAAACAACTCTCAACAAAAGCTGCTTAACCTTATGGGGGTGTTTTGTTCCCCGCATATCTACGAGCACCCCCACCCTTCCTAACACTTTCAAGTAATGCGTGATTCACGCCACACGTGAATTGCATCTCAATGTAAGGAGAAAAGATATGGCACCTCGTAAAGCTATCATAACGCAAGCAGACATTGCACGAGCTTTAAGAGAAGCAAAAAAGCAAAAATGCGAACTCATAGAAATCAAACCTACCGGTGAACTGCTTATCTATCTTAAAGCAGATATTCCAATACCAAATTCAGTTAGCCACCCAGACAAACTTTTAGATTTGTCAAAGAATGAATATTACGAAACCGCACTCTCTAAGATGTAAAATACCATGCCTAAACCACGTCCTCCTCATCT
>NZ_JBHIRR010000083.1:0-539 GCF_042197325.1 Bartonella sp. AA16NXGY | reverse complement strand
CTGCCTACAGCACGACACAACCTGTCCGACTCGGAAGCAGCAGCAGCTCGTGCTTCCTCCTCACAAGTGTAACAAGTGCGAAGACGCCGCACGGGACCGCTAAACCCTGTCTGATGCTTGACTTGGCATTGCTGCCCTTTTGAGCGATCAAAATAAGAAGCTTCAATGGTGCCATATTGCGTGCGTGGCTCTAGGGTAAATTCCCAGTTAGAACAGTCGTGCTTATGGATTGCTAATGCTGGTAAATTATCCCCGCTTAAAAATAAAAACTTATGGTCTTTGATCAAAAAACGTGCCCGCATGCGATCGGCAAGGCGGGTTAAAAAATCAACAGCCGATTGATCTGTGCGAATCACATAAGGCAAATTTTGTTGAGTGAACTGGGGACTAACCTTTGCTTGATAGCCATGGCGTTTGGCAAGTGTCTCGACAATCTCACCAACAGTTTTGTGGTCAAAATGTTCACTCACCTGTTCTTTGAGCTCTTTACGCATCGAGGCACTTTTGCCACAAAGGCGCAAGATCTCTCCATCACTGCC
>NZ_JBHIRR010000082.1:0-553 GCF_042197325.1 Bartonella sp. AA16NXGY | reverse complement strand
ATTGGAAATATTTAACAGACAATCAAACCGTTAAGCAAGCTTTAGAGCTTTTATGTCGTTGTAACTATATTCGTGAAATCTCTGGAGAGAATAACTCCCAAGGCGGTCGACCTACCATACGTTATGAATGGCACCCTTTAGTGAAAAGTCATAAGACATCACACTGAGGCAATTTGGAAATCTTATAAAACATTAAACAATATAACAGTGAACCTTTAAAGCACTTCCCATCATTAGTTTTTGGGGGGGTATGGGGGTTTTGGGGGGTCTTTTTACCCCCCCTTATATATATTTTTTAGTCAAAAATAAAAGTTATTATATTTCAATAAATTAATCTTTCAAATAAACAACCTATATTAAACATAACACATAAATACAATTTTTAATATATATCTAAGAGGGTTTTGTAGGTGTTTTGGGGGTTTTAAAAACAGACAAAACCTATCAAAATACTCATTCTGATATTTTAAAGAACGTAGTACATTTATCTTGATTAACCCGTGAAATGAATAGCAAATTTCACTACTTTGCTGATCTTATTCCATGTCATGGG
>NZ_JBHIRR010000081.1:0-572 GCF_042197325.1 Bartonella sp. AA16NXGY | reverse complement strand
TAACTATCATCAAGAAAAGGGTCTGCAAACATGCCCTTTTTGGCAACAGGTTCTTTAGAGTCAACATTGCTTTTAATCCGTTCTAATTGCATCAGACGGTCAAGCGAAAGCACTCGTTGAAAATAGCGCCACATTTCATCATAGGGGGCAACCCGTGTGCCATCATTGACCACAACCGGCGTTTCAAGCCAATTGTTGGTAATGGTTGCAAGGGACAACACATCATCAGGGACATTTGGTGCCATGGGATGATCTGATGAAACTCCTTTGATATAGACGACGTTGCCCCCCGTGTTGAGACCAATACGGTCAATGCGGGGCAATTTATAAGTGTAACTGACGATAATATCACCACCCTCCGCACCCCCTGAGACTGTGATTTCCTTTGCTGTTACTTTATCAGCCGTGATTTTTGCGCGATAGCGGTAAGTCACCTTATAGCTGCTCCCCGCTAAAGGTTCGTCTCCCACGGGTGCCCAATCAATGGTGTCTCCGGTTTTTTTAAAATCTGTGCCTTCTTTAAATTCCTTGCTTCCTTGAACGATTTTGATAAACGCGGTGATGCTTTTATC
>NZ_JBHIRR010000080.1:0-584 GCF_042197325.1 Bartonella sp. AA16NXGY | reverse complement strand
GAAAAGAAGAAGAAAAACAAACCGGTTTCTTCCTCTATACTTACGGAAACACAGGAACCTTATCTTCTGAACGCGGACCTCTCAAATATGGTTATGGTGCTGATATCCGCTATGCTGCTCTACAAGCCGGTGTCACATTCGCGGCATTAGAAGGACAAAATACCACAACACATTTCGGTCTTGTAGGCACCTATGGGCGGCTGTCTTTCACTCCAAAGGACATAGCGGATGCCAGTAAGAGCACATTGGATAAATGGTCACTAACAGCTTATGGCAGCGTGCAGCATGACAATGGTTTCTATATGGATACACTGTTATCCTATGGAATTCTAAAAGGAGATATCGGCAATGCTATCATTGGCAAAACCGCAAAATTGCAAAATGCCAAAATGTTTAGTATCTCCACCACTGTTGGCAAAGAGTTTGCAACCGGAATGGAAGGTTTAACATTTGAGCCACAAGCACAAATTGCCTATCAACATTTGATGTTTAATACCATTGAAGATGCTGATAATTTTACCGTTGATATGAACAATCCTTCTCAATGGTTGATCCGTGTTGGTGGACGTTTGACAAAAACCATT
>NZ_JBHIRR010000079.1:330-586 GCF_042197325.1 Bartonella sp. AA16NXGY | reverse complement strand
CATCTATTTTTGCATGGACACGTGGACTGACGCACCGTGCTAAACTCGATAACAATGAAGCATTAAAGAACTTTACCACAACATTGGAAGAAGTTTGTATTAAAACCGTTGAAGCAGGTTTTATGACCAAAGATCTCGCTCTTTTAATTGGACCTCAACAAAAATGGCTTTCTACAACAGGTTTCCTCGATAAAATTGATGAAAACCTCAAAAAAGCAATGGGCAATTAAAATATAATTTAATTTTCAAAGCTCTG
>NZ_JBHIRR010000079.1:0-279 GCF_042197325.1 Bartonella sp. AA16NXGY | reverse complement strand
ACTGCCTTATAAATAGGGAAGGCTAAATTTTTACTAAAAAGCAAAAACAGTGGAAAAAGAAGGCTGGTCTGCGCTTTTATTGGGCAAAAATGGTATTCTCTTTTTAACGTTTACAGGCGGTGTCATATTACACGCAACAAACGTTTACGTTGTTGTTACTATTTTACCCTCTCTTATAAATGATATTGGCAGTGAACTGTATTATTCTTGGGTAGCGACTGTTTTTATTACAGCATCTCTCCTTGGTACTTCACTTGCAACAAAAATATTAGCGAAAAT
>NZ_JBHIRR010000078.1:0-603 GCF_042197325.1 Bartonella sp. AA16NXGY | reverse complement strand
GCTTCTCCTGTAAATTCATCTGCGAGAGAGCAAAGAGACAAAGACCGTTCCCCCATCACACACAATCAAAATGTCACGGTACATGTTAATGGTGCCCGTGAACCCATGGCCACTGGTCGTGCGGTTGCCCATGCCATTCAACGGGCACGTGCTAATGCTCTGCATGGCGGGACAGAATGAGGGGAGGGAGCTTATGAGAGATCCTTTGCTGATGTTAGGACCGCATCAATTTTATGTGGACTGGCTAAATTTCCAATCCTTTGAAGAAGAGTTTTCTGCCTCATGGGTTTGTATGGAGCGTTTTGGCAAGACACCCAGTTTGCAATTTACTGGCTATGGCAATGATCCCAAAACCATTCATGGAGTTTGGTTTCCAGAAGAATTTGGTGATCGGGTAGCGATAGATGCCATCACTACAACTATCCGAAGAGCAAAGCCTGTCCAGATGCTTCGTTGGATCAATGATACGACCTATAGTGTCCTTCTCCATGGATCCGTAGTAATCACCACGATCAATAAAGACCACGACTATATCAGTCGCTCTGGTCAATCCCAGCGCATCCGCTATTCCATTACGCTCTTGCCCTTTTTTAATGGCGGAAA
>NZ_JBHIRR010000077.1:0-607 GCF_042197325.1 Bartonella sp. AA16NXGY | reverse complement strand
AAACGTGCAAGCGCCATTAAATCACGGATACCAATATGATTTTTGAGCTGTAAACGGTCAGCTCCAGCGACAGGAATATTGCGCAGTTTAAGGGCACGGGAAAGGGAGAGAACAAATTGATCACGTTTACGAACCAATATCATAATATCACTTGCCCGTATTAAGCGGCCCTTTGCTGGAAGTATTTCGCCTTTTTGGAACCAATCGGCAATCGTTTCAGCAATTTTTTCGGCTAAACGAACTTCAGGTGTATCTAAATGATCAACACTCAAATGCCAATCATGAGGAAATTCGCTCGTTTCTTTGGAAATGGCATCCCATATAATAACTTCACCTGGGCTATGAACGCGAATAGCTTCATGCACCGTCTTTGTATTTTCTGCCGAAAGTCCTTTATAGTTTTCTGGTGTTCCAAAAACAAGATCAACGCTTTTAAGAACATCCGCTGTAGAGCGAAAAGAGTAATGCAGTTGTATTTTTTCAAATTGCTGATTTGTTTGCTGCGCTTTTTTTTGAATGATTCGTCCATTTGCAGCAAAGTTTTCTGGAGCAGCACCTTGAAAAGAATAAATAGATTGTTTTTCGTCTCCAACAGCAAAAAGAGTTC
>NZ_JBHIRR010000076.1:0-624 GCF_042197325.1 Bartonella sp. AA16NXGY | reverse complement strand
CTCAACCAATCATCTCAATATTGTTCACCGTTGTTTTAAGCAGCGGTGACAGGAAATATCAACAGGTTTATGAGCTCTGTTTTATCGTAAATAAATCCATTGAAAGAGGGGAAGAATGAAGAAAATCTTAAAACTGTTGAGTTGTATAGCTCTGTTAAGTATCACTGGATGTGTTAACTCAATTCCCTCACTTTCTCCAGCATTATGGAGAAATAAAATACTTTTAGAATGTGGAGTACCGGACCTTAATAAGGTTGTGGCGCTAGATTTGAATCAATTTGCCAGTATTGAAATGTGTATGGCGCAATCAGGTTTTCGTCCTAGCTTTACAATACAAGAATGGTGTGAAAACCATAAATCGGACAATCTTCCCATATGTCGTCCTGGTGCTGTCATGCCTCAGCGAAGTGTTGAGAGACGCTTAAATAGCCCTTATTGTAAAAAGCATTCAGAACAACTTGAATGCCAGCCTTAAGTCTTGCTTCAGCAGAGAAAGCCTTGTCCGTTTTTACGTGACAAGGTTTTCTTTTTATGCCGCGTCGTTATAACGTTGCTGTTTTGCTTGCTCGATGACATTCAAAAGATCTGATTGTAACCAACGCGATAAAAAACCAAATTTTAAAG
>NZ_JBHIRR010000075.1:574-652 GCF_042197325.1 Bartonella sp. AA16NXGY | reverse complement strand
GGGAAAATGAGCGAGGGGAAAATGAGCGAGGGGAAAATGAGCGAGGGGAAAATGAGCGAGGGGAAAATGAGCGAGGGA
>NZ_JBHIRR010000075.1:0-474 GCF_042197325.1 Bartonella sp. AA16NXGY | reverse complement strand
AAGTGAGCGAGGGAAAGTGAGCGAGGGAAAGTGAGCGAGGGAAAGTGAGCGAGGGAAAGTGAGCGAGGGAAAGTGAGCGAGGGAAAGTGAGTGAGGGAAAGTGAGCGAGGGAAAGTGAGCGAGAGAAAAATGAGCGAAGAGAGGCTTTTGTTGAGCCTTGCTTTTGACTTGTTCATTAAGGTGCATGGGTGTACTTCTCGTTTTATGCTTTTTTATATTTGTGTCGTGTTTTTTAAAGAATTGGTGCTTTTGCTTGAGAGGTGCTCTTGCTTGAGTGGTACTTTTGTTTGAATGGGATTCTTGTGAGCTTTTAAGGGGAAAGTGAAGAGGGGCTGCTCTTGGACTTTACTTGCTGTTGGTGTTTTCTTAAAGAGTGAAAATCTTGTAACTTATTTTCTTTTATCAAGCATAAAAATGTGTTTTACCAAGCGATATTGAGAGCGAAAAATCTATACTTAAAGCAAAAGATATTCT
>NZ_JBHIRR010000074.1:0-654 GCF_042197325.1 Bartonella sp. AA16NXGY | reverse complement strand
AAAAAAGGTGGCGCAATCCAGCAGAGAAACTCGTTCCAGAAAAACCAATTTTCTTAAATCTATGCTGATAAGTGACATCTCCACGAAGAGAAAGTTTTGATGAGAGACGGGCATTAAACCCAACCCCTGCTTCCAAAGAAGAACCAAAGGAACCTAACTGAAAATCGTTTTTAAAAGAAACGAATTGCTTATCTTCAAAACTATGCAAATAAGAAAGCTTACCATAAAAAGAAACTTCACGTCCCTCTTCCACAACACCTAACGTCTTGCTTAAACGCCCACCAACACGCCCCACCCATTGATGAAATTTTCCTAAATCAACATCAAGATTATCAATATCACGCGCCTGATTAAACTGAAGATGCTGATAAACAACCTGAATCTGCGGATCAAAAACAACACCTTTATACCCTGTTGCAAACGTTCTACCACTCGTTAAAGAACCGCTAAATTGTTTACCCTTTAACGCCACAACCTTGCCCCGTGCAAGGGTCAAAACATCTCCCTTAAAAAGACCATACGATACCACCCCATCCATATAAAAACCGGTATCATGCTGCAAATTTCCATAAGCAGTAACAGACCATTTATTAAATGCGCTTTTTTTGCTTTGTTCAACATCCTGAGGGTGTAGAGAAAGATTTCCATAGTTCC
>NZ_JBHIRR010000073.1:0-656 GCF_042197325.1 Bartonella sp. AA16NXGY | reverse complement strand
TGAGAAAAAAACTAGAAAAATCTATTGTTGTAGATCCAGTTTTCTGACTCTTTGTTATAGCTTGATAGGCTCTTTCTATTTGTGAATTTTGTTCTTTTTTTAACGCAAGCTGTTTTTTTAAGAGCTCAATAATTTCTGAAATTTTTAAGAGCTCAATAATTTCTGAATTGTTGTTTAATGGAGCAGAATTATTTATTGGATTATGATTTACTGTCTTTTTTCCTTTTCTCGGAACACAGCTAAAACTGCTGGAGTTCCAGTCACAATCCTGAGCGAGAGCTGACGTTCCAAAAATTATACTGATCGCTATAGTGATAATTAGCTTTTTCATATTTTGTTCTCCTTATTTTTTATATATTGCGGTAAAAAATTGGCAATTTAATTATTGAATTAATGCTAAATTTACACTACAAAATTTAATTATTTGTTTTAATAGATATTAAATTTCTTAACCTCTATTGAATTACTTTATAATTTTTATCTATATTAAAATTTTGATTATAAAATTATAATATACGATAGTTTTTTTTATTTAATGAGGTTTTTTATTGTGTTTCTTCTACGAGAATGATTACTTTCTATCTCATCTAGTTTTTATGTCTCCATAGATGTCCAAATGTAATGCCTTTTGCGAGAGAATTGGCCATGCTTGATAG
>NZ_JBHIRR010000072.1:0-658 GCF_042197325.1 Bartonella sp. AA16NXGY | reverse complement strand
TCGGACCGCCACTGCTCCATTGGCCACCAGTCATGCTTAAATCGCCAAGGGAGTGAATGTTTAAATCCTGTATAGAAATGATTTGAGCCTGCTGCCCACTGCGATCAACAAAACCATATTCATTCGTGTCACGGATTTTTGCAGTACCATCAATGATTGTCTTCGCATTGAGGGTGATGATATCCCCCAGAATAACACCGGAAGAATTGGCTAAAAGATCGCCACTGCTGAGATCTACAGCACCGCTGCCAAGCAAAAAACCACCATTATTGAACAAAGTTTGCGTGGTCGAAACATGCAATGCACCATTACTTGATATGGTGCCACTATTGGTAAGACGGTCCGTCTCTATAGTGACGCCATTGCCTTTCAAACGTGCACTGGCAAGGTTTCCTTGCTGCGTTTTTGCCCCATAAACATCTTGTGCTAAAGAAGTGTTTGGTGCCAAATAAACGTGGGGTACCAAGACCTCTTGTCCGTCGACAAGGTGGGTCTCAAGCCAGATCATATCCTTTTTGATCCCAGCAATTTGCTGAGGCGTTAAGGGCTTGCCTAGCACTAACCCCAAGGGATCTTGCTGCTCCACAGCATTGTCATAGAGCCTTTGCATTTGAGCATTGGGATCTTCAACATCAAGAAGAGTGCGATTGCCTGTCAG
>NZ_JBHIRR010000071.1:0-674 GCF_042197325.1 Bartonella sp. AA16NXGY | reverse complement strand
CCATTCCACCCATTCCGCCAGCAGGCATCGGAGGCATTGGTGTATCTTTCTTTGGAACTTCAGCAACCATTGCTTCTGTTGTGATCAGAAGGCTCGCAATTGAAGCCGCATTCTGAAGAGCAGAACGCAAAAACTTTCACGGGATCAACAATTCTTGAAAGCAATCAAATCACCAAATTCACCGATTGGAAAACATGAAAAAGCATAAAAAAACGGGCACAGAAGGCCCGTTTCTTTATTACGTCTAGGAATAAGAGCTTAGAAATCCATTCCGCCCATTCCACCCATTCCGCCAGCAGGCATCGGAGGCATTGGTGTATCTTTCTTTGGAACTTCAGCAACCATTGCTTCTGTTGTGATCAGAAGGCTCGCAATTGAAGCCGCATTCTGAAGAGCAGAGCGCAAAAACTTTCACGGGATCAACAATTCTTGAAAGCAATCAAATCACCAAATTCACCGATTGGAAAACATGAAAAAGCATAAAAAAACGGGCACAGAAGGCCCGTTTCTTTATTACGTCTAGGAATAAGAGCTTAGAAATCCATTCCGCCCATTCCACCCATTCCGCCAGCAGGCATCGGAGGCATTGGTGTATCTTTCTTTGGAACTTCAGCAACCATTGCTTCTGTTGTGATCAGAAGGCTCGCAATTGAAGCCGCATTCTGAAGAGCAGA
>NZ_JBHIRR010000070.1:0-691 GCF_042197325.1 Bartonella sp. AA16NXGY | reverse complement strand
CATCATTGACAAGACCACTAACTTTCTCATCCGTATACTTATTGGCATCTTCAAGAACTATCTTCATCTGCTCTTCAGTATAATCATGTAACTGACCCCCATTAACAGCTTGCTGAGAACCTGTTGCAATCTTGCCTGCCGCTACATTGTCTATCATAACAGGTTCGCTGTCATTGCCTCCTACTAACGTAATGCTATTGGTCTTTTTCCCATCACTATCTTTGTCATAGTTAACAACGCCATCTGTTACGGCTACTTCAATATCTTTCACATGTTGATCTATCGTATCTACTTTGTCTTCAACCTCTTTTACCCTCTCATTCGTGCTCCAAAGCTGACCACCATTAACAACTTCTTGCGAGCCTTCTTCTATCTTACCATCCAATACATTCGTAATCTTACTCGACTTACCATCATGCTTCGCATCATACGCGCCTTCTTCTTCATTCCAATTCAAACCATTGCTCGCCACATTCTTCTCAACATCATGAATACGCTCGTTGATACTCGTCATACCATCACTGACACCATCAAAAGCTCCTGCTACATCATGATAGATCTTCTTTTCTGACGAACTACCATCAGAATTGAATTGTGAAACCTTGAATTCCGGAGCCCTCCATTCGCCACCTTCATAGCTAGCTCCTCCTCCTAAATACATCGCTAGCGTCTGATGCAAGGAATAAAGCTG
>NZ_JBHIRR010000069.1:0-703 GCF_042197325.1 Bartonella sp. AA16NXGY | reverse complement strand
CTGCAAGCTGGCGGGGCTTAGCAGCCGCAGGGCGCTCGCTGGGCTTGCTAACCGCGGGTCTTGGGGCAAGTTCACTCCGACTCTTACGCCCCATGACCTTGTTGGTCGGGGCTTTACGGGGGATTGCTGTCTCAGGAAGTGCATTTGCTGCCTCTTTTGGTTGGATCGGGACAGTGATCGAAGTGGTTGGGGCAAGTCTTTCCTCTGTTGTGGGGGGTATTTTTACCCCGATCGGGGCGGTCATTGCTGCTGTTGTGGCTGTCATCCTTGCTGCGGGTTTTGCTTTGTGGAAATATTGGGATCGTTTTTCTTCTTTTATGAAGGGCTTTGCACGGGGGGTATCTCGGGCTTTTGGGCAAGCCTTTGAAGCTGTTATGCGCTTTTTTGGTGCTGATACCACCACCATTACGCGTTGGAAAAATATAATCGCCAATGCTTTTGATCTCTCTCAAGTTTGGCAAAAGTTTAAACAAGAGCTTTCCTCTGTTGCCGAGTGGTTTGGCAATTTGTGGGAGGGCGTTAAACAAAGCTTTTCCAACTTTTGGCAATGGTTGAAGAGTTTTTTTACACAGGAAAAGCTCTCGGAGAGTGCCAAGGCTGGTATGGAACAAGCGGGCGAAGATCTAGCTAATTCGATTGTCGATGGCTTTATGTCGTCTATCTCACAATTGATGGATTTTTGTAAATCTTTGCCTAGCCGCAT
>NZ_JBHIRR010000068.1:0-710 GCF_042197325.1 Bartonella sp. AA16NXGY | reverse complement strand
GATCAGATTGGGGAGCGCTTTGCCAAATTGCGCAATGTCTTTAAGCTTAATCAGGTAGGTATTGAAGATCTAGGTGATGCTATCAATCATCTCTCTAATCACATGGCGGCAAAAGCCAGTGAAGTGTCTGATTTTACCAATCGTGCCACCGGTGCGGCAACCATGTTTAAGCTCACCGCGCGCGAAACTGCGGCATTTGGTACAGCGATGATTTCTGCTGGGATTGTTCCAGAGAGTGCTGCGCGTGGTTTTAATGCCATGAGTGCGCGCATTCAAGCAGGGGGCAAGCATATTGAAGATGCTTTTGCCAATATTGGGCTTTCTCGCGAAAAATTCATGCAAGATCTGGACAAAGATGCCACCGGCACCTTGGTGCGCTTTTTTAATGTGTTGGGTAAATCCGAACAGGGGATGCGCTCGCTGATTGCCATTGCGGGGCGCGATTTTACTGGTGATTTTGCCAAATTGGTGGGCAACCCAGAATTGTTAGGGCAAGCTTTAGAGTATGTGAAAGATCCACAAGTCTTTAAAGGCTCGGTAGAGCAAGAAGCAGACAAACAAGCAACCGGTGCTATGCGGCAATTTGAACTCTTGCAAAACCGTATTGTAGCTCTGGGCATCACCATTGGTGAAGTGCTTCTGCCTCCTCTCAACAGTCTCATGGAAACTGTTGGTAATTTTACTAATGGGCTTATGGCGTGGGCGAATGC
>NZ_JBHIRR010000067.1:0-750 GCF_042197325.1 Bartonella sp. AA16NXGY | reverse complement strand
ACCGTAAAGAGCATGCCGAGACTGACGCCTCACCATAGAACTCTCCCCACTAAACAACGAGGCCATTAAACACTCTACTCAAACTGAGAAGCTATGCTCTCAATTCTTTCAAATGTGTTTTATGCTTTCGCATAAAGTCCCTTCCGCATTCTTTTACCCTGTTCCTTTCCCACCGCTTACTATAGTGCTCGTTCAACCGTTTTCGCACCCGCCATTTTCCCCAGGACAATTTCGCAAGAGCGACGCTTTTACATACATTTTGACTCGCTTTTTTGCTCAATTATTAAGCTTTTTCGCACTTAGTCCTGCGCACAATTTTTCGCCCAAACCTGTGCGCACTGCCTGCTACCACTGCCACCCACTACGGATCCTCCACGCTCCCTGTTTGTGGCTCTGCAACTCTCTTTGCACCCTGTACAAATATACACTCGTGCTGCCTCACGGCTTCTACAACCTGTCTCAATCCTTTCTGTTATTTTGTAAATTTGCAAAATTGCTGTATTCTGCTCTCTCTTCTTCATTTCCACTCTATTAACCACCAATATACTAACTTTATGCCTAAAGGTTGCAAATCGATTAATCAAATTGAACAGCGCACGACCTCGCTTCGAACCTCAACCACCTCTTTATTTCTCTCCTACATACAATGTGGTCTCCCACCGTTCTACTCGGACCGTTTCCTCGAGGGATCACCCATGAAAAATTTTCGCTCCCTCTCTTTCTCTTTTCTTCTTCTTTCTCACACCTAAT
>NZ_JBHIRR010000066.1:0-761 GCF_042197325.1 Bartonella sp. AA16NXGY | reverse complement strand
TTCCATGTCATGGGCTGTTGATAAGCAGCCTTAAAGACCCCTTTTGAAAAAAATATCGGCTTTTTTTAGCAGTTTTTTTTCCCTTTTTTATCGTTATTTGCTTTAAATGCATTTAATTAAATTCATTTTGATTCTTTTGATGATTATTAATCATCTCATAAGGCAAGGGATTTTTATTACAATATGCTGCAATCTATTAAGTCTGATAATGAACAATTCACTTTACGCTCCCTTTTACAATCCTATCGTGAACAGACAACTTCAAATACTCTACGAGGGAAACTGTTTGAAGATTTTGTGACAAAATATCTTATGTATGACCCTCTCCACTATGGGCGATATGAAAAAGTTGAGAGCTATTATGAATGGGCTAAAGAGCGTGAAGGTTGGAATAAAAATGATATCGGCATTGATCTGGTTGCCAAGCTTCGCAATCAAGAGGGCTATGTGGCTATTCAATGTAAGTTTTATCAAGCAGACCATCAGATCAGTAAAAAGGATATTGATAGCTTTATCGCGGCATCTGGAAAAGACATCTTTAAATATCGACTTCTCGTTGACAGCACAGAAGTGGAATTAAGTGACAATGTGAATGCCATGATTAAAGGACAAGCGATACCCGTTTATCGTATTGACCTTCGTCATATGGAAAACAGTCGGATAGATTGGCAAATATTTGCAACGAAAAAAGAAGTTGTTCTGAAATCAACAAAAGAGCCTCGTCCCCATCAAGAAGAAGCCATCAAGAAAGTCTGTGAAGG
>NZ_JBHIRR010000065.1:0-771 GCF_042197325.1 Bartonella sp. AA16NXGY | reverse complement strand
GCTTCAGCGTTTGCCGGTGTAGGAACTTCTTTCACGGATTTACATAAAGAGATTACCAATGAAATTACCACTGCTCAAGCTGACGCCTTGTTGTGGGATAAATCCAAAGGTGCGTTTGTAGCGACGCATGGTGAAGAGAATGCAAGCAGCAAGATAACATCGCTTTCCAATGGATCTATAACTAAAGGCTCAAGTGATGCTGTAGCGGGTAACCAGCTATATGCCCTAGGGAGCGGTGTTGCGCAGTCCTTAGGTGGTAAAGCTAAGTATGAGAATGGCACATGGACAGCTCCGACTTACGAGATCTCTCATGTTTCTGCAGATGGTGATGTGGTAAAGACGAGCTTCAATGATGTTGGTAGCGCCTTTGCGGGTCTTGATACGAGTGTCAAGAATGTGAACACACATCTGTCTAATGAGGTCAAAAAGTTTGAGGATAAACTAAGTAATATTACTCAAGCGGTTAATGGTGATGCTTTATTATGGAGCGACACTGCACATTCCTTTGTAGCAACGCATGGGGACAGTAAAGAGAACAACAAGATTACGTCTCTTAAAAATGGAGATATTAGTGGAACTTCAACGGATGCCGTAGCGGGTAACCAGCTTTATGCTCTAGGTGATAAAGTTGCGCAATCTTTAGGTGGAGGAGCTAAGTATGAGGATGGCCAATGGATCGAACCTAAGTTCACGATTAAAACAGTAAAATCTGATGGAACTGAGAGTGAGGAGAGCTATACAGATGTGGCTTCAGCGTTTGCCGGTGTAGGA
>NZ_JBHIRR010000064.1:0-814 GCF_042197325.1 Bartonella sp. AA16NXGY | reverse complement strand
ACAATGCTGAGAACATTCTTTGAAGAGCCAAGCTCATGCAAGGCACCGGCAATATTGCCGCGATTATTGACAAGAGCCACAGCGCTTTTGTTAATCAGCGCTTGGACACCAGCCTGTATCGCTGCATTCATGGCGGTGCTCGAGCCAAGCCCCAAAGCACCGGTAATGGCACTGGCAGCGCCCGAGGCTGCTCCACCCGTAACCGCCGTGACAGCCAATGCCACGAGAGCCGCACCGGCTTCTGTCAGCCCTTGGGCTTTATAATCCCAGTCTTTAAATTCAGCCTTAACTGCTTGCCAATCCACTTGCTTGGATAATTCTGGATCATCACGCAGTTGCTTGATCCATGCCATGCCTGGAGAGCGAGACAATTGCTCAAGGGATTTGTCTAAATCACCGGTTGCCTGATACTCAACAACGAAGCCATCACCCGCATCAAGCTTTATGCCACCCTTAGCATCTATGGTGACATGTTCGATGGTCTCCTTAAGGTAACCTTTATCGCTCTCACTCCACCACACAAGGTTTTCATTACGCTGATAAACGTCCTTAAAATCTTGATCCTTGTTGGTCAGAAACTTGATTTTTCCCGTATCTGATGCCAAATGCGTCTGACCACCACTTGATAGCCCTGCCGCATCAAGCGTGAGATCCCCATTTTGCGCATGCATGGAGAGGTTGCCCTCTGCTTCTATCGTGGTTTTGTTTGTAGTAACTTCTGTTGATTGTTGACGAAACTTATTCTTTTGCTTCGATTTGTCGCCTTCTTTGCCCCTCAGATCCAAATCAAAACTGTTAAAATCTTGCTCTGAAA
>NZ_JBHIRR010000063.1:0-842 GCF_042197325.1 Bartonella sp. AA16NXGY | reverse complement strand
GAAATGGGCTTGGGAGCGTTGCGAGATGTCTCTTTAAAACAAGCCCGTGAATTAGCAACAGGATGGCGGGCTGTTTTACGTGAGGGGCGTGACCCCATTAAAGAACGCAATAAACAAAAGCGTGAGGCAATAAGCAATCTTCATTACTTAAAAGATATTGCCGTAGATGCTTTTGAAAGCCGTAAAGCTGAATTAAAAAGAGATGGTAAAGCTTGTGATTGGTTTTTACCATTACGCCTTCATATTCTCCCTAAATTGGGCTGTCTGCCCGTTTCAGAGATTACGCAAACAGAGATACGCAATACCCTTTCTCCCATTTGGCATACAAAGGCTGTAATTGCTCGAACAGCATTGATACGTCTTAATCTTTGTCTCAAACATGCGGCTGCATTAGGTGTAGATGTTGATTTACAAGCTGTAGAAAAAGCAAAAGCTCTCTTAGGAAAACAACGCCATAAGGTCACTAATAGACCAGCCATGGATTGGAGAGAGGTTCCGGCTTTTTATAAAACACTCTGTGAAGCATCAACCATAACACAACTGGCTTTGCGTTTGCTTATTCTGACAGGTGTTCGTACCAATCCTTTACGTCATATTCATAAAGATCAAATTGATGGGGATATATGGACCATACCTGCTGAAAATATGAAAGGCAAGCGTGATACAACAAAAGAATTTCGCGTGCCTTTATCAACTGAAGCATTAGACATTTTAAAACAAGCACGATTGCTTTCTCGTAATGATTTCTTTTTTTCTGCTAAAGGTCGCGGTCCCCTCGCTGAGAAGTGTATGGCTCAATATATGAGAGACAATAAACTTGAAGCCTGCCCGCATGGTTTTCG
>NZ_JBHIRR010000062.1:0-876 GCF_042197325.1 Bartonella sp. AA16NXGY | reverse complement strand
TATTTGAAAGCCGCGTCATATCATTTGGCACGGCTTTTTTTTATTTTACTCTCTCTTTTATGATATGTTTATAGCAATGCATTTTATATGCGTTTATAACCATAAAGAATGCACGCCCCATGCGTGTTTTTATTCTGTTTTATCAGTTATATTGACAACATTATCCCTTTCATAAACCTCACAATTTTTTGGAACCAACCTTACTTTGCTTTTTTTATTGATTTTTGCATTGCCATAAGCACGCCCCCAGATCGTTGCACAATATGAGATTTTAGCATTGCCATAAACAGAGCCATAAATCTCACAAGAGCCACTCACACAAGCATTTCCATAAACCTTGCCATAAATTTTAGCACGACCATTAATAACAGCATAATTATAAATTTTTGCATGGCTATAAATGCAAGCAGAGCCACAAACCTTGGCATGACCATAAACGCGTGCATAACTAAAAACCGTAGCATCATAAGAAACATGCGCATGATCATAAATATGAGCATCAGCAAGAATGCGGGCACTACCATTCACATGAGCATTACCATAAATATTGCCATAAACATGAGCATTGCCATAGACAAAAGCATGGTCATAAACTTTAGCATATTGAGAGATAAAAGCTTTTCCATAGACCTCAGCATTGCCATAAACTTGACCACAGACTTGAGAAAAATGGCGTATTTTTGCATTGTCATACACTCTTGCATGACCATAGACACAAGCCTCATCATACACCCAGCAATTGCCATCATGGGATAGGTTAACTTCCTTTTCAATAAAGCCGCCTAAAGACCCCGCCTTTATATCATCGAAATCTTTTAAAGCACGAATGCGATAAAGAGTTATAATATTTCGAGTAAGAGCATGTTTGATTTTTTT
>NZ_JBHIRR010000061.1:0-878 GCF_042197325.1 Bartonella sp. AA16NXGY | reverse complement strand
AACAGCCTAATGATAGGAACCGCGTGCCTATTAATAAAACAATCCCTGCCGAAATCAAGCGAGGAGACAGATGAAAAAGCGATTTATTATAACAGGAATGATTACCCTTTTGGGAATGATAAATTTAACCCTAATGCCTAACTTTAGTTGGGCTTCTGGGACTCAAGATTCAACTGTTCAAATTCCTTTTCCTGTTTCAAAAAAAGAATACCTGCAAATTATTGAGTTATTAAAACAACAAATTCAAGCAAGCGAAAACCAGATCGAAAACGCGAAAAAAGTCCATCAGTCTATAACAGGAAATAGAATACAAAAACCAACAATAGGAGAAGATAAGAGTTTTTTCATACAAGATTCGTCTTCTATCTACCCAAAACCAATGACAGACTACCACAACGTAATTATTGAGCAATTTAATGATATTGTTTTTGATGTTATGAGCGAAGAGAAAAGGGCCTACTTCTGGTCATTGCCTCATCATGAGATGCGCACAATAATTAATACACGCCTTAAATATAGTGGAATTGTCGATAAAGCTGTAAGTTTGCAAACTTTCCAAGACGCAGAGAACCGCTTTACACAAATTGTCGATTTCTTAAATAATATAGATAAAACAAAAGATATGAAAGAAGTTTTCGAGCTACAAACACGCATAAAGACCATGTCAGCCATGCTCCAAAATGAATATACAAAGCTACAAATGGTCAGAAATTTAAGCGATGTCGAAGAGAATCTTATCGAAATACAAAAACGTAAACTGTATGGAAGAATTATCATATCTTCTAACCAAAAGATGCCTACCATACGATGAAAACAAAAGCCGATGTAGAAGGTTCAGTACTCTCTGAACAATTCAGAGAGGCACAAATATTTTATCA
>NZ_JBHIRR010000060.1:0-888 GCF_042197325.1 Bartonella sp. AA16NXGY | reverse complement strand
ATAAAAAGTTGAAAATTCGTTAAAGAGGAATTCCATGGACTTTACAGTGTTCACGCAACTTTTCAGTAAAATTGATCAGATAACAAAAACATATGTCACGGATATTTCCTCAAAAGCAATTGTTACAATTACACCCTTTGTATCAATCGGTATCACAATCGCTTTCATCATCTATGGTTGGCTCATCATCCGGGGCGCTATCGATATGCCTCTCTCCGGATTCGTAAACCGTTTCCTACGGATAAGTATTATTACTTCAATAGCTCTTACCACAGGACTTTATCAGAGTGAAATTGCCAATTTGATAACACAAATGCCCTATGAGTTATCAAAAGCGCTCATAACAAATCCACTCAATGATAAACAATTAATGAATTTACTTGACAAAACAGCAGGCGGAGGATTCCAATATGCAGGCCGTCTTTTCCAAGAAACCGCCTTCTTCGAGTCCAATGGACTGCTTTACAGTCTCTTAGGAATCCTCATCTTGCTAGCAACAAGCCTCGTAGTCGCAATCGGTGGTGGTCTCGTGCTCCTGACAAAAATCGCACTTGCACTTCTCGTAGGATTGGGACCAATCTTCATTATTGCTCTACTCTGGCAACCAACTCATCGCTTTTTCGAGCAATGGATTGTACAAGTCGTCAATTATATAATCCTCTTTCTACTCTTAGCCTCTGTATTTAATCTGATGATGAACATCTTTGCAAACTATTTGAGCGATATGAAACTCGATTACGACCAAAATGTAAGCTCCATGTTTGGAGGAGCTCTCATCTTGTCCATTATATCCATCATGCTGTTACTCAAACTATCAAGCATGGCCAATTCTCTCGCAAAAGGCATTACATTTGGACATCTATGGAGACATAAAAACTAGATGAGATA
>NZ_JBHIRR010000059.1:0-995 GCF_042197325.1 Bartonella sp. AA16NXGY | reverse complement strand
GCATCATCGGTTTTAATGACAAAAGCCGTTAAGCGGTCATCCATCACAAGGAGTGGTACATCATAGCGTGCTTCTGCCCAACCTAGCTTTGCGCCCTTCATAGAATAAAAGCTTTGCGCTTGAATATCGGCGGTAGGATAGCCGTTTTCTGTGGTCACCAAATCAATCACCAAATCATGGTTCTGATTGCCGATTTTGCAAAGATGAAAGTCAATACCGGTGATTTGCCGTGTTTCATCGGGGGTAAAAACTTGCGCTTGTGGGTCCACTTGCGTCCATATCTTCACCGTGGTGGTGCGCCGCATCACTTTCACATCAATCAGACCTTGACCGGTAAAAAGCCCCGTTGCAATGGTTCCACCTTTTCCCCTTGCCACAACGTTTTTTGTGCCAGCCGTAATATTTTGTGGAATCGTGAAAGCGCCCTCAAGGGTGCCCTTGCTATCGGCAATAAGGAGACTCTTTGGTAAAACATTCACACCATCAAAGGTAAGACTTTCCAAGATTTCGCTACTGCCAAAACCTTCAATTTTAAAGTGAAGGGTAATTTGTCTTAAAAAGTCGATTTGTTCTTGGTGTGTGTTGATGAAATTATCGCTTACTTCTGTTCTACGTATGGTACTGCCGCGATGTTTTCCCATAATGATTTGATTGGTGATACCCGAGAGCCAATCGGTGCGTTGTTCATGCCAAAAGTCTGTTGCGGGTTCAAGGGTTACTGTACCAGGCAGGGGTGCAAAATTTTGATAAGGATTGATTTTTTCGCAAGCCGTTGTCAACTCTTGCGCAATGATCACTTCATTTGTCCAGTCAAGGGTGACAGGCGCTTTTAAAGGAGCAGTATAGAATGTTGGATCAATGGCAAGCTGTAAAATGCCGTTGCCTACAGCACCTGTTTGTTGAAAGCCTTCATCTCTGTAACTATCATCAAGAAAAGGGTCTGCAAACATGCCCTTTTTGGCAACAGGTTCTTTAGAGTCAACATTGCTTTTAAT
>NZ_JBHIRR010000058.1:0-1017 GCF_042197325.1 Bartonella sp. AA16NXGY | reverse complement strand
GATCAATTTTACTGAAAAGTTGCGTGAACACTGTAAAGTCCATGGAATTCCTCTTTAACGAATTTTCAACTTTTTATCACCTTGGAACATAGATATATGCTAAACGCTTCATTTGCATTTATACATACCTAAGTATTTTCAGCACGATATCTTGGCTTTGATAAAATATTTGTGCCTCTCTGAATTGTTCAGAGAGTACTGAACCTTCTACATCGGCTTTTGTTTTCATCGTATGATAGGCATCCCTTTTGCTTCATGGTTAAAAATTTTCATATCAATTTCGCGTCTTTTCCTTTTCATAAGTGATTGCTCAGCCTTACGTAAATGCGTTATCATTTGCATCTTTATAGATTCATTTTTGATCATGGCTAATGAACCATCGATATGTGTTTGAAGATCTGCAATATCTTTCAGGTTTTCTTTTGTTTGAAGTTCATCAAATAGATTTTTGAGGTATTTAAAACGATTTTCTACGTTTTCAAAACTTTTTAAAGTTACAGCTTTATCTAGTATCGATGCAAATTGTAAACGCGCAAAAATAGCCTTGCCCATTTGATCAAAAGAGCCAGAAACTTTGTTTTCGTCCTCTAATACCTTTTGATATGATTCCCTTGAAAGCTTATCACTCTTATAGAGCGATTCTGGTTCTTTGAGAAAAAAACTAGAAAAATCTATTGTTGTAGATCCAGTTTTCTGACTCTTTGTTATAGCTTGATAGGCTCTTTCTGTTTGCGAAATTTGTTCTTTTTTCAAATCAAGCTGTTTTTTTAAGAGCTCAATAATTTCTCTTTTTTTTAATAGCTTAATAAGTTCCAGATATTCTGCTGGTAGAGCAGGTTGTGGCCGTGGGGCAGGTGGTGAGTCTACAGTTGGGTCCTTAGGTAGTTTTGGGGATTCGAAACTTATGCTTACACCTGCATTTGCTGGAGCTAGATTCAGTATTCCCAAAAGGGTAATCATTCCTGTTATAATAAATCGCTTTTTCATCTGTCTCCTCGCTTGATTTCGGCAGGGATT
>NZ_JBHIRR010000057.1:0-1076 GCF_042197325.1 Bartonella sp. AA16NXGY | reverse complement strand
CTTTTGGAACATAATTAGCAAAAAGGCATTGTATCTCCAGCATATTCAAGGAGATAAAACATGGAAACTCGCATTCCTGAAAACACACCATTTGAGACGAATTTTCTAGGAGAAACGTCTCTAGAAGAAAAGTATTCACTCTTTCACACACCCATTTCATGGTCCGCAATCTTTGCGGGACTGGTGACGGCTCTTGCCACCTCAATCTGCCTCTCTTTTCTGGTCGCCGCTTTAGGCTTAAGCCAAATGGATTTCACTTCTTCAACCCCATTTGAAGGCTCTTTCCTCTCCTTTGGCGTGGGTTCTGTTATCGTTACACTGATTAGCCTAGCCTTGGGAGGCTTTGTAGCTGGACGTTTTGCTGAAACCTCAGGGATTCTTCATGGCTTTCTCACTTGGGCTCTCATAACATTGCTGATGACCCTCCAAGCCATCCACGTGGTTTCTAGTACAGCAAAGATAGGAGCTAAAACGGCTCTAGAAAACAGCTCCATGGTCCAACAAACCGTAGACAGCCTAAAAAACAATATTTCCCCTATACTTGCAAACTTAAACAGCGAAAGTCTTGAACAGTTTTTTGCAAAAAATAGTGACAATGATATCAATTTTGACCAACTTTCGAGTGAATTGCGCACCCTTCTCAATAAAAGCGACATTCCTGCTCTCAACCCTGATCGCTTGAAACAAACCTATCAAGCTGCACTCAATGATATTGGTTCTGCGATAACAGCTTTCAAAAATGATCCTTCTTACTATCGCACCACTTTAAAAAATCTTGGTGAGCGTCTGTCTGATCGTGTAGAAGATCTCACGACAAAATTTGATCGAAGTGATATCATCAACGCGCTCATAAAAGATGGCATGTCCCGTTCGGATGCACAAACAGCAGCCAACCATGCTGTTCAACTCTATCAAAGCGCAGAAGAAAAAACCGAAAAAGCCATCAAAGTCCTTGAAGAACGGGCAGAAACACTCTCAGACAATCTTGAGGATACGATCAAGGGAGCAAAAAACACTGCAACTAAAGCCACAAAAACAGCCTCCAATATGGGGTGGTGGGGCTTTTTAGGAAGTCT
>NZ_JBHIRR010000056.1:0-1186 GCF_042197325.1 Bartonella sp. AA16NXGY | reverse complement strand
TCGCATCACTCGAGCCTGATACTATAGAGCCAGCTGCAAGTGATGTAAGCTTGCTGTTCTCTTTATTGTCCCCATGCGTCGCTACAAACGCACCTTTAGTCTTGCCCCATAACAATGCATCGCCTTGAACTGCTTGCGTAATATTACTTAGTTTTTCATCAAACTTTTTGACCTCATTAGACAGATGAGTGTTCACATTCTTGACACTCGTATCAAGACCCGCAAAGGCGCTACCAACATCGTTATGTGAATTAGTCGTTACTGTACCATCGTCAGAAACATTAGAGATTTTATAAGTCGGAACTGTAAAAACACCCTCTTTAAAGGATGCTTCTCCACCAAGAAACTTAGCTAAATCCTGAGAAATTGTATTGATCTGACTACCATTAATCGCATCATATGAACTCTCACCAATGACACCATCTTTTACATTATGAAGCGCAACCGGTTCTGCATCCTTACCTTTGCCTAAAGTCACACTGCTATAGTCAACTATTCCGTCTTCTTTTTTATCGTAGAGAACCACTGCTGAATCTTCTGACTGAAGGCTGCTGGAAAGATCCTTCAGACTTGCATCAAGCTGCGCTTTATTGACTGCCTCGTCCCCATTTTGCGCTGCCTTAACACCAGAAAGAATTCGAGCATCACCATCCCGATTTAAAATATTGATTTTATTGCCGCCTCTTTCCGCACCAATAGTAATAAGACCCATCCTATCCTGCTTGACAAGGCTTTCACCTTTCACATTGGCAATCTCATTATTAATCTCTTTGCTGATCTCATTTCTAATATTTGTGAAAGAATTACCAACTCCAGCCAAAGCATCCGCCACATTGCCATAGTCTATCTCTTCAGAGTTACCATCATCCTTAACTGTCTTAACCTTAAAACTTGGAGCTTTCCATTTGCCCTCTTTATCATAACCTGCACCTCCACCAAAATAGGTTGCAAGTTGTTCGTTCAGCGAATAAAGCTGTCCACCCGTGACAGCATCCGTTGAATCTTTAGAAACATCACCATCTAAAAGAAACGTAATTTTGCTGTTATCTTGAGTGGCTACAGCTCTGCCTTTTTCTTCTTTGCTCTTTTCATGACGTGCTACAAAGGCGTTGGCTTCATCATTCCATAACAAAGCATCACCTTTAACTTGCTGAGTAATATTCGTTATGTTTTTAGTAAGTTCGCT
>NZ_JBHIRR010000055.1:0-1189 GCF_042197325.1 Bartonella sp. AA16NXGY | reverse complement strand
AATGGCGAAGAGCAAGTTTGAACGAACAAAACCGCATGTTAATATTGGTACGATTGGTCACGTTGATCATGGGAAGACCTCGTTGACAGCAGCGATTACGAAATATTTTGGTGAATTTAAAGCTTATGACCAAATTGACGCTGCGCCAGAGGAACGTGCACGTGGAATTACTATTTCTACAGCACACGTTGAGTATGAAACGGAAAATCGTCACTATGCGCACGTTGATTGTCCAGGACACGCTGATTATGTGAAAAACATGATCACAGGGGCAGCACAGATGGATGGTGCTATTTTGGTTGTTTCAGCAGCTGATGGCCCAATGCCTCAGACACGTGAGCATATTTTGCTTGCACGTCAGGTTGGTGTTCCAGCAATTGTTGTTTTTCTTAATAAAGTTGATCAGGTTGATGATGCAGAACTTTTGGAGCTTGTAGAGCTTGAGGTTCGGGAACTTTTATCCAAATATGATTTCCCAGGCGATGATATACCAATTGTTAAGGGTTCTGCGTTGGCAGCTCTTGAGGATAAGGATAAAAGCATTGGTGAAGATGCTGTTCGTCTTTTAATGAGTGAAGTTGATAATTATATTCCAACCCCTGAACGTCCTGTTGATCAACCATTTTTGATGCCGATAGAGGATGTGTTTTCGATTTCGGGTCGTGGAACCGTTGTTACGGGTCGTGTTGAGCGTGGTGTTATTAAAGTTGGAGAGGAAATCGAGATTATCGGTATTCGTCCAACGTCTAAGACGACGGTTACAGGCGTTGAAATGTTCCGCAAGCTTTTGGATCAAGGTCAAGCGGGTGATAATATAGGGGCTCTGCTACGTGGTGTTGACCGTGAAGGGATTGAGCGTGGTCAAGTATTGGCGAAGCCAGGATCCGTTACACCTCATACACGTTTTAAAGCAGAAGCTTACATTTTGACAAAAGATGAAGGTGGACGTCATACACCATTTTTCACGAATTATCGTCCTCAGTTTTACTTCCGTACGACGGATGTTACAGGTATTGTTACGCTTCCAGAAGGAACGGAAATGGTTATGCCAGGTGACAATGTTGCGATGGATGTTTCGTTGATCGTTCCGATAGCGATGGAAGAGAAACTTCGTTTTGCTATTCGTGAAGGTGGTCGTACTGTTGGTGCCGGTATCGTCTCTAAGATCATTGAATAAATAATGCTTGTT
>NZ_JBHIRR010000054.1:0-1235 GCF_042197325.1 Bartonella sp. AA16NXGY | reverse complement strand
CCTAAAGTCACACTCGTGTAATCAATGCCGCCATTCTCACCCTCTTTTTTATCGTAATGAACAACAGCCGAGTCATCAGACTGAAGGCTGGTAGAAAGATCTTTCAGACTTGCATCAAGCTGACCCTTGTTAACCGCTTCATTATTCTTCGTTGCTGCCTTAACACCTGAAATTATCCGATCCGTACCAGTCTTGTTGGCTATGTTGATTTCACTGCCTTCTACTTCTTTACCAATAGTGATAATTTTCGTCTTCTCATCCTGCTTGACAAGGCTATCACTGACAACATTGGTAACATCATTATGAACATTCGTGACAGAACTACTAATATCAGAAAGTGCTTCCGCTACACTCTTATAGCTTTCTTCACTTTCTTTACCTTCTGCATCAACTTTCTTGATTACAAAATTTGGAGCTTTCCATTGTCCATCTTTATCATAACCAGCTCCTCCACCAAAATACGTCGCAAACGTCTGATTCATTGAATAAAGTTGATTACCAGCGACAGCATCTGTTGATTTAGCGCTAATCTCACCATTTGCTAGAAACGTAATTCTACTGTTTTCTTGTGTCCTGACAGCTCTGCCTTGTTCTTCTTGCTTCTTCTCATGACGCGCGACAAAGGCATCGGCTTCATCATTCCATAATAAAGAATCTTGCGCTACTCCTTCAGAAACTTCTTTAATCCGTGCATTCACATTCTTGATATTCTCATCAAGACCAGTAAATGCACTACCAACATTATCAAAAGAGCCATTTGTTATATTACCAGCTGTATCAACCTTGGATAACTTGTAGGTTGGTCCTGTAAACGTACCCTCAACAAATTTTGCATCGCCACCAAGGAATTTAGCTACATTCTGAGAAATCGTGTTGATCTGACTACCATTAATCGCATCATGTGAACTCTCACCAATGGCACCATCTTTTACATTATGAAGTGCAACTGGTCCTGCATCCTTACCTTTACCTAAAGTCACACTCGTGTAATCAATGCCGCCATTCTCACCCTCTTTTTTATCGTAATGAACAACAGCTGAATCATCTGACTGAAGGCTGGTAGAAAGATCCTTCAGACTTGCATCAAGCTGACCTTTGTTAACAGCTTCATTATCCTTTGTTGCTTCACCAACACCTGAAAGTGTCCGATCCCCTTTGTCTTTATTTGCGATATTGAGTTCTGTACCTTCTACTTCTTTACCAATAGTGATAACTTTTGTCTTTTCATCCTGCTT
>NZ_JBHIRR010000053.1:0-1359 GCF_042197325.1 Bartonella sp. AA16NXGY | reverse complement strand
TAACAAGGTAGCCGTAGGGGAACCTGTGGCTGGATCACCTCCTTTCTAAGGATGATCAAGAATAGGGTTTTTTAAAATCCCTCCCTTTTTGATCTGATTAGACACAAGGTTTAAACTTAGTCAGTTTAAACTGTGCATATGACGCTAACTCTCAATGAGTCCCTCTCACAAAAAGAGACCCCTCTTTGTAACTAAAGAGGATCCCCCCCCGTCTCTTTGAGGCCCCTACCTCTGTTGAGAGAAATATTTGAGGGCTTAGTGCTCATGTGTTGACAATATAAAAGCAGACGTGCCGTCTTCGTTTCTCTTTCTTCAGATGATGATCCCAAGCCTTCTGGCGATCTCTTAAAATAAAGCCTCACATCATAATCACTCCACGTTTTTCAAAGAAAAACATGTGTTTCAAGATACCGTGGTTTCTAAAAACCATGGATTTATTAAAACTTATGGATTTTAAAAAGAGGCTTTAAAAGGAAATGACTAAAAAGGAAGCTACTTAAAAAGCTTTTCCAGTGACTTAAGATGATACCGGGGAAGGTTTTCCGGTTTATCCCGGAGGGCTTGTAGCTCAGTTGGTTAGAGCGCGCGCTTGATAAGCGTGAGGTCGGAGGTTCAAGTCCTCCCAGGCCCACCAATTTATGCTCGTTTTTTGCTTATCCAAGAGTATGAAGCTTCAGCGTATTAAAAACGCTTCAATCTTTGTTTATTTTTAAAGATTTTATTTTATCATCCAAAGATTATTTGTTAAATTTATCCTATTAAGCTTTCAAAAGAGGCTTTTAAAACCCCTTTCGTGGTACAGATAAATTTAAATGATGCAAATCAAAATAATACAGGGAATGCAAGTTGATAAATCTGGTTAAGGTTGATTTGAAAGAGCATTATTTAGGGGCCGTAGCTCAGCTGGGAGAGCACCTGCTTTGCAAGCAGGGGGTCGTCGGTTCGATCCCGTCCGGCTCCACCATTTAGGTCATCATCATGTTGTAAGAACACGGTTTAGTAAAAGGTCCAGTGATCTTTTGCTTGTTCTATTGAAATTGTGAAGAGAAGATATATTCAGACATGTTCCTTTTTTAAGGTTCCTTCTGAGGTACAAGTTTTTTGTTAAGAAAAATACTTTCTTGGGAAAATGCTTGTTGTCGAAAAAAGGTTTTGGAAAACAGATTTTAAAAAAGATCTTGAAAGAAAAATCTTTCTTCCGAAGAGGAAATCTTAATTTAGAAGGAAATCTTAATTTAGAAAAAGAGACATGTGTCGCAAGGGAATGCTCAAAGCCCTTGCATATGATTGGAAGCTTAACCGCGCCATTGAATATATCTCGAGAAGCTGGTCTTTTCTGCTGATATTTGGTTTGTTTTG
>NZ_JBHIRR010000052.1:0-1428 GCF_042197325.1 Bartonella sp. AA16NXGY | reverse complement strand
TTGGCTTCATCATTCCATAACAAAGCATCACCTTTAACTTGCTGAGTAATATTCGTTATGTTTTTAGTAAGTTCGCTAAACTTATTTGTTACATTATCATTGACATTCTTGATATTGCTATCAAGCTGGCTTTTGTTAACAGCGTCATTATTGTTCTTTGCTTCACCAACACCAGAAATTATCCGATCCCCACCGCTTTCATTTGCAATATTGATTTCTGCGCCACCTACTTTTGCACCAATAGTGAGACGATGCGTTGTTTTGTCTTGCTGAACAAAGCTCTCGCTTTCCACTTTGGTAATCACATTATTAACCTGTTCAGTCAATTTATTCTGAACATTCGTGATAGAACTTCCAACACCGGCAAGTGCATCCGCTACATTCGTATAGTTCTTGTCAAAAGAAGTACCATCCTCACCAAACTGCTTGATCTTGAAATCCGGTGCTTTCCATTTGCCCTCTTTATCATATCCAGCACCACCACCAAAATAGGTTGCAAGTTGTTCGTTCAGCGAATAAAGCTGACTACCCGTTACGGCATCTGTTGATTTAGCGCTAATCTCACCATTTGCTAGAAACGTAATTCTACTGTTTTCTTGTGTCCTGACAGCTTTGCCTTTTTCTTCTTTACTCTTTTCATGACGCGCTACAAAGGCATCGGCTTCCTTGCTCCATAACAAAGAATCCTGTGCTACTCCTTCAGAAACCTCTTTAATCCTTGCATTCACATTCTTGATATTCTCATCAAGACCTGCAAAAGCGGTTCCAACACCTTGAAAGGCACTCTCTGTTACAACTCCATCTTTAGCAATGTAAGATAATTTATACGTTGGCTGTGTAAGAGCTCCATCTTTAAAGGATGCTTCTCCACCTAAAAACTTAGCTACATCCTCACCGATTTTATTAATCTGACCACCCGTGATTGCATCACGTGAACCCTTGGCAATCTGACCATCGGCAACATTATGAAGACCAACAGCTGCCTTATCCTTACCTTTGCCTAAAGTCACACTCGTATAATCAGTTTCATCACCTGTTTTATCGTAATGAACAACAGCCGAGTCATCTGATTGAAGGCTGGTAGAAAGATCCTTCAAACCTTTATCTAATTGACCTTTGTTAACAGCGTCATTATTGTTCTTTGCTTCCCCAACACCTGAAAGTGTCCGGTCTTCTTTCTTACTGTTGGCAATGTTGATTTCACTACCTTCTACTGCATCTCCAATAGTGAGACGACTCGTTGTCTTATCTTGCTGAACAAAGCTCTCGCTTTCCACTTTGGTAATCACATTATTAACCTGTTCAGTCAATTTATTCTGAACATTCGTGATAGAACTTCCAACACCTGTAAGTGCATCAGCTACATTCGTATAGTTCTTGTCAAAAGAAGTACCATCCTCACTAAACTGCTTGATCTTGAAATCCGGT
>NZ_JBHIRR010000051.1:0-1449 GCF_042197325.1 Bartonella sp. AA16NXGY | reverse complement strand
TTGCTATAAACATATCATAAAAGAGAGAGTAAAATAAAAAAAAGCCGTGCCAAATGATATGACGCGGCTTTCAAATAGCGTTTCTTATTGATTAAAATGAATCATCCACAATGGAGTAATGAATGCATATATACAAAACGTATCATATTGCAAGCGCTCTATGAGAGATATGAAAACTTATCAAAAGGAATGTAAATGATGCGTTTGATTTTTACTCACTCATTTGAATTACAGAGCCTATAAACGCTTGTTATGGCTATCAAACGTATCAAACAAATCAAAATGCTCGGTAGCTTTAACAATCCAATCAAAAGCAAATGCATATTCAATAAATATCTGCAAAAAACGTTCTTTTTACATTTGGAAGCGTTGGTTTTTACAAAGCAGCTTTTCATAAGATAAATAAACAATTATGGTTTTTTGTTACCATTTTTATCAAGTCAATTTTATTAATAATAGTTATTAAAAAATCACAAAATTAGAATAACCACTTGAAAATATACCCATATGGGTATATTAATAATCATGAGTAAAATAAAACGTATCATATGGCTTGGTTCTTCACTCAAAGATATAAAAAGTCTTCCTGATCTTATTCAACAAAGGATTGGTTATGCTCTTTATCTTGCTCAGATAGGAGATAGAGGAGAAAATGTTAAGGTTCTCAAGGGGTTTGGATCTGCCAATGTTCTAGAAATTATTGAACGCGATATTCAAGGAACTTATCGCGCTGTTTATACGATACAATATAAAAAATCTCTTTATGTGTTGCATTGTTTTCAGAAAAAATCGACCCGTGGCATTACAACACCAAAACCAGACATTAATCTGATTAAAGAACGTCTCAAGTTAGTAGAACAATTAGAAGGGAATTAAAATGATCAATGTTTTTCACGGTAGTTCCAATGTTTATGCGGATCTTGGCTTTTCAGATTCCAGAGAGATGCTTATCAAAGCGCAACTTGCTCATAAGATTAGTCAAATTCTGAAAGAAAAGAACTTAACACAAAAACAGGCTAGTCAACTTTTGAAAATGACTCAACCAAAACTGTCTAAACTCTTAAGTGGAGAATTTCGAGGAATTAGTGAAATGAAAATGCTTGAGTGTTTGGCAAAATTGGGAAACGATATAAAGATTATTGTTAATCCGAAAGAAGTTAAAACGCTTGAAGGACATTTTGAAGTTGTTTTTTCTTCTTAAACTTCTTTATGATTAGCTTTTTTGGATCTATTCATGCATGGCAATCTTATATAAAAAATAGTCAAATGAATCACGTATAAAAGTGTGGATTCTTGAGTGGATTCATATAAAATAATTACAAACAAACTATTGACTTTATTGTATTTTTGTTTATAATGTCCTTCAACAAGCGTAACAAGTCCGCAAACGCCGCACGGGACCGCTAAACCCTGTCTGATGTTTGACTTGGCATTGCTGCCCTTTTGAGC
>NZ_JBHIRR010000050.1:0-1526 GCF_042197325.1 Bartonella sp. AA16NXGY | reverse complement strand
AATGGGTGGGAGTGCTGGGAGGAGAGAGCACCCCCATAGGTTTAAGCAGCTTTTGCCAAAATCTTTTGCATCTCTTGTTCTATTTCCCCTAAAAAGATTTCGACCGCTTTATTGATCTCTTCAATGTGTTTCTCATCACGGAGGACGCGTTTGATTTTCATTCTCAAACCAGTAGATTTGCCTACAAAGTTTGGATTATAGCTCATGAAATCACACCATTTGCGTCCAGTGCATGCCATTTGGAATTGCATCTGTGCGATATATTCAGGCTTGATTTCGTCATAAATAAAAAAACGCAAATGCGTGGTTGATTGTGGACATTTGACTTCTATTAAACCGTCCTCTCCAATCAACCCATCAGGACTAGCCCCCGCCATTTCCATTTTGGGGTGTGGGATAAACCCGCATCTTGTGACTTCTGCGTCATAAATGAATTCATATTCTCTTAAGGCATCTTCTTCATGTTCGATACCCCATTGCATAGCAGGTGTTGTATAAGATTGGCTTATTTCCTCTATTAAGCGTTCTGTCATGAGTTTCGTTTTGTAGTCTTCATATTTGCTGGTAGGCAAGCCTTTAGCTGTCTTACTGAGTACGCTGTAGACATTAGATGCAGTGACTTTACCCAAGCGCGCTTGAAACCACTCTGCTGTCCTTTGTTCCATTTCACACCGCCGTTTCTTGTTGAGTTGGCGCATATTCGATATCTTGTATAGGTGCATCTAATTGCTCTTGTTGTGCTTTATTCATTTGCTTTCGTTGCTTTTTTTTCAAAGAAAACAAAGCGGTTTGTGCTTGTTTAAAAGACATATCTTTTAGATTTTTTACTCCTATGAAAGAGAGAAGCCTACTTTCTTCAGATTGTGTTTTTTTAATTAATTCTTTGATTTCATTCATCTGTTCAGAAGAGATACCCGCAAGAAGTGTTATTCCATCTGTATCGTCTTCTTTTCTTGCAACATTAAGAAGCATGCCTAAGAGATATCGACGTGCGTAGCTTATAGTAGAACCAACCGCTTGTGTGTTATTTTTGCTTCCCGTAGCATCAATGGGAAATGTTCCTTGTGTTGATATTTCATTGCCCGATATATGCTTTAAAGTCATTTCTACAGTTATGTCATTTGAACGCTGGTCTTTGATACGAGAGAACAAGGCAAAGTGATGTTTTGCAAGAGGTTCTTTAATAGCATCAATATATTTATCAAGCGTTGTATAGAGGCTTTTAGTATGTGTATTAATGGCATTTTGTTCGATATTTTTATATTCCACTTGTATAGTAGAAAGATCACGGACAAAGTTTTGGCGCTCTTGTCGTTTTATCTCTTGTTCTCGCAATTCAAGAAGACGCTTGAGACGATCCATATCGACATCATTTTCTAAAGCTCTTTCTAAAATAAGCTCCATAGCTGTAGGTTTGATTTCACAATCGTTCGTTTTTTCCACTAATTCCGTTTGTGTGGTACTTAGTTCACTCATCTTGATTTCCTCCTATTTGAGCGCAATTCACCCGTGGCGTGAATCACGCT
>NZ_JBHIRR010000048.1:0-1737 GCF_042197325.1 Bartonella sp. AA16NXGY | reverse complement strand
TCCCCTTTGACTTCTTGTGTAATATCATTGATTTTTTGTGTAAAATTATTGACCACATTCGTGAGATGACTATTCACACTCTTCACATTTGCATCGAGACCACTCAAAGCTGAGCCAACATCATGATAATTGGCTTTTGCCACCTGACCATCTTCAACAATAACAGATAAACTATAGTTTGGTCCTTTAAAAGCACCATTTTCGAACGAGGCACCACCACCAAAATAATTTGCTATATCTCCAGATATTTTATTAATTTGGTTCCCATTGATCGCATCATGCGAATCTTCAGCAATTTTCCCATCTTTAACATTATGGAGGGAAACGGGTGCTGTAGTCTTATCACCACCCAAAGTTATGCTATTATAATTAACGGTATCTTTTTCTTTATCATAGAGAACTGCAGCAGCACTTGTAAGATTAATATCATTAGAAATCTTCTCTATACTTTTATCAAGCTGGGCTTTGTTAACAGCTTCATCATTTCGCTCTGCAGCTTTTACACCAGAAATTGTACGAGCTTCACCAGATTTGTTTGCAACATTAATTTCTGTACCCCCTGTTGTCACACCAATGGTAATAGTACCTGCATCTCCTTCCTGCTTAACAAGGCTATTTTTTGTCGCATTCGTAATCTGATTTTGGATATTCGTGATAGAAGTATCAACAGCATTAAAAGCAGAACCAACATCATTATGAGAATTACCCTGAATTGTGTAAGTTGGTGCTTTACCGTTAGATACATCTGCACCTCCACCAAAATACTTTGATATATTTTTAGCAATTGTTGTCAGATTATTTGTAACAGTGTTAACATTCTGATTAGTAGCAAAGAGCTGCGAACCATTCACTGCATCGGTTGAATTAGCAGAAATGTCTCCATTGGCAAGAAACTTAATTTTGCTATTTTCTTTGTCTGCTCCATGCTGTGCTACAAATGCCTGCTCATCATTACTCCACAATAGAGAATCTTTAGAAACACCCTCAATTTTCTGAGTAAATTCATTTGCTACATGTGTTAAGCGGCTATTCACATTGTTGATATTGTCATCAAGCCCTGTCAAAGCGTCACCAACATTATTATGGTCTTTAGATACTGCTACGCCATCTTCAGAAATGCGCGATAAATGATAGAGCGGACCGAACAAAATACCGTCGCTAAATTCCGCATTCCCACCCAAAATGTTTGCTACATCTCCAGATATTTTTTCAATCTGCCTACCATTGATCGCATCATGCGAATCTTCAGCAATTTTCCCATCTTTAACATTATGGAGGGAAACGGGTGCTGTAGTCTTATCACCACCCAAAGTTATGCTATTATAATTAACGGTATCTTTTTCTTTATCATAGAGAACTGCAGCAGCACTTGTAAGATTAATATCATTAGAAATCTTCTCTATACTTTTATCAAGCTGGGCTTTGTTAACAGCTTCATCATTTCGCTCTGCAGCTTTTACACCAGAAATTGTACGAGCTTCACCAGATTTGTTTGCAACATTAATTTCTGTACCCCCTGTTGTCACACCAATGGTAATAGTACCTGCATCTCCTTCCTGCTTAACAAGGCTATTTTTTGTCGCATTCGTAATCTGATTTTGGATATTCGTGATAGAAGTATCAACAGCATTAAAAGCAGAACCAACATCATTATGAGAATTACCCTGAATTGTGTAAGTTGGTGCTTTACCATTAGATACATCTGCACCACCACCAAAATATTGTGATGTATTTTGA
>NZ_JBHIRR010000047.1:0-1746 GCF_042197325.1 Bartonella sp. AA16NXGY | reverse complement strand
TTGGGGCGGTTGTTACAGCCCCTGATGCTGACAACCAAGTTTTTCCCCTTAACGAGCCTGTGTTGGTCTTCACCCATGATACAGAAAAAATCCAAAAGCTTGGGCGAAGGGGAACGGCTTTTGATGTCATTAACGCCGTGTGCGCGCAGGGGATTGAGGCACAAATTATCCTTGTGCGGGTAGAAGAAAAATCAACCATTGCTGAGACACAAACTGAGATGGTGGGATCAAACGCTCACCTGACCGGTGTGCACGCCTTGGCTCATGCGCGTGGGCATTTAGGTGTGGAACCTGGGATTTTACTGGCACCGGCTTATAGTGCAGGGCGGATTGACAATGGCAAAAACCCTGTGGCAGACGCTTTGGAACAGGTTGCAGAAAAGTTGCAAGCCATTGCCGTGTTTGATACGGGGGGTAAAAATGCGGAAGAAAGCCTTGCCTATCGTGCAGATTTTTCCTCACGCTTTTGTTATTTGATTGACCCCTTTGTACGGGTGGCAAATCGTGAGGGGGGTGTTAGTGTTAAACCCGCAAGTCCTTTTGCAGCAGCCATGTTTATCAAACGTGACAAGCAAAGGGGCGGTGTTTTTTGGTCTCCTTCCAACCAAGATGTGCATGGCATTTTAGGGACAGCACGCCCCATTAGCTATTTTGATGGCGAAATTGATCATGAGGCAAATCGCCTTAACCAAGCCGATATTGCGACCTTTATTCCAGCACGACTTAGTCAAAATGCGCATGGGCAAATGGCTGCCAATGGGCGCATTTTATGGGGAAATCATACCACCTCCAGTGATCCACTTTGGCGCTTTGTCAATGTGGTGCGCACCCGTGCAGCCTTGGAAAAAACGATCATTAACAATTTGCGCCCTTGGGCGAATGATGAAAACCTTACTGGTCAACATGTTATTGCCATTACCCGCAGCCTTACACAGTTTCTTGATGATCTGATTGCGCGGGGTGCGCTTTTGGGTGGCCGGGTTTGGTTTGATCGTGATTTAAATTCCAACAGCACTTTGCAATTGGGAAAATTGCGGGTGGAATTTGATGCAGAAGAAGTGCCACCTTTAGAAGATTTGAGTTTCGGCAGCCGGCGCAATAGCGCTTATTTTGACCGTTTGGCGCAAGATATCCAAAAGAAAATGACTTATCAATTTGGCGATACGCTTGAAACTTATCGCAAAGCAGCAAGGAGTTAAAGCATGACTTTACGCATTGTACGCGGTTTTACCTTGATTGTTGATGATGATGTGAATCTTCACCTTGATCTTGAAACATTGAAACTGCCCACGTTGGAAGAAATTACAGAAACCTATCAACCGGGCGGCTCTGATATGCAAATTGATGTGAGCGGTCTTGGTGTCAAAGCACTTGGCTTGCAAATGAAAATCCGCAGCCATACCCCTGAGGTCATCGGTATTTTTGGTGGTCCCCCTGGTCTTCGTCATAAATTCACTGGCAAAAAACATGTGATTTCTGAAGAAGATGGGCGTGAGCATGAACATTCCATTGATGTGACAGGGCGGTTGGTCAAAGTCGATAGCGAAGGCTTAACAGCTGGGAAAGCCACAGGCTATGATTGCGAGATCAAAAATGTTTGGGATTATACGGAATTTTGGGATGGTTCTGTTTTGCACCGCTTTTCTTTTAAACGGGGCGGCTGGCTTGTCCGCAATGGGCAAGAGATCGGTTCTCGCCGCCGCTCTATTCTCAACTTATAAGCTCTCATTATTGATAGGGTTCTCA
>NZ_JBHIRR010000046.1:0-1779 GCF_042197325.1 Bartonella sp. AA16NXGY | reverse complement strand
TGGGTTTAGCATTTCTGGGAACGACACGATAAAAAACATTGCCAAGAATGTTTTAAATCACGGCAAAGCCAAGGATGGAGCAGAAGGGGAAACCAAATCTGCTATCAGTGATGGGACTATCATTCTTACTGATACAACTGGACAGAGGGCGATGGGGCAAGATGCTGGACAAATCATTGGCTCTCTCAACCGCAACACCGCAGCAGCCCACCAAGCTGTAGGACAGCTAGATGTCGCACCGCTTGAGGGAGCAGTGCATAATCGCCTAGATATGATCAATGATTTATCGGATGAAGGATTGGGATACTGGGACAAAGTGCGCGAAGTCGCAAATGTCAAAGAGCATCCAGTAGGTGAGATTGCGCATGATGAAAATGGCAATGTCCTCTATTTAACCGATGAAAATGGAGAGTATATAAAAGGCAGTGATGGAAAACCAATAATTCTGTATCGCTATTTAAAACCAGAGGAAGAAAAGCATTTACAAGCTGGTTCTGATGGCAACAGGCGTATGTTCTATAATGGTATTTTTAACACACCAGATGAGGCTGCCTATCGTGCTGTCCAATTAGCTGATAATGCGCATGAACCCCTTTATTTTACATACCACCCACAAGCTAAAGACAGGCTCGTAGAGTATGGGGTAGCAATTTATGAGTATTTTGGGGGGTGGAGTAATTCGGCCAAGAAATTCCAAGATTTTACCTCTCGTTATGGTAATGACAAGGCTATTGTTAGTGCGCATAGTCGTGGTAGCTTAACAGTAGGCAATGGACTGCGTGACTTTGAAAAGCGCGGCATTCACGGTATAGCAGAAAAAACAGATATCTATCTTTTTGGACCAGCGGATCATGCTCGATCTATAGCGAATGCATTATATGTCGTAAGCGATGGCAAAAATGATCATGTTTACTTACAAAGCCATGCATCTGACCCCATTAGCACGTTGTTTGGTTACAATGCACCTACTTTTTATAAAGTACCTTTAAATCTAGATGTTTCACTTTTGGAGAAAGGTATAAAAAATCCTTTATATATGACGCTGTTTGTAGGAACCAGTTTATTGACTACAGCAACCTCTCCATTGATAGAGGGAGGGAGGGCGTTAGGCGGGTATGATCCTAGTCCCCATAATTGTTATGGTGATGCAAGTAAAGCGTGTATAACTAATTATGGAATACCGCCTACTAAACAAATTAATTCAACTTATTCAATTTTAGAGCATTTATGGAAGAAAAAATGAGACAAATTTTGAAATTATTGAGTGGTATAGTCCTATTAAGTGTAGCTGGATGTGACATTGAAAACATTGATAAGCCTCCTCCAGAGTATGTGAGTATGTGGGAGAAGGTAGGTGCAGATTCTACTGAAGTAGGAAAAGCCTTGTTAGAATGCGGAATGCCAAGCATTTTTGATATTGATTCAGAAAACAGAAAGCTTAGTATTAATGAGGATGCAACAATTTATGCTTGCATGGTTCAATCAGGATTCCATTATAAAGGGAGAGGAAACTGGTGTTATACATTTAGAGAAGAAAACCTTCCCATTTGTCAGCCTGGTGCTGTCATTCCGAAGAGAAGTGTCGAAAAGCGCTTAAACAGCCCGTTTTGTAAAAGAAGTCCAGTACAACCTGAATGCAAGCCTTAAGTGATGATCAACAATCCGCCATCCTTGCCTTCGCTTGGAATGGTGGGATTGTTTTCTCAACCAATCATCTCAATATTGTTCACCGTTGTTTTAAGCAGCGGTGACAGGAAATATCAACAGGTTTATGAGCTC
>NZ_JBHIRR010000045.1:0-1991 GCF_042197325.1 Bartonella sp. AA16NXGY | reverse complement strand
GCCCTCCATTCGCCACCTTCATAGCTAGCTCCTCCTCCTAAATACATCGCTAGCGTCTGATGCAAGGAATAAAGCTGATTGCCCGTAATCGCCTCTGTCGAACCTTCAGAAATATCGCCATCTAAAACTGACTTCAGTTTGCTCTTACTTCTTTTATCTCCCTTCCCATGAAGCGCTACAAACGCACTGTCTTCATCACTCCACAACAACGCATTCTGCTCAATATTGTCTGAAATCTCATTATGAAGCTTTGTAAAGGAATTGCTTACACCAGCAAACGCTTCCGCAATATTAGGGTAGCTATGCTCTTCTGGACTACCATCATCATTAAATGTCGTAACTTTGAAAGTAGGTGCTACCCATTGACCATCTTCATAGTGAGCTCCACCACCAAAATAAGTCGCCAGCGTCTGATTCAAGGAATAAAGCTGAGAACCATTCACTGCTTCCGTCGAGCCTTCAGAAAGTGTGCCCGCTTTCACGCCAGAGAGACTACGTGCATCACCATTCATGTTTGAAATTGTGATTGCACTACCCTCTTTTTCATCACCTATCTTGATTACCTTTGTGGCATCATCCTGCTTAACAAGACTATCTCCTACAACTTTATTAATCTCATTCTGAAGCTCTTTGTGAATATTCGTGAATGAAGCCCCTACACCAGCAAACGCTTTGGCAACATCATCATAACTTTGCTCTTCAACGGCACTGCCATCTTCTTTGACGATCTTAACTTTGAAGCTTGGAGCACTCCATTGACCTTCCTTATATTCAGCGCCACCACCTAAATAAGTTGCAACTGTCTTATTCGTATCAAAAAGCTGAGAACCATTGACCGCTTCACTCGATGCTTCCGAAAGCGTTCCTGATTTCACACCGGAAAGAGTCCGTGCGGCACCATCAATATTCGAAAGCTTAACTTCTGTACCACTCTTTTCACCCCCTACACTAATAACATGTATCTTTTCATCTTGTTTAACAAGACTATCTCCCACAACTTGGTTAATCTCATTCTTAAGCTCTTTGTGAATATTCGTGAATGAATTCCCTACACCAGCAAATGCTTTAGCAACATCATCATAACTTTGTTCTTCAACAGCACTGCCATCTTCTTTGACGATCTTAACTTTGAAGCTTGGAGCACTCCATTTTCCTTCTTCATATTCAGCGCCACCGCCTAAATAAGTTGCAACAGTCTTATTCGTATCAAAAAGCTGAGAACCATTGACTGCTTCACTAGAGCTTGCAGAAACCTCTCCATCTAAAAGAAACTTCAATTTGCTATTGTTTCTGTCCTTACCTTCCCCATGCTTGGCTACAAAGGCTTTTTCACTTTCATTCCACAACAGCGCATCGCCTTGAACTTCCTGCGTAATATTCGTGACTTTGTCATTAAAGTCTTTAACCACATTCGTGAAAGAATTACCAACACCTGAAAGAGCTTCTGAAACACTATCATACTCAGCTTCTTCTGATGTGCCATCTTCTTTAAGGTGTGTAACTTTAAATCTAGGCAACAACCATTGATCTTTCTCATACTTAGCATCACCGTTTAAGTACGATGCAAGATCTTTTCCTAAAGAATAAAGTTGGGAGCCATTTACTGCATCTGTCGATTCTTTCGTAATATCTCCTGCCGCAAGGAACTTAATCTTGCTATTTGTCTTTGCACCGTCTTTTCCTCCATGCAAGGCTACAAAAGATTTTTCACCCTCGCTCCATGATAAAGAATCTTGTGCAACTCCTTCTGAGACTTCCTTAATACGCTGATTCACATTTTTGATATTTGCATCAAGTCCTTCAAATGCTAAACCAACATTGGTAAAGGCTTTTTGTGTTACCTCACCATCTTCAGAAACGCGAGATAAGTTATAAGTAGGGTTGATAAAGCTACCGCTTTTAAATGCCGCATCACCACCAAGGAATTTAGCTACATTCTGAGAAATCGTGTTGATCTGACTACCATTAATCGCATCATGTGAACTCTCACC
>NZ_JBHIRR010000044.1:0-2052 GCF_042197325.1 Bartonella sp. AA16NXGY | reverse complement strand
GCAGAAGCACGCTATGATGTACCACTCCTTGTGATGGATGACCGCTTAACGGCTTTTGTCATTAAAACCGATGATGCGGATCATTCTGTTTCACTAGCAAAGCTTGGAGATTTTGATGCAGAACACCAGAGATATGTCTCGAGTCACCCTTACGTGACCGGTCCACGCTTTTCTTCTGTTAACGCACAAAGTTGGACAGCCCATCAAGATGAGGCTTTAGCCTTTCGGGTGCTCGCTGCCCGCTATAGGCAAACAGAAAAGATTGTCGATTTAGGCACTTTTGATCTTGTGGACTGCTCTGATTTACAAATACGCGCAGCCATTGAGTTGCCTTCAAGCGATTGTTCTGTCATCTTTGAAATTGAAAGAAACAACGGCACGGTTTATCAACTCCTTCCCTTTCAATTGCTCAGTCTTACTGAATATATCAGTGAAAAGATCAAGCTTCGCGCTATTCTTAAAGGAACAGAGAAACTCTCACCGGTGTTATTTGCGCCTGTTCAATTGATCGCGGGAAAGATCCATAAGGAAGCGACCTATGTCACGCGTGCTTTTGCCTTTGGTGAAAAGGCAAGGTTAACGAGCTATATCAAAACCTTTTTACCGGGTGGTGCAACCTTTTCACTGGAGATGCAACTAGATGATGGTGGTTTCACCCCTTTGAAACTTGACGAAACAGAACAACTCGCTGAACCACTTTGGACAGAACGAAAATTTACCAGTAGTGATAAAGGCGCCAAACAAGCGCGCTTGAAACTCACGCTTACCGGTGGACCAGCAGCGCGGTCCATGGTGAGTGATTTTGGCGCCGGCATATTATGAGGGGAAAATGAGAGATGACAAAAACCAAAAAACTCGACATGGAATTGCCTAAAGAGGGGCGTTTTATCAGTTCTGAATTCCCAATCTTGCGGGAAAACTTGACCAAAATTGATCAAGCTCTTTTGGCTGTTGAGGAAAAGGTAAACGAAAAAGCACCTTCAAAACACACGCATACAATAAGTGATATCGCAGATCTTGAAGCAGCCCTTAAGGGCAAGATGGCAGCGGATAAAACCTTCTCATTTGCTGATTTAAGCGATATCGAGGGCGCCAAAGATGCGGCTAACAATTATGTTCTCTATAAATCAAGCAATAATAACTTCACTTTTGGCAGTGCAATATCACTGTTAGGCGCACATCAACATAAAACCGAAGATATCGTGGGGCTTGATGATTTTAGAGCCAAGATCAATGAAGATCTCACAAGCTATGGACGCCTCACAAACCCAAATGAATGGCAAAATTATAATAAATTTACCAGCAAAGTCACTATGAGTGGTGGCTTAGAACTGTTGGGTAATTCGTCGTTTAACCTTATCCATAATGGTGAAGTGGTTACCAATTTAAACACAAACGGAAGCACCTTGAAAGGACCTTTAAAAGTTGATGGAGATCTTGTTTATACGAAAGCGCAAGTGGATGAAGCCATCTTGGCAGGAATAAAGAGGCTAAAAAAAGATTTGACCGATAAAATCACGAATTGGCCGGCACTTGCTGATGCTGAATTGCTCTATACACAGGATGGGAAAATTCAATGGCCCGATTGGGTAACGGATAAAACTAAAGTTGAGATCCAAGCATGGGGCGGTGGCGGTAGTGGTGGCGGAGCGGATACGCCAAGATTAGGAGGAGGTGGCGGCGGTGGCGGGTGTTCAGTCTGGTATGGCTATAAAGCCAGTTTAAACGGTCATCAAGATATTTTGATTGGTAAAGGAGGCGCTTCTGTTGCATCACGCAGTGCGACAGGAAATTCTGGAGGAACAACAGCTGTTGGAAAGAATTTTATTACGGCGACAGGAGGACATGGTGGTGGGGGTGCTTCTGCCTATCAATCTCACACGGGATTTGGTGGTGGTACGACTACCTACTATTCAGGCGATGGCGGTGCTGGAGGAACAGGTGGAAACTTTGGTTTAGCAACGGATGAACATCTAGGAATTGCCAAAGGCGGAAATGGTTATGCTGGAACGAATGGAATTACGAGTAAAACAAGCGGTAATGGAGGCGATG
>NZ_JBHIRR010000043.1:0-2181 GCF_042197325.1 Bartonella sp. AA16NXGY | reverse complement strand
AGACTCAAGACAAATTTGCCTTGTATGCTTTTGAGAACTTTTGCCATACTCACAAAATCATCTTCAACAAAATTCCCAGAGCTATAACACTTCTTCTTCACAAGATAAGGCGGGTCTAGGTAAAATAAACTGTCGGGTGCATCAAATAGCTCGATAACCCGTTCCCACGACAAATTTAAGATTGTCGTATCAAGAAGCTTCTGTCTAACACGTCGCATCCTTGATAACAGCTTATCGGGATTAAATGCTATAGGCTTTTTCCTTCCAAAGCCAAAAGAGACATACTCTTTTTTCCCATACATCACACAACGTTGGAGAAACAAAAAACGTGCGGCTCTTTCAACTTTGGAAAGGCTTTCTGGTTCAATCGCCGCAAGTTCAAAAAACAACTGTCTTGAACAAACAAACCATTCTAGTCGTTTGGCTAAATCATCAAAGTCATTTTGAACGCATTGAAACAGATTCGTGATCTCTCCATTCAAATCATTAATAACGGAATATTTTGCTGGTCTTTTATTTAGGAAAATAACACCAGAGCCTAAAAACGGTTCAACATAGGTTTCATGGTCAATATTATTTAAAATCGGTATAATTTTCTTACGCAGATAGTGTTTACCACCCATCCACGCAAACAATGTTTGTGTAAATTCTTGTTTCATCATATTTTTAAAGGAGAGATTTGATATCTAACTTTTTGTTATCCATCTTTTAAGATGTGAGAAGCTATTTTCTATGGCGTCCACAAAACGGGAAAAATCAATAACAAACATAAAGAGAATGAAGGCAATCAATTTCATGATGCGTGACATCATCTTTAAGCCTTGATAGGTCTCTATCATCTCGTGAAGGAGCTGTTGTTCTGTTTCTGTAAGACCTTTATCTTTGCTGCTTCGTTTCTTGACCATCTTTCCAACCACATAAATGGGCTCCCTGCTTGTTATGCTTCAAAATATCTCTTGCAAGGTTGGAACTGATGACCGCAACATCCTTATTATCCAAATAAATGGGCAACCAGCCACCACAAGAAACAGACCTATTTGCCGCGCACCCAACGAGAAAGTTCAGAGCGCACACCAGCATCACTTTTTTGATTAACTTCATTTTCTACCTCAAGACGGGTTGTTGCTGTCTTTAAAGCATTCTCTGTTTGCTTTTGCCGTTCGCTTTGCTTGCCAAGCTGAAACGCCTTGGCTAAAGCCATAAAAAAAACGGCTAAAGCCGCTGTAAACATAAGAGAATATTTCTTTAGCCAAAAAATCATAAGCGTTGCTCCCCAAACCGCTTGGCGACAATCACTATGCCCGTTACAGCCGCTAAAACCATGATGCCTGCTAAAGCCCATTGCACCGGACCATTGCCAACCAACAAGCCTCCAAACCCCGAACAAGACCCTATAATCGGGGCAAGTGCTTCTATTTTAAGAAGTTCGGTTGCCGTTTTCGTTTCTACCCTTTGATAGTTCGAAGAAACATAAGCCCCTTTTACCCATAATCCCGCTTCTGCTGCTCGACGGTTAGCTAAACCCGCAAGAGGCTTCCCACCGACCTTATTCCATTTCTGTAATTCTAAGGGTACGGCTTCATAATCGCCTTGATTAAGCTTCTTCAACAAGGTTGACTTGCGAAAAGCAGCTGTCCCTACATTATAGCAAAATGAGACCAATGCCGCGAATTGGCAATCCGTTAACGAAACCGTCACCGATTCCTCTACCGTCTGCTCAAATTGCTTTAAGTCTTCACAAAGGATTTCTTCCGCTTGCTTTTGGCTAATACACATGCCTTTTTTGACAAGGGGGTGACCCGCATTGCTGGTGTGACCATAACCAATCGTCCAGATACATGCCGTGTCTCTATATGCCTCTAAACGCAAACCTTCCCATTGTTTGATAAGCTCTAATCCTTCTTTCGATATCTTTCTCATCTGACGCTCCATAAAAAAAGCTCCACAAAAGTGGGGCTGGATAAAATGATGTTCTAATCAATCTCGCGTTAATTATAATAAAGTGGCTCGCTACATCCACGGGCGCCTATTTTTTCATCTTCTACATAACGAGAATGCGCAAAATTCCGTACAAGATGATCATTGTTAGAGCCACCAGTCCAATCGCCTCCTCCCAACATAACATTTATGTCTACACGTAAACTGCTTCCTTGCTCCCCTGTATGCCATTTAGTCACTGGA
>NZ_JBHIRR010000042.1:0-2355 GCF_042197325.1 Bartonella sp. AA16NXGY | reverse complement strand
TGACAACGAGGCATTGAGGCAAAGGGGTGGATTTTAAGGCAAAGGGATTGAAATTTCTTGAGGAAGAGGTAAGCGTAGGGCGTGTCGTGTACTTGAGGAAGTTTTCGATGAGGCAATGAATGAGGTTGATCTGGGACTGAGGTTGATCTTGGCCGCGTGCTTGGCTTTCAAGATGGGGGCACCACCTTGGGAAAAGGAGGGGGGTGGCTTGTAAGCGCCTCACGTATAGTGCTTCATGTATAAGCGCGTATAGGGCAAATAAACAAAATACGTAGAGGGGATTTATAGTACTTGCATTACTCTGAGAAGGGTGCTAAGCGAATTTACCGCGCTGGTGGCGTGCTATCAAATATTGAAGAGTGGGAATTTTAGAAGTGGGGGAGTATCCGTATGATCGAAGATAAATCACAACACCAATCTGCCCATAAGGGAGATAAGGCTTTTGTATCGCAGCCAGTGTTGGATCAATCGGCAACTTTCAAAAAATGGATGATGCTTTCAACAGGCGATTATATCATCATTTGTTGTTTGGCTATCCTCTTGTTGGTGCTTTTTTCCGCGTCTGCCTATATGAGCCCTTTGGAATTTTTTCACGTTATATCCAAGGAACAGTTCCAAGCACTGGGAAAAATGAAACAAGAAAGTTTTCAGGAAAGTCTTAAACACCCATTCCAAAATCCTATAATTCAGCATGTTCTTGATGCGGGGTGGAATAGTGTTTGGGCTTTTTTATGTCTCTTGCCGCAAATAATTTTTGGCGTTCTTTTTGGGTTGTTTCCGCTCTTTTTTGTCTTTAACGCCGTATTTAAACGGGATGTGAAGGAAATGATGCTACAATGGGAAAACTTACCAGAGCAGAAACAGCTAGACAACCAATCTCTTAACAGAAGACAATAGGGGGAAAAGTGAGCGCTTCTTTAATCATTGGAATGTTGATTGCCGTAGGGACGGTAATTTTTATTTGTTCTGCAATTTTTATGGTATTCCTTTCTACCGTGGTGACAATCGTTGCACTTTATTATTCTTTGATAAAACGGACAATCTTGTTATTGGTGACGCAGCGAAAATTAAAAAAGGGTGCAGCGCAGAATTTGAGGCATAATCAGGCAGAGGGTAGGGGACAGAATACAGTTCTTGCAACACAGTTGCGTGCCTTTTCTTTTCAAGAATCTTTGCTTCTCTCAAAAAAAGATTATTTTATGATCTTTTCTATCGCCTTCGTTATGGTTGCACTTAGCACAGGTGTTGTCGTTTTTTCAGCTTTTCTTCCAAAATCTGCGGTTTTTTTGCACAATTACGTGCCTATGATAGTGCTTCACATTATTGATTTTGTCATGCGACTGCTGTTTTGGGTCTGGACATGTATTGTTGTTTCTTTACCTGTCATTTTAATTCTCCATAGTCTCCTTCAGTATGGCGTGCAAGAAACAGTAAAGGAATTAGAAACATTTGCTTGAGAAGAAAATAAAAATGATGATTTCACATCAATGCGATAGGGAAAAAAAGGGAGCATTATGATGCAGCATTTGGCTTTTTTAGGGTTCATTATCATTGCCATTTTAATGGTTATGGTTATGGTTAGGCTTCCTTACCTGTTGATCAAATATATCAGGTTATCTTTTAAACTCGCTCAAGGCTTGAAAAAGAGTACGACGCAACAAAAGCAAGCCATACAACAATTGCGCAATGATCTGGGAGAAATGAAGAGACACAATCTCGCCCATAAGACCCTTGATGCGACAATGCGCTTTCTTAACTTCAAAGAATCTCTGCCTTTTTATTCAAAAGAATGTAAAATAATCCTTTTTATCCTTATTCTCTTTTCTGTTTTCCAATCTGCTTTCTCTATCGCAAATTTTGTATGGTGGAAAAATGATAGTGTTGCCTTTATCATGCAGCTGTTGAGCCTTATATGGTTAGGGGTTCTTCTCTTTTTTCCGATCATTGGGATCATGTGTATAAAATTAACGAGAAAATTGAACAAAATACTTCCACAATTGGAAGAAGCGATACAACAACGCGATCAGGCAATGCGTATGCAGAATGTGGAAGGGGGACAAAATGACGAGTAGTCTTATAACATTAATAGCCATTTCTTTCCTGTGTTTTACGCTCTTAGGTGTTTTAATATGGGCGCCAATCGTTGTCATTTACTACCTGTTTATCAAGCGTGCGAGGCTTTATTGTCGCGTGAAAAAGGAACTGAAATGCGTGCTGAATGAACGCGATATCGCCTTAAAACAGAACTCCCCAAAATAAAAAAGCAGCAGAATGTTTGATAAAAAGCAGCTTTCTCTTGTTTGGCAAGACTATAAAAAAATATTCTATCTTTCTACGGTCATGGCGACTGCTCCA
>NZ_JBHIRR010000041.1:0-2622 GCF_042197325.1 Bartonella sp. AA16NXGY | reverse complement strand
GTAAACAATCACAGCGTTCAACAATTAATTTTGCACGCTCTGCTGTTAATGTATCCCCCGCCGCATAAAGTCTTTTGACATGACTTAACAGATATTTTTCCCAACGCAAGGCTGTTGTAATGGCATAGAGACCAATTTCTAAACCACCACTATCAAGAAGTTCAAAAATTAACGCAAGGCTTGCTATGGTCTTTGGCATTTTTAAAAGATGCGATTGTAAGCTTTCTGAGTGAGTACCTCCTTTTGCCTCTTTATGAAGATGCTCGAACCATTCATAAAACTTCACTTGTGCTTTAGGAGAAAAACGCATAATCAGTGGTTGTTCGGGAGAACCTAAGCGTTTATCACGAAAAGAGCGAAATACCCCTTCATACTTTTGCCAGACCTCTTGATTGGGCGGTTTATCAACCAATTGCCACTCTTTATTGTCATCGGGCCAGACAATCATTTGAAAGCGTTGCAATAAACCGTCATCGTTTATTCCACGGTGTATGGCTTGAATGAGCGGAATAATGCGTGAAGGTTGAATGCCTCCAATCATGGATAAAGTGACATAAGGGATAAAAATGGTTCCACGCTCTATACGGTCATAAGTAAATTGATCATCGCCATTAAAAGCTGTTAAATAAAAGGCGCGGTCTGATTGATATTCCTTTCTTTCTAGATTGGCTAAAAAGCCAGCCAATTCATCACGCACCATTAAGAGACCACGGGGGTTTTCTTTTAAGAGTTCCCCAAGCTTTTCAACAGACACATCATTGACAATAGTGTCATCTTCATTTTTACGAGTAGAAACTAAGCGGTGTGCAAAGTGCATTATGCAATCATATTCGCAATATTAGAAAAATAATAATTTATCATTATTTACTGATACGGAGCGCAGTATTGTAGAAAATAATTTTCTTCAATTACAAAATAAATAAAAATACAGTTGATTAAGGAAATTTTTTCTTTGTATGGAGCACACGTAAAATACGCACAACGCCATTTGAAATATCATAAATCATGATATAATTTGGATGTACAATAAGTTCACGTGTATTTACAATTCGTCCTAAACGACCAAGGGTAGGAAATTTAACAAGTTTTTCTACTTTTTCAGATAAAAGTTGATCAAACTTTAAGGCAGCGGAAGGATTATCTTGTGATATGTATTCACGTATCTTTTTGCGGTCAACGTGTGCTACTTGTGTCCAAATTAGCTTCATAAAGTTGATCTATCTAGTTTACTTTGTGTCTTTAAGCGCCATTCTTTTGCTTCTGCTTCGATTTCTTCAGAAGACATTATATCACTTGCATTAGCAGAATTTATCCCTAATTGAACTTGTTCCCGAAACCATAAATCGTATGCACTTTTTTCTTTTTGTTCTTTTACGATATCGCGCATATAATCGCGCAATAATTGTGCACCAGATCTATCACACGCCTTTGCTGCTTTGGAAAATTCATTTTTTAATACATCATCGACGCGAAAGGTAAATGTTGTCTCAGCCATTTTACGACCACTTAATGTGTTACAAAGTAGTTCTAATGTAATGTATTTTTACTGTTTCTTCAATAGGTACTATTAGAATAGATATTTTATATCTATTTTGCATTTTCATAGGGTTGAAAGGGACGCCCATAAATCAACGGGCTCTGTTAACAACCCAGACAGTAGAGCTAGACCGGTTTCAATGCCCTCACAAATGACCAGATGTTTTGGATTGGCTTGACTTAAATGCACAGCACCACCCATAACAGACCCTAACATGGCTTTTGCTGGTTTTTGATCTGTTTTGCAGCCATTGGCTTGTAAAAAGGTTCTATGAATGGCAAAGGAGCCAGCACCCTTAACAAGAGCAACCAACGCGGGCAGTGTAACCCCAGAGGGGTGCGAACATTTGTCGTGAAAACGTAAATCGGGAGGCAAATCACATGTAATACCCCGCATACGTAAATAGGTTTCTGCTAAAGTATTTTTGATTGGTTGGCTTTGTTGCCAAATTGCTTTTGCTCTCTCTGCTTTCTGTTTTGCTCGTTTGAGATCAGCACAAAACTGTTTGGAGAAAGAGAGCGTCTGATCATAAGCTTTATCAAAAAAGGCTTGTTTTCCAAGCAAGCCAATTCTAATAAGCGCTTGTATGATCTCTCTAAAAGAGCAGCCAGCATAACAAGTGAGTAAAAGACGCCCATCATGTCCATTGGCAAGGGATAAGCTAGGCAGCCTATCATCATGAGCAGGGCAACGGGCTGTTCCATAACGCCCATGCCAAGTACCACGCAAGGCACGTGTGATACCTTGCGCATTCTTAAAAGAACACATCATTTTAAATCCTATAACGTTGCGTCATAGGACGGATTGTGCTATCTCTAGATTGATGAGTTTGAGAAAGCCTTGTCCGTCCTTATGTGACAAGGTTTTTTTTATGCCGCGTCACTTTGACGTTGCTGTTTTGCTTGCTCGATGACATTCAAAAGATCTGATTGTAACCAACGCGATAAAAAACCAAATTTTAAAGGTTTTGGGAGAGAGCCATTGGTAACATGACGGCGGAATGTTGATACACTCATATGAAGCAATTTTGCACTTTCACGGTCTGTTAAAAGAATATCATTTTCTGTCATTCTAAAATCCTTTCA
>NZ_JBHIRR010000040.1:0-2684 GCF_042197325.1 Bartonella sp. AA16NXGY | reverse complement strand
TGGTTCAACAGGGGCAGAAGGAGGAGAAACAGTATCCAGAGATGAAGTGTCCTCCGGAGCAGAGGGCTCAGATGGCAACGACATAGAAAGTGGATCAGGGCGTGGAGAATCAACAGGATCAGAGGACGTAGAAGAAGGAGGGTCAGACATAAACGACGTAGAAAATGGATCGGGAGGAGGAGGATCGACAGGATCAGGGGATGTAGAAGAAGGAGAGTCAGATGTCAACGACGTAGAAAGTGGATCGGGAGGAGAAGATGGAGGATCAACAGGATCAGGGGATGTAGAAGAAGGAGAGTCAGATGTCAACGACGTAGAAAGTGGATCGGGGGGAGAGGATGGAGGATCAACAGGACCAGAGGACGTAGAAGAAGGAGAGTCAGATATCAACGACGTAGAAAGTGAATTGGGGGGAGAAGATGGAGGATCAACAGGACCAGAGGACGTAGAAGAAGGAGAGTCAGATATCAACGACGTAGAAAGTGAATTGGGGGGAGAAGATGGAGGATTAACAGGATGAGATAATGAAAACGAAGAAGGTTTACCAAATGGACCATTATAAGAACCTATTCTAGAAGAAATATAAACCCCTTCGAGTCGGAAATCCCAAAATTCCCCCTCACCTTCCACTAATCTTTGCGTAGCATCTGCTTCTCCAAAGGGCGAACCTGGACCATAACCACGAATACGATATTGATAAGGAAAACCTTTCACCGTAGTATAATCATCATAACCATTGGCGAGTCGAAAAGAACCTGCCTGCGCTGTTCCAGCAACTTGAATGAGTGAAATGCTTTGATCTTTTCCCTCATAGACTTCTTTACTTGCATATTTTGGAAAATTTTGCACATGAATGAATGTCGTTCCAGAAACATCCCCATAGATCAATATGCGATCCGTCTTTTGGGGATTAAACAAACCCTCATCATTCAAAAATGCATTCAACCTAATCTGAGCGTTTCCCTCAGCACTGTAGACTTTTTTATCTTTTGATGCGAGAATTTTATCTCCTGCACCTATATCTGCTTTTTTTCCAATGCATAGCGTTTGATAACCACTACCTTCATCAAAGATCAATGTGCTATTGGAAAGACTTAGAGAAGAAAGCGATGAAACAGATTCCTGTAAACCGTTGTATTTACTTTTAGTAAGATACCATTTTGAATAACGAATTAACTCTAAATCAATAACCGATCTATCCTCAACACGCGTACCTCCTGTAAGAGAGGAAGCGTTTGCTTTCACCAATAGAGAAGCATTATTTTCAGCTTTTAGCAACAAATCACCAGAGATTTTTGTTTCATCCGATAATTCAAGAGTGCCTTTTACTTCATAGTCTTTATTCCCCTTCGCATAAATCGCAATCCCGTCTGGAACTGTCATATTTGTCTCTGATAAATAAACAAATGCCCTCCCCGTGATAACTTTTTTGGTTTCTAAAATTTTTTCATCATCTCGTTGCCTCAACATTTTAGCAAGTTCTTCTGGAGCTAAAACATTAAAGCACAGTCCATATACTCCCTCACTCTGAACAGAAATATTGTTTTTTTCTATCTTAATACTTGTATTCTTAAAGCCATCTGGTGAAATATATTTTTGAATTAACTTACCATTATCATTTACATAACCTGAAAAGTTTTTCATCAAGAATGCATGCATATGGTTCAGCTGAATAAAATTGTTTTTCAAATGAACGTCACCACCTTGAAAAACCTCAAAAGCTTCTGGCAATACCCCCATAGCTCGATCACCATCTGTTAAAGTTTCCTCCCTCCTTCCTTGCCCCGTAATCCCCATAGTATCAAGAATATAGCGCCCCCCAAATCGAGTTGAAAATGAGCCAATCTGGTTAAAATTAACGGTACCGTCTGTCATTTTAACCATTGCATCAAAACCACTCATAATACCGATCCCTTTTACATTCAAGTTATCTGGCTCAATATTGATATTCACACTCACTAAAGCAATATCCGTTCCTCTCCCCCATGCATAAATAGCATGTGAAATCCCCTTAATTTCCCCTACTGTCATGCTAATAACGGCATTTTGAGCACGAAGAGCAGGTATATTCTTAAAATCTGAAGCTACTAGATTAATTGTTCCACCATTTCTTACATACGCCCCATACGCAGATATTTTATCTGGATCATCGCCATAAACTGTTATCTGAGACGCATTAACAATAGTGCCTGCTTTTTCTACATATATAGCTGCAATAGGTGCAATATGAGCAGACGTCTCTTGAGAACTTTTTAAGTAATAGATTTTATCTGCAAGAAAGTGTGTTTTTCTATCATCGCATTTATAAAATGCCCCTCCTGCATCACTTGAAGATCCTGCAGCACTAACATACGTAACCTGCAAAAAATAAAGAATAGCTGTTGTAACGTTGCATAAAAATACATATTTATGAAATACATAAATCATAACTCTTGCCGCCTTCTATTCCCCTACTTCTATTCATTGAAGAATAATATCTATATTTAAGCTAATAAAGTTCTCAAAATACAATAAATATAAAATGAAATATTTAATTTAATACTTAATATAACACTATATACTTATATATAAGTTATATATAAGTTACTATATAGTTTATGTATCGCTAAAAAAGGTGGCGCAATCCAGCAGAGAAACTCGTTCCAGAAAAACCAATTTTCTTAAATCTATGCTGATAAGTGACA
>NZ_JBHIRR010000039.1:0-2715 GCF_042197325.1 Bartonella sp. AA16NXGY | reverse complement strand
GCCCTCCATTCGCCACCTTCATAGCTAGCTCCTCCTCCTAAATACATCGCTAGCGTCTGATGCAAGGAATAAAGCTGTGAACCATTCACGGCTTCCGTCGAGCCTTCAGAAAGTGTTCCAGCTTTCACGCCAGAGAGACTACGTGTATCACCATTCATGTTTGCAATTGTGATTGCACTACCCTCTTTTTCACCACCTATCTTGATTACCTTCGTAGCATCATCCTGCTTAACAAGACTATCTCCTACAACTTTATTAATCTCATTCTGAAGCTCTTTATGAATATTCATGAATGAATCACCAACACCAGCAAAGGCAGACGCAACATCATCATAGCTCTGCTCTTCAACGGCACTGCCATCTTCTTTGACGATCTTAACTTTGAAGCTTGGAGTACTCCATTGACCTTCCTTATATTCAGCGCCACCACCTAAATAAGTTGCAACAGTCTTATTCGTCTCAAAAAGCTGAGAACCATTGACCGCTTCACTTGAGCTTGCAGAAACCTCTCCATTGGAAAGAAACTTAATTTTACTGTTGCCTTTCTCATCACCCTCTCCATGTGTTGCTACAAACGCCTTTTCAGAATCACTCCACAACAACGCATTCTGCTTAATATTTTCAGTAACCTCCGTGTTGTTTTGAGTAAACTCTTTTTGAAGATTCTCAAAAGATGTTCCTACACCAGCAAATGCTTCCGATACAGTATCATACTTCTTCTCTTCAACTTTAGTACCATCCTCATTAACGATCTTAACTTTGAAACTTGGAGCCGTCCAAGCGCCACCTGCATAACTAGCGTCACCACCTAAAGACTGCGCAACACTGTTACCTAGAGCATATAGCTGATTTCCTGCTACAGCATCGCTTGAGCTAGCAGTAATATCACCATTTGCAAGTGATGTGATTTTGCTGTGTGTCTTCTCACCATCTTTTTCTCCATGCAAGGCGACAAAAGCACCTTCAGCCTTGCTCCATGATAAAGAATCTTGTGCAACTCCTTCTGAAACTTCCTTAATACGAGCGTTGATAGTGCTCATGCTGTCATTAATGTCATTAAAAGCACCTGCAACATTATTACTGCTCTTCTTATCACCTTTCGTACCATCATTGCTGAAAGTCTGAATTTGGAAATCCGGATCTTGCCATTCGCCTTTCTCATTATAACCAGCACCACCACCAAAATAGCCAGCAAACTGTTTTTGCAGATCATAAATCTGTCCACCCGTAATCGCATCACTCGAGCCTGATACTATAGAGCCAGCTGCAAGTGATGTAAGCTTGCTGTTCTCTTTATTGTCCCCATGCATCGCTACAAACGCCTCTGCGTCCTTATCCCACAACAGCGCATCGCCTTGAACTTCCTGAGTAATATTCGTGATGTTTTCAGTAAGTTCATTAAACTTATTCGTTAGGTTGTTATTCACATTCTTGAAATTCGTATCAATACCTTCAATGGCTAAACCAACATCACCATAGGATTTTTCTACTACCTCGCCTTTTGCATCAACACTGGATAATTTATAGGTTGGACCCGTGAAAGTACCATCTTTAAAGCTTGTACCTCCACCTAAGTATTTCGCAATATCCTGAGAAACCTTAGAAATCTGACCGCCATTAACCGCATCATGCGAATTCTCACTAATCTGACCTTCGGCAACATTATGCAAACCAACAGGTGCAGAACCCTTACCTTTACCCAAAGTCACACTCGCATAATTAGTGCTGCTATTATCATCACCTGTTTTATCGTAATGAACAACAGCCGATTCATCAGACTGAAGATTGTTAGAAAGCTCCTTCAGACTTTTATCAAGCTGGTCTTTATTAACAGCTTCATTACCTCTCACGGCTTCTTTCACACCGGAAAGAATTCTATCCCCTTTGTCTTTATTTGCGATATTGATTTCATTGCCTTCTACTTCTGTACCAATATTGATAACTTTTGTCTTTTCATCCTGCTTGGCAAGACTATCACTGACTACATTGGTCACATCATTGTGAACATTCGTAATAGAACTTGCAACACCTGCAAGTGCTTCCGCTACACTATTGTAAACCTTTTCCTCACCAGTGCTACCATCATCATTGACAGTTTTAAGTTTGAAGGTGGGTGCAACCCATTTTCCATTTTCATAGCCAGCACCTCCACCAAAATAGGTCGCAAATGTTTGATTCATTGAATAAAGTTGGTTGCCCGTGATCGCTTCTGTTGAACCTTTAGAAATTTCTCCATCTAAAAGAAACTTCAATTTGCTATTGTTTCCTTCCGTTCCATGCTTAGCTACAAATGCATTGGCTTCATTATTCCAATTCAAAGAATCCTGTGCGACTCCTTCAGAAACTTCCTTAATCCTCTGATTGACATTCTTGATATTTGTATCAAGTCCTTCAAAAGCTGAACCAACATTGGTAAAAGGTTTGGCTGTTATCTTACCATCTTTATCAATCTCCGATAAACTATAGGTCGGCCCAGTAAACACACCATTATTAAAAGCTGCATTGCCTCCTAAATAAGTAACAACCTTATCATTCGTTTCAAAAAGCTGACTACCCGTTACAGCATCTGTTGATTTAGCGCTAATCTCACCATTTGCAAGGAACGTAATTCTACTGTTTTCTTGTGTCCTTACAGCTCTGCCTTTTTCTTCTTTACTCTTTTCATGACGCGCTACAAAGGCATCGGCTTCCTTGCTCCATAACAAAGAATCCTGT
>NZ_JBHIRR010000038.1:0-2782 GCF_042197325.1 Bartonella sp. AA16NXGY | reverse complement strand
ATACCTCTAACGCAAAAGAAAAGCATGAAAAGTCTTTTGCTGGTGTGACAGGCTCTGTCAATGTGGGTATTCTTGGTGCCGTAAAAGATGTAAAGGATGCAGTCAAACGTTTTGGTCATGGGGATACAAAACACAAAATCGGTAATGGTCTTATTGCTGGTCTAAAAGGCTATGATCTCTATAGCAAAGGCAAAGGTCTTTATAATGGGATGAAAGGTGGAAACAAACAGTCTATTCGTGATATTGCTGATGTTTCTGCTAGCGTAACCGTTGGCTTTAAGACAGAGAAGGAGGAGGCATCGGTTCAGACATCTACTGCGGTGACAGGTACAATAGAAGCAGGACGCGCTGTTAATATGCAAGCCCACAAAGGCAGCATCCATGGTGTTGGAGCCGATATTATTGCCGGTACAAACCCGATGCAAAGCAATGATGAACAGAGCGGGAATATCACCATGGGAGCAGGTAAAGATATCACTTTTGAAAGTGCGCAAAACACACAAAGCACACAAAATCATACGCAAAGCGCTTCAATGAATGTTGGGTATAGTTATGGTACCGGTGGTCCAGGGTGGATGGGGAATGCTTCTTTTGGTAAAGGCAAGGGTTCCAGTGAGGAAGTGCATCACAAGAACAGCCATATTATAGGCACTGGCACTCTTCATACCATAAGTCAGGGAAACACCATACTGGCAGGCGCCGTGGCTTCTGCAGACCATGTAGAAATGGAAGTAGGGGGTGATTTCGCCATTACCAGCCGCAGTGATACGGGACAAACTTCCAGCAAGCAAGACTCTTTTTCTATTGGGTTTAATGGTGGAAAAAAGGATGATGCAGCCACAACCAATATTTCCTTGAACAAGGATAAATCCTCTAGCGATTATCATAGTGTTGTGGAGCAATCAGGCATCAAAGCCGGTGATGGCGGTTTTAAGATCAACGTTAAAGACAAAACGACCCTAACTGGGGGGCTTATTGCCAGCACTGCGCCGGCAGAAAAAAACAGCCTGACCACAGGAAGCATTAGCACCAGTGATATCAGCAACGGTGCGCATGCGCAAGCTAGCAGCCAAGGTTTAAGTATTTCTGCCGGTGGTCCGATGTATCAGGGTAAATATGGTGTCGGGAAAAACATTGCCAAAAATGTCTTAGATCATTCAAAAGCCCAAGATTCAGAGGAAGGATACACCAAATCCGCCATTAGCGATGGCACCATTGTCATTACTGATGAAGCTGGGCAGAAGGCATTGACAGGGCAAGATGTGGAACAAGCCATAGCCTCCCTTAATCGTGATACTGCCACCGCCCATAAGGGTGTACAACAGCTCGATGCAGGCAAGCTGGAACAAATCGTCCATGAAAACCGTGAAATGGCAACCCAACTTTTAGAAGAAGGATTTAAATACAGTGATGACTCCTATAAAACCATGTTTATCAAAGAGCACCCCATCGCTGTGGTCGACCGTGATGAAAAGGGTAATATAATCTATGAAATAGATGCAAATGGACAGTATATCAAAGACGCTCGTGGACAAAAAATACCTCACGCACATTATTTAACGGATGAAGAAAAGCAGCATTTACAAGAGGGTGCTGATGGCAAGGTGCATGTGTCCTTTAATGGCATCTTTACTCCACCAGAGGAAGCCGCTGTTTATGCGGTTCAACATGCGAAGGATAAAAATGAACCGCTTTATTTTGTTGTGTTCCCTCAAGCCGATTCTGCTATTTCAGAACTTCTGGTCGCGGGCTATCAGAAGTTTATGGAAAATAACTTTTGGGGTTTGACCAATTCAACACAAGAAGCAAAAGATTTGATGTATAGCTATGGTCTTACAGGATTAGAACTTTATGGACATAGTCGCGGGACAATGACATTGGGGAATATGCTGAATTCTTTCAAACAAGAAGGTGTGCACGGTATAGCCGACAACACGAATATCAATTTCTATGGACCAGCCTTTAATGTTTTAGTTGCATCCGGTCTGTTAGGTTATGTGAGTGATGGCAAACAAACCATTGTTGGCTTTGATGGGAATAGATACGACTTTGTCAGCAGAATTATTGGCGGCAATGGCTATACTTACGAGACAATACCTGCTGGCAGTAACTGGTGGAAAGAATGGTGGAGAGTGATCATGAATCCCATAAGCTCCCATACCTGTCTTGGAGATGCGGGTCAAAAATGCCAAAAAAGGTATGGCTCATCTCATTTAAAACAAAAACCTTGAATTAAATCATGGAGGAAAAAAATGAAACAAACTTTAAAATTATTAAGCGCTGTAACTTTGTTAAGTATAGCTGGATGTCAGTTTAATAAAACTCCTGGAGGATATTTGAGCGCGTGGGAGAAAAATGGTGTTACTGATTTTACTGAGGTAGGAAAAGCCTTATTAGAATGTGGAATGCCAACCCCTTATGATACTGATCCAGAAAATAGAAAGTTAAGTTTAAATAAAAAGGCGTTTATTGATTCTTGTATGGTTCAATCAGGATTCCGCTATAAAGATACAGAGGCAGGAACGTGGTGTGAGAATTTTCAAGGAAAGAATCTTCCGGCTTGTCGTCCAGGTGCTGTTGTTCCACAGCGCAGTGTCAAGAAGCGCTTGAACAGCCCTTTTTGTAAAAAGCATCCAGAACAATATGAATGTTATCCTTAAGTTTTGCTGTTTGTGATGATTAACAATCCGCTATCCTTGCCTTCACTTGGAATGGTGGGATTGTTTTCTCAACCAATCATCTCAATATTGTTCACCGTTGTTTTAAGCAGCGGTGACAGGAA
>NZ_JBHIRR010000037.1:0-2873 GCF_042197325.1 Bartonella sp. AA16NXGY | reverse complement strand
ACATTGAATTATGCTATTCAGGATGTTCGGAAAGAAGCAAGACAAGCTGCTGCTATTGGTCTAGCGGTGTCCAACTTGCGTTACAATGATGCACCAGGAAAGTTAAGTGTTGCACTTGGTAGTGGTATATGGCTCAATCAGTCCGCATTTGCTCTTGGTGCTGGTTATACATCTGAAGATGGAAATATTCGCTCTAGTCTATCTGTGACAAGTTCCGGAGGGCGCTGGGGTGTAGGTGTAGGATTAAGCTTAACTCTAAATTAATAAAATTTACTACGATTATTTTCAAAAACGCTCCTGTCTATACAAGACAGGGGCGAAAATAGTTACACGATTAAAAGAACGACTCCCACAAATAACAGTGCCAGCATTAATGTTGAAAATAAAGAAAGAGAAAAGGTGTGAAGAGTGGTGTGTTTTACGCAAATTTGACAGAAGTCGTGGAGGGGGGCTGGTTGGTGGTTGTTAGATGACAGTGAGCAGCAGATTAAGACAGTTTTTGATGATGCGAAAAAATATGTAGATAAATATTTTTCTGAATCCAAGGATAATGCGATGAGTAATGGTGTTAACGAGTCGAAATCCTAAACCGATATAAAATTTGAAATGTTTAGTTATGACATTAAGAGCGTACGGAAAGAGGCAAGGCAAGCAGCCGCCGTTGGTCTAGCAGTATCCAACCTACGTTACTTTGACGAGCCAGGATCTTTGAGTGTCTCATTTGGTAGCGGCACATGGCGTGGACAATCCGCATTTGCCCTTGGTGCTGGTTATACATCTGAAAACGGAAAAATTCGCTCTAATCTCTCTGCCACGAGTGCTGGTGGTCATTGGGGAATAGGTGGTGCAATCACTCTGAAAATAAAATAATACGAACAACGAAAATAGAACAGAATATCCACCCTTATTTATTGAAATAAGGGTGGATATTTTTTTACAGACGCACAGTATTTATCTAGAGATAAGCATAATATTTGATGAGGCTATAAACTGTGAGGTTTTATAGAAGATTTTCTATATTTTGTTGAAAAAAGATCACAGTAGAATCCATATTGCTAAAAAGCTATATTTTTATGTTGCTATTTTCATGAACAGCCTATAGCTGTATGAAAATGTATATTAGTAAGACTCATTTTGATAAAATAATTCAAAGGGGGAAAAGTAGTGCGTAAAGATAAAAGGTACATCACAGGACCGCGCATATATCATTATATGATATATTAAAAAGAAAAAATCCAACTAAAAAGCCAGTTATCCAAGGAAAACTATATTCCGGACATATTACAATTTCTTTTTACTTTACTTATTATTAATAAAACCATGCTTTCTAATAAAAATAAAATCTATAATTAGGAAAATACATACTAAAACCTAGTACAAAGGATTTTATAGTAACCGCTACCAAGTAAAAAGTAATATTAAATATAAAGACCCCTTTTTAGTTAGAAAAAAACAGCACACTAAAACCATTAGACTCTAAATGTGTCATCTTTATGTCCACAAAACATAATCAAAAAACAAACATTTAGGTCTCAATAAAGAGAGCACAAACAAAACAAGACTAAAGACCCAAAATGTTCACACTCTAAGCAATAATCGTCTACTCTGAATTCCAAAGAGATCAATAATGCTAAAATGTGTCTTTTTTATGTTTTGGAGGTGTTTTTAAGTTTTTTCATTGGAGAGTTTGTTATGAAAAAATTATATGCCCCACAAGCTGCGAGTGAATTAAAACGTTCTCGTTTTTCTTTTGTTAAAGTTCTTTCGTTGGCTACAGCGGCTACATTCTTATCGAATGTTACGCCTGTTTTTTCAGCAAATCCTGATTTTAGAAACACGTTTCTTGAGGGTGTAAAAAGTGCTGGTGTATCTTATCCACAAAGCCTTCTCTCTGTTGCTGGTTTGAATGCTTCTGATGATTACGCAAATTTTTTAACCAAAACCCTTTCTGGTAAGAGAGATAAGAGTCCTATCGTAAATGTTTTGACAGAAGGTAGCCGTTCTGCGCGAGTTGGAAATGTTGGTGATAAGAAAGTGCCACAGCTTACAAGAATAGCGGTTAACGATAAAAGCATGAGTGCGGATAATATTGCTGTGCGAAAATTGCCAAAAACATTTATTAAAAAAGGGTGGATGCTGCCTGTTGAGGACGATAATAGTGATGATATTTTGCTGTCTGGCGTTAATCGTTTAGCAAGGAGGGTGAGTACATATGAAACTAATGATGATATAAAACTGGGGAAAAGTCCGAATGCGAATGCCATTAATATTATTGCTATTGGTAACGGCATACAGACATATTCACAAAGTAATCTGTTTCAAGGTGTTACTATTGTTGGCAACGCCGCGAAAGACTACGCTTCTGCTGCCACCATTGTTGGTGCATGGGCAGAAGTGAAAGAAGCGGGCGGTATTGCGCTAGGTTACAATTCTGTGGCCGATAGGGCTAAAGGTGTTTTTGGCTATTCTCCTAATAAGAAAGCGAATGCAACAGGTACTGACATTCAATGGAAGAGTGTTTATGGTGCCATGAGTGTTGGTAATCTCAGCGAGAAGGGAACGCGACAAATTATAGGGGTAGCAGCTGGTTCTGAACTGACTGATGCAGTAAATGTTGCGCAGATAAAGTCATTACAAAATTACGTAGATAAAGGTTGGCAGCTGTCTGTTGGTGGTGCAGATGCTACAACTATTGGTATAGAGAGCAAGATCGATTTATCAGCGGCAAGTGAAAATCTTCAAATTAGCAAAGGCAAAGATGACAATAATATAAAATTTGATCTAGCCAAGGATATTGCAGTCAATAAAGTAACTGCAGGAAGCAGTACCTTAGACGCAACGGGCTTAGTGATTACAGGTGGACCGAAAATAAT
>NZ_JBHIRR010000036.1:0-2958 GCF_042197325.1 Bartonella sp. AA16NXGY | reverse complement strand
ATAATATCACCCTATCAGAAAGCTATGATACCTCTAACGCAAAAGAAAAGCATGAAAAGTCTTTTGCTGGTGTGACAACTTCCGTTGATATCGGTGTCCTTGGCACGGTACAAGGACTAAAAGATGCCGCAGATCACATGAATAATAAGGATGGTAACAATACAGTTATTAATGGCATACTGACTGGCATGAAAATCAGTCATCTTTATAGTAAAGGCAAAACCTTTGTTAATTGGCTGACTGGCAATACGGGGGAAAAGGGGAACGTAACCAAAGGACTGAGTAGCTCATTAGGAGGATTGGGGGGCTCCACCAAGGATGCTCTTGCCAATCTGGCTGGCGCATCTGGCAGTGTAACCGTGGGCTTTAAAACTGAGAAAACAGAAGCCTCTTCTCAAGTCTCCACAGCGGTGACAGATAGCATAGAAGGCGGACGCGCTGTTAACATGCAAGCCCACAAAGGCAGCATTCATGGTGTTGGCGCTGATGTTATCGCTGGTACCAATCCAATCTATGTGCTGGAAAATGATGCACAGAGCGGAAAGATCACCATGGAAGCAGGTAAAGATATCATCTTTGAAAGTGCACAAAACACGCAAAGCACACAAAACAGCAGTGAAAGTGCTTCAATGAGTGTTGGCACCGGTTATGGCACGGGTGGCGCAGGGGCAACGGGCAGTGCTGCTTTTAGTCAAGGGGAAGGTTCCAGTGAGGAAGTTCAACACAAAAACAGCCATATTATAGGCACCGGCACTGTTCATACCATAAGTCAGGCAAACACCACATTGGCAGGCGCCGTGGTTTCTGGAGAGCGTGTAGAAATGGAAGTAGGGGGTGATTTTGCCATTACCAGCCGCAGTGATACGGGACAAACTTCCAGCAAGCAAAACTCTGTTTCTGTTGGGTTTGGTGCTGGACAAACGGGTGGTGGGGGCTCCATGAGCGCCTCTTTCCAAAACGATAAATCCTCTAGTGATTATCATAGTGTTGTGGAACAATCAGGCATCAAAGCGGGTGATGGCGGCTTTAATATCATAGTTAAAGACAAAACAATGCTGACCGGAGGCATCATTGCCAGCACCGCGCCGGCAGATAAAAACAGCCTGACCACAGGAAGCATTAGCACCAGTGATATCAGCAACAGTGCCCATGCTAAAGCCAGCAGCCATGGGTTTAGCATTTCTGGGAACGACACGATAAAAAACATTGCCAAGAATGTTTTAAATCACGGCAAAGCCAAGGATGCAGCAGAAGGAGAAACCAAATCTGCTATCAGTGATGGGACTATCATCCTTACTGATATAACTGGACAGAGGGCGATGGGGCAAGATGCTGGACAAATCATTGGTGCACTCAACCGCAACACCGCTACAGCCCACCAGGCAGTAGGACAGCTAGATGTCGCACCGCTTGAGGATATATTGCGTAATCGTTTAGGTATGAGAAATAAATGGGTAGATGAATGGTTTGATATATGGGATGGGGTTCGTAAAATGGCATTTTATGTTGACCATCCAGTGGGTGAGGTTGCGCATGATGAAAATGGCAATGTCCTCTATTTAACCGATGAAAATGGAAAACCTATAAAAGGCAGTGATGGAAAATATATCACTCTGTATCACTTTTTAAAGCCAGAGGAAGAAAAGCATTTACAAAAAGGCCCTAATGGTGCTGTTTATATGTTCTACAATGGCATTTTTAATTCACCAGATGAAGCAGCCGGTAATGCTGTCCAATTGGCTGTTAATAAAAATGGTCCCCTTTATTTTACATACTTTCCCCAAGCTGATGATGTGCTGGTAGAATTAGGGGTAGCATATTATCAAAAGTTTTGGGAGGGTAGCACTTGGGGATTGAGTAATTCGACCAAGAAGTTCCAAGATTTTATCTATCGTTATGGCAATGACAATGCTATTGTTAGTGGGCATAGCCGGGGTACCTTAACAATACGCAATGGAGCAAATGACTTGCAAGAACATGGTATCCACAGTGTAGCCAAGAAAACAGACTTCTATCTTGTTGGAGCGGCTGCTCACATGCAATCGATGGCCAATACAGTAGATTATCTAAGCGATGGCGAAAAAAATTATATCTACATACAAGGTCATATGTTAGACCCCATTAGTACAGTGATTGGTTACAATTGGCCTACGGCTTATAAGGCACCTTTAAATCTAGATTTTTCACTTTTGGAGAAAGGTATAAAAAATCCTTTTTATATGATGATATTTGCAGCAAACAGTTTATTTACTATAGCAACTAATCCTCTCAGAGAGATGGGGAGAGCGGTCTTGGGCCTTAACCCGAGCCCCCATAATTGTTATGCTGATGCGAGTCGTGAGTGTCAAATTAATTATGGTTCATTTAGTTTTAACAAACTTTATTCAACGAGAACAGGGAACAAAAAATGAAAATGTTGTTTAATTTATTAAGCCTGCTCATTCTGTTAACGGTTGCTGGATGTGATATTGAAAACATTGATAAACCTCCTCGAGGAGAGACGGCTGTGTGGGAGAAGCTAGGAGCAGATTCTACGGAGGTAGGAAAAGCATTGCTAGAGTGTGGTTTGCCACACCTTAATTATCTTGAGGATGAAGTTCAAAAGTTAAGCAACAATGAGAATGCAACGATTGATGCTTGCATGATCCAAGCAGGATTCCATTATAAAGGGAGAGCTAGCTGGTGTTCTCCTTTTAACGGTAGAGACCTCCCCATTTGTCAGGCTGGTGCTGTCATCCCGAAGAGAAGTGTCGAAAAGCGCTTAAACAGCCCGTTTTGTAAAAAATATAAAAATGCGGATGAATGCCAACCTTAAGTTTTGCTGTTTGTGATGGTCAACAATCCCTCATCCTTGCTTTGCTTGAAATGACGGGATTGTTTCCTCAACCAATCATCTCAATATTGTTCACCGTTGTTTTAAGCAGCGGTGACAGGAAATATCAACAGGTTTATGAGCTC
>NZ_JBHIRR010000035.1:0-3322 GCF_042197325.1 Bartonella sp. AA16NXGY | reverse complement strand
TCAATGCGCAACTGTCTCACAATTTCTCCCTTCATGGTGATGTAAGTTATCAACAAAAGCTTCAGAAAACTGGTATATCTGGAGCAAATTTCTCAGGCGGCATACGCTATCAGTTTTAAATCAAGGCTGTAAAAATAGCCTATTCATTCTATTCAATTTAACAAAAAGGGCAGCACAATATGCTGCCCTTTTTGTACATTAAAGTCATCCTTTTTCCTTTTAAAGCACCCTTCCCTCTTTATACTTAGTTCTTTACGAAAATCTCCAAGACAAGACACAACAAACGCAACAGAGCACTTCCATCCCCAGTGGATGAAGAGTACTTCCTACTTTGAAAAAAAGAGAAGTCTATTAGAAATAAATTAATACCACTGTGTTGAAAGATGAAAGCCCACTTTAAGCCCAAGTAAGTTAGCTTTTTTACTAGCTTCTTCTACATCCTTTTTTGTTCCCTCATAACCCCAATTTGCGTCATATAATAATCCCTACCATCACGTAAAAGATGTTATGGTACCACTATATCAGTATCTCACAATATTTCTCTGAATAATAATATTCAAAATTATAATTCTTTAAATAAAATCCATTATAAATACATTTTGTATTATACATAATTAATATCAATTATTTTTTAATTTTGACAAAAAACCAAAAATGTCTTACCAAATTAAAAACAATTACTGAAAGTAATAACAACTATCCATTTTCACTTCTTCTTATGAAGTTCGCGGGGAAATGAATATTTTGGGGCTCTCATAAGGAGAATACTAGTGTATAAAACATCCCTTTTATCATGTACGGCTGCAGCCGCTATTATCCTGTTCAACATCCAGTTCAGTGCACATGCTGAAACCCTCGTAGTTTCTGAGGGAAAACAACAAGAAGTATCCGATAAAACCTACGAAACTATTCACGCAAAAGACGGTGGCAAAATCATTGGAAAACATTTAACCATTGTTACGAATAAAGATATAAACCAAGGCACAAACCAAACCGTCTATGCTGTAACAGCAGAAGGTGCTAACAGTGCGATTGAGTTACTGGATGGCACAACCATTAAAGGCACTGGTTCTGGTATTTTCTTAGGCCTTGAAGCCAAAGACGGTGCTACACTTCAAATGACTAAGGGAACAATTACATATTCTGGAATGGAGGCCTCCTCATCTGGCATTTTATCTAGCACTGGTGCTTCCTTTTCTGACAGTAAGAGTAAAAAAAACAAGCTGGAAGACGTGGTAATATCGAGTGAAAACGATAACAGTTCACTATCCTTAGGAATAAGTGCTAAAAACAGCACAGTAACCTTGAACAATGTAACCGTTACTCAAGCACTAAAAGGCATATTTGCAGATGATCACTCGACAATAACAATCTCTGGAGGATCACTCGATGGGGAAACTGATGGGGTATATGCTGGAAACGGCAGCATCATTACTTTAAACAACAATGTTACAGTCGCATCATCTAAGGGTAATGCACTCCATGCAGATGGTATAGAATCCAAGGTCACAATGAAAGGAGGGACTGTCATAGGAGGAAATTTGAATGGACATGAAAACGCATTACTTACAAAAAATGGTGGACGTATTGAAATTACGGATGTTACTCTAACAACCGATAACTTCGGAAACGGTGCAAATGCCCATGGCTTTGGAAGCATAATTGAATTAAAAGGCAAAACAAGCATTGAAAAAGTTAGAGACGGACTGAGAGCAGAAAAAGGTGGTAAAATCACCAGCGAAGATTTAACAATAACTGCTTATGAAAACCAAGAATACGGCACTTCTGGTATAATAGCCATTGATCCCAATAGTGAAATTCAATTAAAGGGGCATACAACCTTTGAAAAAGTTTCGTACGGTCTTGGAGCCTTTAATGGTGGTAAAATTACCAGCGGAGATTTAACAATAGTCGGTGGTAAAGCAATTAATGACAACCCCAATGAAGCACGATCTGGTGTATGGACATCGGGCTCTGGGAGTGAAATTCAGTTAACTGGCAAAACAACCATTCAAAATTTTGATGAAGGTCTTTATGCAGATGATGGGAGTAAAATCATTACCGGAGATTTAACAATAATCGGTGGTGAGTCCGAAGCAGAAACCGTTGGTGTAAGCACTTGGGAGGCTGATAGTATAGTTGAATTAAATGGCAAAACAACTATTCAAAATGTTGGTATTGGTCTCGCTACTGGTGAAGATGGCACAATTAAGATGGTTAATGGCGCTATTGATACTAATTCTAAAGGTCTAGATACCCAATCCGATACTCCTCAGAAGGGGAAGAAAAATACAATAGAAGCAAAAATGGCTGCGCTGGTTGTAATAAATGGCGGACATATTGATCTGACAGATGTTTCTGCCACAGCAGAAGTTGCCGGTTTACAATTCGCAACTTTCTCCGATGATAATCCAAATGGCTCGCATGATCCACAAAAATATCATAGTAATGAGATCAATCTGACCAATGCAGAGCTTCATGCTGAAAATGGCACAGGAATTTTCATTGGAGCTGTTGTTGAAAAAAGTATCGAAGATACTACAGTTCCATCAATCGGCACAGTCAATCTTAAAAAATCAGAGGTCCATGCCGATGTTTTACTAGGAAATGGTATTGCTTGGGACAAAACGTCATGGAAAGATAAAGATTTGTGGGATGGTAAAGAGGTTAAAGCGATCTCCAACGGCACCTTCACCTTAAGCACTGATCAGTCTACTCTAGAAGGCAGAGCAAATATTGCTAAAGACAGAAATGTGCACTTTGATCTGAAAAACGATACAAAATGGACGTTGAAAATCAGCAAAAACGAAAAAGATGATGATGGCAATCTCCTTGATATCGCTCAAAGATCTCGTTCTGATATTTCCACGCTTAATCTCGATAACAGCTCCATTGTTTTTGAGAAACCAACAGAAGAGCATTACCAAACATTGCATATAGGTTCTGGTAAACCAGACACGCAAGAAGTCTACAATGCAACGGGTGATGCAAAGATTTACTTCAATACGGCTTGGAGTGATGGTGCTGCAATAAATGACCAAAAAACCGATAGACTTTTGATCCATGGGGATGTCTCTGGCAACACATCAGTTTATGTCACGGGGCACTTAGAAGAGAACAATATCGAAGCAAATACCTCTGCTGCTGCCAATGTCCGTGGTCTTTCACTTATTCAAGTTTCTGGAAAAGCAGAAGAAAACTCTTTCAAACTGGTAAATGGCTATACCACAAGAGGTGGCTTACCGGATATGTATACACTACGTGCCTATGGACCAGACTCAAGCCAAGGAAAAGCCGATATTGCGCAAAACCTCTTTGATGA
>NZ_JBHIRR010000033.1:0-4251 GCF_042197325.1 Bartonella sp. AA16NXGY | reverse complement strand
TCCGCGTTCAGAAGATAAGGTTCCTGTGTTTCCGTAAGTATAGAGGAAGAAACCGGTTTGTTTTTCTTCTTCTTTTCTTAAGACAGATGTTCTGATATTGGCTAAAAGTGCATTTTGTTTAGCCATATCCGTTAATCCACTATAGAAGAGAGCATTTGGCATGACCAAATAGCTTGCTGTTTGTGGTACAGGGGCAACGGTAGGGATATTTGTTTCAGGATCAGGATTTGAACCAGAATTGGAGTCAAGCAGTTCGGGTTGCAAACGGAAATCCCAGAAGTTTTCATTCTTTTCATCAAAGAGGTTTTGCGCAATATCGGCTTTTCCTTGGCTTGAGTCTGGTCCATAGGCACGTAGTGTATACATATCTGGTAAACCATTTCTTGTGGTATAGCCATTTACGAGTTTGAAAGAGTTTTCAGTTGCTTTTCCAGAAACTTGAATGAGTGAAAGCCCCCGTACATTAGCAGCAGCAGAGGTATTTGCTTGACTACTGTTCTTTTCTACGCGTCCTGAAACATAAACTGATGTGTTGCCTGAGACGTTCCCATTGATCAAAAGCCTATCGGTTTTTTGATCGGCGATTGGTGCTCCATCACTCCATTGTGCGTTGAAGTAAATTTTTGCGTCACCAGAGGCATTGTAGACGGCTTGCGTGTCTGGTTTACCAGAACCTATATACAAAGTTTGGTAATGCTGTTTTTCTGTTGGCTTGCTAAACATAATGGAGCTGTTATCGAGATTAAGCGTAGAAATATCGGAACGAGATCTTTGAGTAATATCAAGTAGTTTTCCATCAGCATCTTTTTCATTGTTACTGATCTTCAACGTCCATTTTGTGTCGTTTTTCAGATCAAAGCGTGTTTGCCCATTTTCGTCATTTCTTACACCGCCTTGTAAGACAGAATGGTCTGCGGTTAAAGTAAACATTTCAACAGGTTTTGTCTTCTGCTTTATGTTTTTGAATAACGTATCTGCAAGGATTTTTGAATTTTTGAGATTAATTTTCCCCATTGATTCATCGGTATTTATTCCAATACCATTTTCAACGATCAGATCTGTATTGGTCAAATTAACTTCACTGTTTTGCCAATCTTGTGGATTACTATTACTTAGGCCATTTAACTTATTTTTAGACAAATCTGCAAAATTCACCCCAGCAACCCCTGCTGTTGCAGAAGTATTTGCGAGATCAATATGTCCATTTCTGTTTATCTTTAGTGCAATTATTGTTGCATCTATTTTGTTTTCAGCGCCATTGATCATCTTAATCGTGCTATTGGATGCGACAAGTCCAAAATCAACTTTTTCAATCGTTGTTTTTCCGTTTAATTCAATGACGCTATTTGCAGCAGCATTTACACCCATGCTGGGCAGTTCGATTCCCTCAATATTTGTTCTTTTCCCTTTTATCGTTAATTCTTCGCTTGTGATTTTGCCTCCATCCGTTACATAAAGACCAAAGAGAGTCTTCGTAATCGTTGTTTTTCCTTTTAATTCAATGACGCTGTTTGGGCCCTCAGCTGATGCGCCTGTAACTGAACTTTCGCCATTTTCTGTGAGTGCAACATCTTTAACATTAATATATCCACCCAAAGTTGCATATAATGAATTATTACTCCCAGTAACAGTTCCTCCTGTCATGAAAATTTTTGATTGCTCACCAATGGCACTCAGCGCATTATGCTCAGATGAAATGATTTTCGCACCATTGTTTAAAGTAATGCTACTGCCGTTTTGAGCAATTATTGCTTCTCCTTTTGCCTCAAAAGATCCGCCGGTGATTGTTATTTGAGATTTGTTATCTGCTAAGATGCTGTTTTTTGCTTTCGTGACGGTTACATTATTTAAAGTGACAATACTTCCTTTGTCAGCACTTATTCCTTTATCCATAAGAAAGTCATCATTTCCGCTTGATATTTTTACATCTTTCAGCGTGTTTTCTTTGCTGGTGGTGTTAAGAAATGATGCACCTACTGCTTTGTCTCCTGTGACCTCAATCGATCCTCCGGTCATCTTGATTGTCGCATTATCACTTTCGGCTTTAACACCGATCGAAGCATTTTTAATTGTTGTGTTACCATTCAATTCAATAGTGCTGGAACCTCTTGCAAATGCACCGAATTTTGTTCCTTTACCATTTGCTGTGAGCACAACATCTTTAACATTAATATATCCACCAGCTTTTGTATATAATACACTATTGCTACCGGTAACCGTTCCCTTTGTCATAAAAATTTTTGATTGCTCACCAATGGCATTGAGCCCATCACCGTTAAGTGATGTGATTTTTGCCTTATTGTTTAAAGTAATGATACTACCGTTTCGAGCATTGATTGCTGTTTCGTTTGCCTCAAAAGATCCATCGATAACTGTTACTTGAGTTTGGTTATCTGCAAAGATGCTGTTTTTTGCTTTTTTAACAGTTATATTTTTCAAAGTGAGTTTACTTTTTTTTTCAGCTTTTATTGCGTTATAGGGTTCACTGTTTTCACTTGTTATTGTGACATTTTCCATATTTCCGTTACCAGCATTTAGCTGAATAGCGGTTTTATCAACATTGATAGAACCTCCTGTCATTTTGAATGTAGCGTTGTCCGATATATTAACGCCGTATTCATAGGAAGATTTAGTTCCAAGTGGAGCACCAATGATGGTATTGTCCGATAATTCAATCAAACTATCGGATCCTTTAACGGTGACAACGGTTGTAACAGATGGTGGTGTTGGAGAGGTACTCCCCAGCTTTAAATTCTTGCCGATGATTTTTCCACCCGTTTCTGCCCAAATATTCTCGTAGCTTTCTTTAGAGACTTCCATTTTTTTTCCATCAGAAACTTTAAGTTCTTTAAGTTCTTCCGCTTGTGTGTTGTGGTAGGTCCCAAATAATAGAATTGCTGCAGTTGCTGTATGCGATAAAAGAGATTTTTTAGACATTTATGTTCTCCTCACTTAAAACTAAGCTACAAATATTTTTTCTGTTTGCCATATCTCCACTTGTTATAAGAAGAACAAACAATATAAGAAAATAAATAATGGTCTATAAAAATATTCTTCTTGCTCACTATTTTATAATTTACTTATAGTTTTATAATTTACTTATAGTCAAATTAAAAAATATAATAATTAATGTATATATTTATATTTAAGTCATATTATATTTATAGTTTTAGTTATTACGTATTAAATATATAATTAAAAATATTAAAATGATATTTAAAGACAATATTATAAGCAAATGATCGTTGTTTGTTTGTACTTTTTAATGGTATCACAGTACTGTCATATATTTTGATGCATTAAGGAGAATAAAGGGGGGACAGCATCGTTGGGAACAGCCGTCAGCAAAAATTAAAAAAGTTTACTTAATTTTAGATCTGAGGTGTTTTATATTGGATGTAATGTGTTTTATAAATATGCTAAAGAGTACTGATTGATGCTTTTATAAATCTTAGTTTCTTCTTGAGTATTTTGATAAAGTGGTTGATGTCTTTGTTTTTTTGGTGTATTTAATTAAATTATCTGCGTAAAGAAATATTTTGCAGTATGTTTCCTATGTAAAGAGGAAAATAATAGTAGCTTGTGCTTTTTATCTACTTACGACAGTAAAACTTTACATTTTCTTTTTGCTTTGAGAAAAAGGGGAAGGGGATTTTATGAAGCAAGCGCGATTTATCAATAAACATATATGATTTATCAATAAATACATATAAGGTGTTTTTTCTGAAAGTTTTACTTTCACTTGGAGATGAAGCGCTTTGCGACATTTTTGTTTATGAGAGATAAATGCCATTCAATATCTAAGACAGCGTAAGGGGCAGATTTCTCAAAATCACTGAATTTATTCTCACCCTTAAGCATAACCACCCGCTTTAGTGCATATTTTCATTCTTTTGCGCAAAGACTGCTACACGCATTTCACGCTCCCCAATTCCAGCAAATTGGCAAGACCTTCCACAGCTGTCTTTTCAGGATTATAACGAAAGCGTTTTTTTGCCTGTGTACGAGCAACTACTTCAATCTGGTATGCATCAAAAACAATACCTAGCCTTGTCAATCAATAAATCTTGATGGAGATGATCTTGGGAGGATAAAGAACAAAAGCTATTCGAGCGATCTTTTTATGAAAGGGTGTCAAGAATAAAAAAAGGCAGCATATCGTGCTGCCTTTTTATTAAATTGAATAGAATGAATAGGCTATTTTTACAGCCTTGATTTAAAACTGATAGCGTATGCCGCCTGAGAAATTTG
>NZ_JBHIRR010000032.1:0-6596 GCF_042197325.1 Bartonella sp. AA16NXGY | reverse complement strand
ACTCAAAACTCTTCCCACGTACAAAACCCAAATAAGAACTAAGGGGCATGCCTACTAATCATCATGCACCTTCGGAAGCAAAATGGGTAGGGGAAGAACGTATAAGCTACGTAATGCCACGCACTTAAAGGGGCGCTCAAGGCTAAATCTAAACTCAGATTCTCTTGGCTCTTATGTCATCTCTCCCTTTGTCCTATGTGTAGTCTGTATAGCCAAATCCTCAAAACAATCTGCCAACTTTTTGTAACAAAAAAACTGTACACAATTCCTTGAACATCTACACTATCTATATCACTAAATACTAAGGGGGGCGCATAGCTGGCCTAAACTCTCTTTACAGAAAACAAAAAAACAAAACGCTGCATAAGAAAAACTCAAATGCTTGAATTTTTTCTTTCAACGTATGCGCTGATATTTGCTTGCATATCGTCTTAAAAATCCATTTTCCACCAAGATTCGTCTTAATCTCGCAAAATCTAAAGTAAAAAGGCTACATATTTTTTATGTTTCCGTTTCGCGATAGTTTTTCCTATTTGAAATGCTTCTGCAATTTTTGTAAGTATATCTTCTGTTTCTAAATGGTGATCGCTAAAAATTTCCATATTTCGTACATTTTTATCTTCTAGCGCTTGCCATAATTTATCGATTGCTTGAAATCCCTCTGTTGTGTTTTGAATAAGACCAAGGTTTAAAAGGCGATTAATAGATTTGTGAATGTTTTTGGTCTCTGAATTGACAAGTTTGAGGATATCAGAAAGAATTTTAGCACCAAGTATAATAACAGTATAGACAGCGCGTAGTGTCGGTGAGGTCATGGCAGAAATGAGCAAATTATAAGAAAAATGATTTGGCTGTGTTGCACATGGATATCAATAGAATATTATTCGTGCAGAATGTAGCTACCTTACGCTTGTCTATCCCATAATCCTTTAAGCTATGAGACAATTTGCAACGGCGTTTACAGAGCAATCTTTAAAGACCGTTTTGAGCTTTTTTGCCGCAGAGTGTGTTACAAAATCATAATTGAGTGATTTATGGCGAAGTGTTTTGAGTGCTCTTGTTGTGCCACTGGTTGCAAAAACTATATGTGACATGGAAGCTGCTTATTTTTTCGTTTGCATGAGGCAAAGGCAAGAAGCAAAGGCGGAGGCACCAACAATCATGCAAAAGGTGAAAGCGATATGATTGTTGAAATGGCTGATAATCCATCCACTTGTCCATGAGCCGGCGGCTTGGCCAATATTTGAAATAACAAGAATATAACTGAAAAGAACACTAGCAGAGAGGGATGGGGTTGTTTTCCCTGCTTGATAGTATATTTCTGGAATCATGACAGATTCATAGACACTGTAGGCAATTAATGCAGTCACAGCGGTAAAGACCCCACCCATGAGGAAAAATGAGGAGAAACTTCCCATAAGCCATAATAGGTAGAAAGTTGATTTATCGGAAAGGCTGAGATGTTTATTAATTATTCCTTGCCAGATACAAATACTGATGCCAACAATTGAAAAGAAAATTCCACTATAAGGGGCGAGATTGCTGTCAAATTTACTGAGAAGTGTTGTGGTGGTGATGAAAATTCCCATGAGGAATGCACAAAGCAAAGCCGTGACCAGCAAATAAGCAATAGAACGATTATGTATTATTGTTTTTAAAGAAGAAAGAAGAGCTTTTTTTGTTTTTTTATTCTTTTCAAGAGATAATGTTTTATGCGGGTAATGATAAACAATTTGAATGGATAGAACACAAAGATACAAACCAATGAGTGCAAAAAAAGCCATTAAGAAGGTTGATGCGTTGTATTTTATGGCACTCGTTGCAACAAGAGGGGCGATAACGACAGCAGCATTTTGAAAAAAAGAATAGAGAGTTAATGCGCGTTTAAGAGCATTTTCATTGAGATGTTCTGATAAAATTTCTCTCAAAAATGGCTTTGAAATTGCTTTCGAAAAAGCCATTAAGGTAAAAAAGATCAACCATGCAGAAGGTGTGAGCGATAGGATAATGCACACAAAAGCGCTACTCCTTAAAATAAAGGCGGTAGCCATTAAGAGTTTACGCGAAAATCTTTCTAATAAACCTGTTGTGGTTACCATGAGAATGCTTTCAAGGATTACCGATCCAGCGAGATAAAAAGCAACATTGGCAGCAGTTATGAGAGAAGAGTTTCCAAGCAGAGGGAGTACAAAGAAAAAGGAAAATTCAGAAAGGAAAACTGTGCTATAGATGAAAAAAGGAATTTTATTTTTGCCCATGGAATTTCCATAGAAGTGTTGTTAAATGATCAAAGACATTTTGTTGTATCTTTTGAGGAAGTTTTGCCAGCCCTATTTCTGCTGTGCACATTTCGTTGAAATAGTATCTTTCTTGATTCACTAGCCAGTCCAATGCAAGAATATTGTTTTTTCTACGATGTTTTTAGAAATATCGAGCATGATTTGGATTGAGCAACAACACTGTGCCCGGATGTTCGCGCAACAATCGTAAGATCATTGAGACCTTGATCCTATATCTTCTCCTGATGGTTTTGACTATTTCTAATTCTTTTTGATAACCACCCAATCCTTTTTGATAACCAATTGGCATCCCGCACTCTTGTTCCTCCCCATTGCATCTCTTGCGAAGAGGGCACGCTAATCTCATCTCCATAGATTGTCAACATATGAATGGGATGAATGATTTTGTAACCTTTTAATGAAATTATATTTTTTTAGTGGAAGGTTATTCATTCTCTTGAAATAGAGAAGAAAAACGATAGCGTTCGCTAATCATTTTTCAATTCTCTTTTAGCGCATGCGTTGATATTTTCCTCCATGGCGTTGTAAAAAACCTCTCTCAACAAGAGTGCGTCGTAATCGGGCAAAGTCTATCGTAAAGAGGTTGCATATCTTGGAAACTTCCGTTTCGCTATAGATTTTTTCCTTCTGAAAGGCTTCACCAATTTTTGATAGCATTTCTTCTGTTTCTAAATGGCGGTCGCTTAAATTTTCCCTATTCCGCTCATGTTTATTTTCTAGCATTTTCCACACTGTCTCTTCGGCTTGAAATCCTTCTGTTGTGTTGTGAATAAGTCCGAGATTCAAAAGGCGATTGATGGATTTGTGAATGTTTTTGGCATCTGAATCGACATGTTTGAGGATATCAGTAAGATTTTTTGCACCAAGGATAATGGCGGCATAAACAGTACGCAGTGTCGGTGACGTCATGGCAGAGATCAGTGAATTGCGGGTATTGCGTTTGTGAAGGGTTTCTTTCCCCATGGGCAAAAGATCATTGCGAATGGGAATTTCATTGATTTCTATGAGTTCTGCTTGTAGCGATTGTGCGCGTACAATTTGTTCGGCTGGGGTGCGTTTGCGAATAATCCCCAGACCACCCTGGCGATATTTGTGGTTTTCGGGGAGTGTTAAAGCTTCATAGGAGCCATCAAGCCGGTAGAGAATTTCTTCCCAGATGGGAGTTCTGACACGTCGCACCCGCTGTGCCCCATTGAGAGCAACCGTTGTTGTCATTGTTGGTTCATGCAGACATAGATAACCACCCGCGGTGATGTGTTCCCAAAGGGTTATAACAAATCGCACATCATCTGCTGGGGTTCCAGCATCAAGCCAAGCAAAATCTATTGGTCCCCAAGATTTGAGGGTGCTTTCATCGAGAGAGAAGAAATTCTCATGGATAAATGTTACAGTATCTTTTTCAATACCGCTTTGAAGCAGTTCTTGCCATGCTTCTTCGGCTGATTGACCTTCGACTGTAAAATCATCAATGGTGATAAGCCGAGGTTCGTAATTCTCAAGGATTCCTGAAGGATCAAGCAAAGTTGTGCGCTCTTCCCAGGTGGAAGATTCTAAAAGTTTTTTATCTTGTTGCCATGATAATTTCGCTTTTTGAAGTGCTTTTGCGATAAAGCACGTACTATCACCAGCACCGATTTCAATGACTGTGCGTGGTCTTGCCATTTGAATAAGCGCATAAATGAGCTGTGCACTATTTTCTGTTCCCATGCCAGGTCTTATCAGCTGCATCTTTTTATCCTTATAATTTTACCAATCGTAGCATTCCTGCTTTTATAAAAAACTTTATTGAATCCTCTAGCGGATATTGAATACGTATTGGTGTGGTGGCTTGCTTCAAGAGATGTTTTGTTTTTTCATGAAGCCGGATTGTACGCCCATTGAGTTGATTAATGGCAAGACTGCCAAGAGAAGAATCTATGATAATACATGTTGGCTCTCGTAAAAGAGCGGTTGCATCATTTTCTGAAAATGCTTTTTGATCTGTTTCGATGAGACCGTGTTGTAAAAGTGATATCAAAAGACTTCCAGAGGCAAGAAGAGTATCATTGAATTGTATTTCCCTCAGTGATTGGACAAGGCAGCCTTCACGAAGTGCTTCAAATGTGGGAAAGTCGAATCCGCCAAATGCCGCTCCTTTTATAGAAACAATGGTGATGGGTTGTATTTGCCGTTTGCCAATGAGTGCTGGTTTGTTTTTTATTATTTGTACATCTTTTGCCCATTGAACGTGTGATAAAGGATTAAGTTCACTTGGGTAGACAGCGAAAGAATTGATGGCTATGGGCGGCGTTGGTTTTTGCAATTCAAGTATGTGGGAGCTCTCATAACAATCATGTCGCATATAGTTTGCCAGTTGCCACACGTAGCCGCCTGTTCCATTGTAAAAGTTTAAGCCTATAGGGTCTTGTTGCATGATGTTATCGTTTTTTTTTTACTTTAAAATATCAAGCTTTGGGGAGGGTTGTTAGTTGCTCTACATTAAAGAGTGGTTTATCAAAGTCCTATTGGGTTGGTATGGGGTTGCATGGGATACAACGATTTGATAGGGATTTTATTGAAATTTGATTGGGTGGTGATTGTCATGTCCTTTTGGGGTGTATGGTTTGCTTGAGAGCAAAGATAGCAAAGTTCGTTAACCATTATCAAATTCTCTCTGTTTTTTTTGTACGGCACTGTTCACAATAAAACCTAAGATGCCTGTGATCATGGTGGCGATGCCAATGATAAACAGTGTGCTTTGGGTGTGATGCACTTTTACAAAACCGGCTCCTAGAAAGCCAAGGCACACCGCTGTTTGTATGATAAAGATATAGGCAGGCATTTGGTTGTTTCGGTGTTCTTTCTGAATGGCTTTCATCATAAAACTTGCCATCAGAGCATTTTGCACGCCGTTAGCACCCCCAAGGATGAAAAATGACAGCATCATTAACCATACAATATGTGTTAAGGAAAAGCAGAAAATTGCAAAGCCGATGATTGCAGCGGCAAGTGATGCTCCAGCGGCATTACCAAAGCGATGAAAAAGGCTGGAGAAACAGAGTGGACCAACCACGAGGCCAAGACTTAACATGCTTGTGATTACCCCATAGGTTTCTGCACTGAAGTACAGCTCAGTGCGGATGCGGACAATCGATAAGACGTTGAGAGCAGAGGTGAGGATGATGGTAATGATGAGGGGAGAAAGAGCATAGACAACATTTTTTTTACGCAAGAGACCCGTTAAATCTAGCCCTTTTTTGCTTTTTTGCGTTGTGTTTGTCGTTTGTGTATGAATTTTTAAACTTTTAAAACAGAAGAGAGTGATAAAGGTAGCAAAAAGAACCATGATGGATAGTGCAAAGAGCCCTTTTTGCCCGTTTGAAAGACCATATAGTACACCTCCTAACAGTGGTCCTGCAATGTAGCCGAGATTACGGACTGTTTGGATAATGCGGTTGTTACGGTCTAATTGATGATCATTGGTTGCAAATTCTGGGACGGAAACGAGGATAGCGGACCAAAAGAGTGAACCAGCACAACCTAGTGCGAAAGAAAGTGCAATATAAACCCAAAATTGGTTGGCGATTGCGGCAACAGCTATGAAGAGTGCTTCAAACAATAAAACAATGGGTACTGTTCGCGCTGGTTGGAAGCGATGTAAGAGACGTGGTGCAATGGGGCCTGCACAAATTGCCCCGACAAGCCCTGCAAACAGCAGCATTGAAATAGATGCTGTGCTTTCTGCTAAGTGGAGAGCAAATGTAACTTGTGCTGTTTCATCGGCAAAGCTGCTAAAGCCCAAAACAAGGAAAAGCCCCATTTGGGTGACAATCATGGATTTTTTCTTTGTCACAATGCTCCTCCCCAAGAGGTTATAAGGTACAATTTTCTTCTACGTGTTTATGGTATATTCCATGCTTTGTATAGTTTTTCTTGATGATCAGTTGAGAAAGGAAGTTTTCAGAGCTCTTTTCCAAAACAAGCACAATGCCTATTGGCAGCGATGAGCAACTCCTTATGTTTTTTTTAAGGGGAGTATTAAGGATGATGGGCTGGTGAAGTTGTCTGATATGAGAGACAATGATACAAAAAGACAATCAGAAAATTTTGCAAAAAAGCTGCACTATGCGTGCAGCTTTTTATGTATTTGCTTTAAAGGTAGACGTTTTAAAGCATGAAAGTGTCCTTACGGCTTCTATAACCATAATAGCCAAAAACACTGGAAATAATGGCGCCTACCAGACTTCCTAAAAAGCCCCACCACCCCATATTGGAGGCTGTTTTTGTGGCTTTAGTTGCAGTGTTTTTTGCTCCCTT
>NZ_JBHIRR010000031.1:0-6672 GCF_042197325.1 Bartonella sp. AA16NXGY | reverse complement strand
AAGGGAGCAAAAAACACTGCAACTAAAGCCACAAAAACAGCCTCCAATATGGGGTGGTGGGGCTTTTTAGGAAGTCTCATAGGCGCCATTATTTCCAGTGTTTTTGGCTACTACGGTTATAGAAGCCGTAAGGACACTTTCATGCTTTAAAACGTCTACCTGTCTACCTTTAAAGCAAATACATAAAAAGCTGCACGCATAGTGCAGCTTTTTTGCAAAATTTTCTTGATTTTTGTATGCTTTTCAACACAACAAGAATTTTCAAAATCCACGTGAAGCTTTTATAATCGTGAGAAACAAGCTGCAAAATAAAAGATTTTTTTCAATAATTCTATTTTTTTATGTTTTTCCTTTAAAAAACTTCTTAAATGAAGTGTTGACTCCATCGATTATATATATATGCCATTACAGCATAACAAATATGCGACTCTTGCTCTATTTTTTCCATTTAAGCCAAACGAATTTCGCAAAAAAATATTCCTCTACGATCAACAACTTTTCTCAATATGGAAACCATATCAATCTTACATCTCATGTAAGAGAGAGCATTATGCGGTTAACATTTCATCCACACACAATATGAGAGAATAAGTTGAATTCTCTGATACAAAGGGAATACCAACCTACCAAATTATCTATTCTCAACAAAGCAACACTCTCACCACTTCAATACCAGTATTTTAGTTTGAATATACGAACACAATTTACATTCTAGATTAAATGTATCAAATAAATAATGAACATAAAATCTATGAATAAACAATGGTTTAACTTTACATGCTTCAAACAAAGGACAAAATTCTATAATCATGTGTTATTAAATTTTTTTTTGTAAATATTTTATACAGATATCAAAAATCGTACCATTGCTTTCAATACAAGAAACCGACATAAAAAATTTCATATTGAATGACCAAAATAGTCTTTTACAAATTGCGATATTAGAGCAAAAACTTCATTGGCTAATTATACGAAAAAATAAAATAGAAAATGCATTTTAATAAATATAAAAGCAAATTGTTTTATAAAAGAATATGACAAAAACTGATAAATCAATTTATGATCATGTTATTTATGATTCAGATATTGAGTTCAGTTTTGCACAATCGTTTGAAAAAAACGATGAGATTAAAGTTTATGCGCAACTGCCTAAATGGTTTAAAATTGATACACCTCTTGGATCATATACTCCCGATAGGGCTGTATTACTCGAGCAAGATGGGCAAGGAAAACTGTATTTTGTTGTGGAAAGCAAAGGAAGTATTTTCGAAGACATGTTGTGCGATCTGGAAAAAGCAAAAATCCATTGCGGTCATGAACATTTCAAAGCTTTAGGAGAAAATACCCAATATATTGTTTCTGATAATTATGAAACTTTTATCGATCAAGCAATTCAAAAAGATACCACAACAACTTGAAAAAATATTTGGGCTATGGAAACAACCCTCCCCTGTTGTTTATAAAATGCACCTTTTTCCTACTCTATAATTTACAAGCCCTTCCTTATAACCGATTTTAATTTTTATTAAACAATCAAGAGATTGTCGAATATTTTCCAGAAAGGGCTGCACATTTAAGAAAAGAAAATTATAAACTATTGAGAATACATTTGACACCTAAACAATCATTTAAGCATAAAAAATGATATATAAACAAACATTGGATTTTTAAGTCAATAATTTGATTTATAAAGATTTTCACATTTTTCATGTTAAATAATAAATGCAAATGGAGCAGGCATGCACGTCTCGTGTAGGTTCTGCTTTTGCTCTCATGCAAAGTGAATTGACAGAAAACAGACTCCTCGATAAACTCATCAAAATCAGCTTAACTGATGGCTTCATTTTGGAGGAAGAGGGGTTTGTACACAAGAGAAGCATTTGGGGACCATCAGCACTTCCAATCACATTCATTCCAATATCAAAACCGCAGACATCACAAACATGTGTTAATTTTTTAAAGTCTGTGAATGGGGCGGGACCCATATCTAAAAGAATATCAACAGGGGGCATAATAATGCAAAAGGTAGATTCCTATACAAAAACAGAAAGGTATGTCATATATACCGTCATTATTTCCAGCATACTTCCTCTGCTGGACGGGAGCATTGTCAATGTCATCCTTCCTAACCTTGCGCATTATTTTTCAGTCGGAGAAAATAATATACAATGGGTTGTAACATCCTATTTTCTCGCCACCGTTCCAGGGCTGCTAATGGCCGCTTTTGTGCAAGGAAGAATAGGTATCAAAAGCACTTGGCTTCTTGCAAGCTTCATTTTTATGCTTGGATCACTGGGGGTAGGATTAAGCTATAATTTTCCAACTATTATATCTGCCCGTATCGTTCAAGGTTTTGGGACCGGTCTTTTGCTGCCCCTTAGCCAAACCATCATTGCCTTACAATTTGGACAGACACGCGTGCGCCAAGCCATGGGCACCATAGCCGTACCAACAGTTTTCGCTCCTGCCTTTGGTCCGCTGGTAGGCGCCTCACTTGCTCAGTATGTCTCTTGGCGTTTGTTATTTTTTATTAATATTCCGCTTATTTTATTGGCACTCACCCTTGGAGCAAAACATTTAAAGAGCAACGAAACAACAAAAACAAAATTTAACTTATTTGCATTTTTAGCGTTTTCCATCTCCCTTCTTTCGTTTTTTTATCTCACAGAAGCCAGAAATATCAATAACCACAACACCCTCTTTATCCTAGCGCTTATAGCCGTGATATCTCTCATATTATTCATTGTTTCTAATCAGAAAGCAAAAAACAAATTAATCGTCTTTAGCGGATTTCAAAATGCGCGCTATACATTGCTCATGATCATGGGGCTCGTTGCTTCATTTCTTTTTTATAGCTTCCTCGTTTATTTCCCACTAGCCGTTGCCATGGGAGGAAACTATGAAAAGAGCCTTCTCATCATCGGTGCCCTCCTTGCTCTGCAAGGAGTAGGTGCGTGGATTGGCAGGAAATTTATTTACCAAAAATGGAAAGAAAAATCTCCCTTTTTCATGATAGGAATTGGTTTAGTGATATCAAGCTTTGGGTTATTATGCTTCGGCTATAATATAAGCATGGATGGACTGGGATTCTTGCTAAGAGGCATAGGACTTGGCATCGCCACCATTGTCTGCCTTTCCGCCCCCATCCAATATGTCAACAGTTTATACGTCAAAGATACAGCCGTTATCACACGCATATTACAGCAAATAGGTGGTGCCTTAGGGGGTATATTCGCTGGCTTTTTGATCCATTCTCTGACAGAAGAATCCCTGTCCTTAAACCAAACATATATCGTATTCTTCATATTCTCTATCGCTGCATTTTTACTGTTTTGCCTAGCCCTCCTCTTATCGCGTAAAGAGAAGAATTTTGATTTATGATATGCTTTATTTGAACACCCTATCCATAACATTGGCAATGGCATATAAAATCATACAGCATTTACCACTTTTCGAGAAACCAACACACTGAGACATTGAACACAGCCTTCATCATTTTTATGAAAGAACACTAAACCGATAAGCTCCTTAAGCTCTAAAATTGATCACCTCCAGTAACGTACGGTGTTTGTAATTTTATGATACCTCTGTGCTTTTAGATCCCTCTAAAAACCTCTTGAAATATGGGATTTTCTGATCAGACCTTTGCAAAGATCCACGAAATTAAGCAAGCGTTTCAATGCGGAATAGTTCCATAAATGCGCTAACAGACGCCCTACAGAACCAGCATAGAATATAGAACCCACAATGCCCCCAAATGCTGACCATCTTCTGCCACGCATCGCGATGCAAAAAATCGCACTGTATTGCAAACTTGATAATGTTATTCGCCCCTTTTCAAAGTCATTGAATCACTATGCTTTCATAACAGCAATAGGTCCAAATGAAACTGAAGCGACAAAAACAGCTGGTAAAGCAGCATCTTCTCTCCATTTCATTGTTAACTGTCATAACAAATCTCCCCCGCTTTAATAAAAAAGCCCTCTCTCATTGAGAAAGAAATTTTAAAAACATTGAAAATCATGAAGCACGATGACAGACAGCAAACCATCTCTAAAAAGACTGTTTCTTGATTTTCACAGCGTACTCTTAGATTTCTCTAACATTTTCCTGCCTTTAAATTTTCCTTATAAGTTTTACGGACAAAAGAAGCTTTTCAGAACTCTTTTACACATAACTTCATTGCTTCAAGCTCCCTTACAGACACGATAAACGTTTATATTTTCATCTCTACCAAATACGCGAGATTAACAGCGGATATCATGAAAACAGTCTTTTTATAGAAAACAGTAAGCTTTAACGGAATAAACGAGATTTTAAACTAGCCTCCCGCATTACTCATTACTCTATACCGGTTATGCAAATAAAGAACCCCATCTGCTCTTTCTGACAAGCAAAGAACACACACAACATTTAGTAACATGCCATTATTGAAATTCTTGTCACAAAACCTTCCGTTCAGGGATTATGCGCATTACCTGCTTCCTTCTCTCCAATAAACAATCTGCCAATAAAGAATGCTATTGCAGTTACGATAATACAAAATTATACTTCTGTTCTCATTCTATATTTTTCGAATTATCACACACTATTCCCCCCTTCACTGCTTCACTGTTATAACAATGAAAGGAGAAAAAAATTAAAACACAATATAGTATTTCTTTTTCACAAATCTTATATAAGCCACAAAATTGTTGCGCGACTTTCTAAGCAAGGTCAGGCAATAAAATCATACTCTAAAAACCACTCAACATACCACTTTTTGATATTATAAAGCCATAAAATGCAATTATCGTCTCCGCAAAAAATCTCTCAGAAAAACAAAATCCCTCCTGTAATCATTGGACTACTTCCTCCAATGTTTGCGCACCATTATACGTGTAAGGAGTTAAATAACTTGTTTATTGCATCATTTGCTCCTTCTGAGATTCCAGAAGGTACAAAATCCGAAAAAGTTAAAGCATGGCTACGTGCAATCAATGTGGAATGCGAAGAACCGCTTGAAGTCCTTGGTAACTTGCTTGGGGATTTTTTAGAAAAAGAATATTATGACCCAGACCCAAGCGGATTAAATCCATCATTATATGAAAAAATTTTACAGTTACAAAAAGATAAACGTACAGTTTTAGAAAAGTTAAAGGAATATGACTTGGAATATCAGCGTGGAGGATATATTATCAAGAATGAGCTGACCTCCACACAAGAATTGCAAAAAGCTGGTCTCCTCTCTACAGAAGAGCTACAAAAACGTATTACAGAGAAAGGCCTTTCAGCAGTAGAAATCGAAGTAAAAAGAGCATTAGAAAATATAGAAAAAGATCCAAGGGAGGCGGTTCTATTTGCAGCAAATCTGTTGGAAGCCTCTTGCAAAGCTTATCTCGACCACCATTCTATCCCATATGCAGAAAACGCCCGTAATAATCTGCCCGCTTTATGGGAAGAAGTCGTTAAGAAAGCTAAGATCCATCCCGAAGATATGAAGCAAGAAAACTTAAAAAATCAAGATCTAGATGAAAATGACTTAAAAATGATCGCATCCGGTCTGTATCAAATTGTGCGCGGTACTATAAAGTTAAGAAACAAGAAAGGTGCAGCGCACGGCCGCTCAAAAAAGGATTTTGAACTAATCAATCTCAAGCCTCGCCATGCGCGTTTAACTTTTAATGCCGCCCATTCTCTCTCAATTTATATTTTAGAGCTCATGGATCAGCCATAATAAAAAACCATATCACGATTACCAGCATTTTTTCGTGCCATTTTTAATGCTTTTTAGGCATTAAAGGAGAGTGGCTGCTTCTACCCTACAAAACCAAATATTTCTATAGCATGACAGAATGAGTAATCACACCACCCTATAGTTCTCCTCTTCCCCGCGTTTCTAGGCTCCGCTTCTAAAGTCAGTGGCAATTTCTGTAAATGCAAAAGCCGCCCTTAAGGATGGCGAATGAGGATGGTGCAAAAGTATTGCCTTGATTATTTTTTTTAAGAACAAACTAGCTAGTGTACTATTTTTGGAAAGCTCTCGTGCAGAAATATTATGATGGAGAAGCTAGTCATTATGATAAAAACACAAGTCTTAACTCCCTAAAGAGAGAGAATCTGAGCTTAGATTTAATTCCTACAAAGCCTTTATGCGCGTAAATTACATACCTATACGTTCTTCCCCTACCCTACTTAATTTTATAATAAGGCAGCTCCTTATAAAAAACAGCACTATTCTTACATACCATAGCCATTTTCTCTTTACAGGCTTTCTGCTATCAACATAACACTTTACCCTCTTAAAACACTGTTTGCAAAAGGTTTGCATCATTACAATGATCATAGGCATGGGCTTGCTACCCCAAAAAGCTTTCTAGGTAAAAATCCCCCTTAGTATTTAGTGATATAGATAGTTTGGAGTTCAAGGAATTGTGTACAGTTTTTTGTTACAAAAAGTTGGCAGATTGTTTTGAGGATGAAGATATACAGGTACACATAGAACAAAGGGAGGGATGATATTAAAATCCAAGAGAATCTGAGTTTAGATTTAGTCCTTGCGCGCCCTTTAAGTGCGTAGCATTACGTAGCTTAATGGCTTTTACCCCCCCTTGCTTTCCGAAGGTGCATGATGATTAGTAGGCATGCCCCTTAGTTCTTATTTGGGTTTTGTACGTGGGAAGAGTTTTGAGT
>NZ_JBHIRR010000030.1:0-6696 GCF_042197325.1 Bartonella sp. AA16NXGY | reverse complement strand
TGGGGATATTGATGTATTAACCATTGACGGGCTAAACAGTTTTGTTTAGAGGTCTTTTTACATAAATGTGGGGGAGAGATCTTCAGCAGTTAAAATAAAGTGGTTTTTGTAAAATAAAGCAGTTTTGGGTGTCACTTTTCTTTGGTTACAGAGGCATGTGCTTTTGTTAAAAGCGTCATAGGGCAGTGGCTGTTTTGAGTGGACTTGTTAGCGGTTCCATGAAGTTCTTTTAAATCATGCTTCATGAATAGTGCAAAGCGGGGGCAATCTGTATTGTTTTCTGTATTTTTACGCCAAAGTTCTCTTTTGAGAATTTTTCGTGCCATTGTTGTTTTCTTTGGCTTGTTTACAGGTGTAAATGTTTATGCGCGCTCCTCAGCTATTTTTCATTCCCCAACCGATAATTTTTCTCGCAGGTATTCAGAAAAGCAGCAATTAGAAAGAATTGAGAAATTACGGTCTTTAACGCCTAAAAGGATCAAGACGCCTTCAGAGCAAAATCCAGAAATGCTTTTGGGTGGGAAGCAATGTTTTCCCATTCATGCTGTTGTTGTTGAGGGAGTGCATCATGTCAAAAAGCGCTCTATATCAGCCGTAACAGAGCCTTATGTTGGAAGATGTATCGGTCTTGTCGATATTCAGCTCTTAATCAAGAAGTTAACCAAAGTTTATTTGGATCAAGGCTATGTGACGGCGCGTTTTTACATTCCTGATCAAGATATCAAAAACAGCAAGACGCTCAAATTTGTTGTCGTTGAGGGCAAGCTTTCAGAGATTTACTATAATGGTTCACCGGCATCTCGTTATAACAATGTTGTGTGGAGTGCTTTTCCTGGGCTTCAAGGTCATGTTCTGAACATGCGCGATATTGAACAGGGGCTTGATCAGATCAACCGTTTGAGTTCAGCACATGCTCAAAGCGAACTTCTTCCAGGGCGTGAAGAAGGGAGCACCATTGTCAATATTAACAATCATCCCGATAAAACGTTCAAGGTTACTGTTTCTCATGACAATATGGGACAAGCCTCTACGGGTTATGCGCGTTATAGTGCGGGCTTGAGGGTAGAAAATATTTTAGGGATGAATGATGCGTGGGATTTTAACTATCAACGCAGTGAGCCCGATTATTGGGGTGGGAGCAAGCAAGAAGGACATAGCAATAACATTTCAGCGAGTGTGAGTATTCCATATGGTTATTGGACCTTTGGATTGAATGGCACTGTTTATAATTACCAAAGCATAATCCCTGGCAATTTTACCGATATTGAGACGACGGGGGATTCCAGTGAGTTGCACGCCAGTACAAGCAGGGTTCTTTACCGTGATAGTGTTTCCCTTACAACCTTGAATTTAGGTCTTTCTTATAAAAGAACCAACAATTACCTTCTTGGCAATAAGATTGAAGTGGGCAGCCGTCAATATAGCGTCGCCAATTTTGGCATTTCGCATTCGCGCCAGATGTTGGGGGGGACTTGGACCTTTGATGTGAGTTATTTGCAAGGGCTCCCTTTGTTTCATTCAGTAAAGAAACATGCGCCAGGAGCAGGGGATGCGGAGCCACAATTTGCCAAATTTACTGGTACGCTTAGTGTCATGACGCCTTTTAAGGTAGGGGGCTTGGACTTTATACTGAGCAATCTTTTGAGTGGTCAATATTCACCGCATAATTTATTGGGTGCTGAACAGATTTCGTTGGGGGGCGCTTCCAATGTTCGTGGCACGCGTGAGAGTTTGCTTTTTGGCAATAACGGTTTTTTTAGCCGGAATGATTTGTTGCTACGCACCATTCCGTGGAGCAATCACACGACCTTCAAAAAGGTTTTTGGTGAACTTCGCCCTTATGTTGGTTTGGATTATGGGCGTGTGTTTTCGCAAGTTTTGTATGGGATTAAGAGTGACCAGCTTGCCGGTTGGACAGCAGGTGTCAAGCTTGCGGGAGGCATGGTCTCTCTTGATGCCAGTTATTCCAGTATTTTTTGGAGCACAGTTAAGCACAAAAAATCAGGAACATTTTTTATGACATTAACAATGGAACTTTAAGCATTTTTTATTGGGGAGTTAAAGTATGAGATATGAGAAGAGAGCAGAAAGAGCAGCTTTATTAGGTGTTTTGGTCTCCAGTACGATGCTCAAAAAGGTTTTATTTGGGGGACTTGGTTTTTCTTGTTTGTTAGCCCCTTCAGTGTTACAGGCACAAATTACTGTGGATCCTAACGCGAATGCTGCCCATCGCCCAGATATAGTAGCAGCGCCCAATGGGGTTCCCTCGATTGATATTGTTACCCCCAATGGCAAGGGCTTATCACACAATAAATATAACGATTTTAATATTGGAAATCCAGGTGTGATTTGGAACAATCATGCGCAAGAAGTGGGGCAATCGCAGTTGGGGGGCATTATGCCGGGCAATCCGCATTTGCGCCTCACGGGTTCGGCGAAAGTGATTTTAAATGAAGTGACCAGCAGCAAGCGCAGTGCTTTGAATGGTCCAGGAGAGGTTTTTGGGAGCCCCGCCGATGTGATTATAGCCAATCCCAATGGGATAAGTTGTGATGGTTGTGGCTTTATCAATACACCCCATGCGACCTTAACCACAGGTGTACCCGAAATTGATGCGAGCGGTTTTTTGAAAGGCTTTGAGGTGCGAGGTGGGGATATTACCTTTGGCGCCAAGGGAGCCAATTTTTTCTCTGGTCAAGGGGCGGTTGATATTGTCGATATTGTCTCACGCACAGTGCATTTTGAAGGAGCTGTTGCGGGCAGAGAAATTGGAGTGACAGCAGGGACGGGTCACTTTGATTATGCTTCACGGGAAATGAAAGAGCTAACTGATATTACTGGTAAACCGGAATATGCGATAGATGGTTCTGCTTTGGGGGCTCTACAGGCGGATCAGATTAAACTTGTGGCAACAGAAAAAGGTGTTGGGGTTCGCATGCGCCATGATATGGCCGCCAATGCGGGGCAGTTGCATCTTTCTGCTGATGGGAAAATCTCGTTGAAAAATGTTTTTGGTCATGGGGGTGTTGTCCTCAAATCGAAAAGCCAGAGCGTATTGGCAAAGCACATCACCTCGAAAAAGCATATTGATATTGCCGCCCATAAGGATGTGACGTTAGAAACGGTTGGTGCTGATGGTCATTTGAAGATAGAGGCGCAGGATGGGCTTTTATCGATTGCCGGTAAGGCAACCTCTGGGGGCAATATGGAGCTGTCTTCGCGCCAGACACTTCAAGTTTCAGGGCTAGGGTCAGGTGCTGATATGGCTCTTGAATCGGGCGGAGACTTGAAGCTTGAGGGGATTGTTTTAGCGCAAGGGAACCTCAAGGCGCATGCCGGTGGTGATATACAGGCGCAGCTTTTAGCCGGTGGGGTTGATATGGCGGCAACGGGTGCTACTGGTGTTGTTGTTCTTGGCACCCAAGGGGATGTTGATCTCCAGAGCAGTCAAGGTGCGATTGTCGCTGAAAGTGTTTATGGGGCAGGAGATATCACCCTGGTTTCTCATAACGGGCTATCTGTTTCTCAAACAATTCTGTCGCATCAAAATGTTGCCATTCAAGCACAACCAGCAACAAATGCTCCCGTTCATTTTGGGCAACTTTTAGCCTATGGCAAGGCAAATATTGAGGGTGGGGCGGTTGACTTTTCTTCACTGATGACGGGTGAAGAAGCTGTTTTAAAGGTTGGCAGCCTTGATGCAGGGACACTGATGACAGGTGTCGTTTCTACGGGCGGTTCAGGGGATCTTGTTTTAGATGAAAAGGGCTTTCTTTTGATTACAGCAAAAGAAGGGGTGAAGGTTGGTCAGATTGCCAGTGGTGGCAATATTGAAATTTTTGCAGGCAACGACATCTATTATGATCAGGTCATGGGCTATGGCAACGCAACATTGACATCGGTATCAGGAGAGATCAGTGTTGAGAATGTGTTGTCTGCTGAGGGGGATGTGAGATTGACGGCAAACACTCTCGATTTAAGCAATAATCGTTCTCATATTTACACGCCGCAAACGCTGTATTTAATTGCAGATCATATTGATGTCTCAGAGAGCGAATTGGCTTATGGCGGTTTAGACTTTCAAAGCACCAATGCCCTTGATATTCACCATGCGCGGCTACAAGCCGTGACAGATCAGGGTGGAACTGGAGATATTCTCTTTGTTGCTCCAAGCGTTATGGTTGATGAGACAACGTCTGTTTTAGCGGCACGAGATTTCGTGATCAAGACGGGGGAGCTTGGAAATAGCGGTCAATTGGCATCGGGGCAGGATTTAGTCTTTAGCGTGACGGGGGATGTGACCAACAACAAAACGGGCTTAATTTATGTGAAGGGCAATGGTGCTCTCAAAGTTGATGGAGCTTTGTTGAATGATTTTGGCACCATAATGGCAGAGGGAGATTTATCTTTCACCAATGCGGCTGGCAGCGGAAAAAGCCTTTCGCTTGTTAACAAAGCAGGCTTTATTCAAGCTGGTGGAAACTTAAATATCCAAACCAACACCCTGAAAAACGAAGCTGATAGCACGCCTGTCATCACGGAAAAAACCAAATATAGCGATATTTCTTTCCAAAAACCAGAGGGTTCTGATAGGCTCAGTGATGGGATGTTATATCAAGATGGTCCCAACCTTTGGGGACAAGGGCACGAACATCAAAGTCATACCGGACCTTTTAAAGGGCACGTAAAAATTTTCTTGGATGTTCCTCTTTGGTCGAGCAAAGAAGAAACCTATGGCACCGCAATTTCAAGCGATGGAACAGTCTATAAGGCTTTTACTTGGGAATTTAAGCCTGTCTATGATCAAAAGTCCGTAAAACGCTACCAATGGAATGGTTCTCGGCGGAAGGGAGGATGGTTTGGGTCAATAAACGAAGACTGGTCACATATGACAGAAAAGACTGTCACACAAGCATTTTCGCATAAACCAACTGTTTCGGGGGTAATACAATCTAGTGGCAATCTCATCATTAACGCTGATACCATTGACAACCATTATAGCTCTATGAGAGCAGGGGGAAATGCCGATATCCACGCCAATGTGCTGACCAATTTAGGGGCAACGGCTTATAAAAACACTTATCTTGGTTGTCAGGCTAATACAGACAGTTGTTATGGTTATAAAGCTGATGGAAGCCGCGATGTTTCTTTAGATATAGCCAATGGCAAGGATCGCCAGATTGGTTCAGAAGCTTTGGAGAGCGTTCCTGGTCTTGTCCAAGCGGGTGGCACTTTAAATCTGGTGGTTGATCAACTCAATAACACGGCAGCGGAAGGTTCGATTACAGGGGATGCGCATTTTAAAGCACAAGCAGTTGAAGGCAATCCACTGGAGTCCTTAAGTGGTTTAACTGGGGTTGATGCTCTCTTTACACCAAAAGTGGATCTCAATAATGCAGGAGAACTGTCTGAGGGGCTCCCTTTACCAAAGCCCCAATCGGGGGGTGTTGGGGGCACGCTACCCAATCAAAATTTCATTTATGAAACGCGGGCAGAATTTCTTGATGTCGGCAAGTTTTATGGCTCAGCCTATTATTTGAACAGAATTGGTTACAATCCTGACAGAGAGATTTTTTTCTTAGGCGATGCTTATTTCGAAAAGGAATTGATTGAAAAACAAATGCGTGATCTTGTGGGTCAAGGTTTGGGTAAAGGCTCCTTTATTCCTGGAAGTGATGCCATTGAACAAGTCAAAACTTTGCTGGATGTCGGGGCAGACTATGCAAAAGCACACAATCTCCCTTTTGGTGAGGCTTTGAGTGAAGAACAATTGGCGTCCCTAGAAGCGCCGATGGTGATTTATGTGCGCCAACAGGTCAAGGGCATGGATGTTTACGCACCGGTGCTTTATATCCCTGAAAAAGACAGAGCCTCCTTTGTTTCTGCTGGGGCTTTGATCATGGGCGATGATGTCAATATCACCAGCCAGAATACAAGCAATTCAACGATTATCAATTCAGGGCGGATTGCGGCAAATCACCAATTGCATGTGCATGGTGGGGATATCCTCAGTCAAGGGGGGCATTTTGCTGCGGGTAACGATGCTGTTCTCCTTGCGGAGAAGAATATTCGTTTAGATGCAGGGCGCACAACGGTTGACGGCGTGGAGACCGTATTAAACACCGAGGCGCTTTCTGCTGGGGGCAATGCGAGCGTAATTGCCAAGCAAGATATCACCGCCTCAGGGGTGGGGATCACTACCGGGGGTGATCTTGCCATGGCTACAGAACAAGGCAACTTGACGATCGGTTCAGCAGAAACCCATTACCATGATGAACAGGGTGATGCCACCATGCATCATAAATCAGAAGTCAACTCTGGAGGCTCGACGACACTTGCCTCTGGAAAAGATTTGAATATTTTAGGCTCTGATGTTCAAACAAAGGATAAACTTCTCTTACAAGCTGAGAGCAATGTTTCTATTGATGCCACACGCAACAGCATGGACAATCAGAGTGGGAGTGAAACATCTCATGTTGCCTTGCACAATGGCTCTCATTTAAGTTCTGGAAAAGAGACCACTGTTCTCTCTGGAAAAGATATCCATATTGCTGCTTCCGATATAGATGCCAAGGGTAATATTGCTCTTGGCGCCCAAGGGGAGGTAACAATAGGGGTGAGAAACGATGAGATGGAGTATCATCTTCGCACCAAAAACACGAAAGTGGATATGCAAGCCTCTCATGCCGTTGGCTC
>NZ_JBHIRR010000029.1:0-7751 GCF_042197325.1 Bartonella sp. AA16NXGY | reverse complement strand
AAAAAAGAAGTTGTTCTGAAATCAACAAAAGAGCCTCGTCCCCATCAAGAAGAAGCCATCAAGAAAGTCTGTGAAGGTTTAAAAGAAGCAGACCGTGGCAAGCTGATTATGGCATGTGGTACGGGGAAGACTTTCACCAGTTTGAAGATAGCAGAAACCCTTGCTGGGAAAGGCAAGCGTGTTTTGTTTCTGGTACCTTCTCTGGCTTTAGTCTCGCAAACAATCCGTGAATGGACAGCCGATGCACAAATCCCGTTGCGTTCCTTTGCGGTGTGTTCGGATACAAAAGTAGGCAAGCGTCGTAAAAACCAAGATGATATTGTTGGCATGGAAACATCAGATCTTGTTCTCCCTGCTACCACGGATGCTCAAGCCCTTGCTAAAGAAGCTTGTGAATCCCTAGCAGATGCAATGACCGTGGTCTTTTCAACTTACCATTCTATCCAAGTGATTTCGGATGCACAAAAAGAGCATGGTTTACCCGAATTTGATTTAATCATCTGTGATGAAGCACACCGTACCACTGGTGCTTCATTGGGAACTGAAGACAATGAATCTGAATTTATCAAGGTTCATGATAACAGCATTATTCGTGGTAAAAAACGTCTCTACATGACAGCAACGCCGCGTATCTTTAGTGATACTGCCAAAAGGCGGGCGGATGAGATTAATGCCGTTCTCGCCTCTATGGATGATGAAGCACTTTTTGGAAAACAACTCCATCATTATACCTTCGCGGAAGCTGTCGATAATGAACTGTTAACTCCTTACAAGATTGTGGTCTTGGGTATTAATGAAACCTATATCACACCAGCCATACAAGAGATTATTGCCAATGAAAACCATGAAATTGATTTAGATGATGCGGCAAAAATTATTGGCTGTTATAGAGCCCTTACCAAAATAGATAAGCAAGCTGCTGTTGATGATGATGATACAGAGCCCATGCAATGTGCTTTAGCTTTTTGCAAAGATATCAACACCTCTGAACATATTACAAAGCTCTTCAATAAAATTATCAAATCTCATATTGATGATTTCCTTCAAACCGTTCCCTTTCTAAACTGTGAAGTAAGACATATTGACGGAACGCAAAGCGTCAAAAAACGCAATGAGGAATTGGATTGGCTTAAAGAAGATGCGGGTCAAAATGTTTGTCGGATCTTAAGCAATGTTCGGTGTCTTTCAGAAGGGATTGATGTCCCTGCTCTTGATGCCATCATGTTTTTACACCCGCGTAATAGCCAAGTGGATGTGATACAGGCGGTGGGACGTGTGATGCGCCGTGCTCCAAATAAAAAAACGGGCTATATCATTTTACCTATTATCATTCCTTCACACTTAGAAGCCAAAAAGGCTTTAAAAAACAATAAGAGATACCGTGTTGTTTGGCAAGTTTTGCATGCTTTACATTCTCATGATGAAAGGCTTGCTCGGACAATTAATCAGATGTCTTTAGGACAAGATAGCAGCCATACGATTGAGATTATAGAGATTAAGCGTGCCAATGAATTAAAAGAGCTTACCACAACGGTTGATGAGATCTCGATACCATCCAAAACAGAAAGTTCTGGACGTGTCATTGGAACAGCAGAAAGCAAATCTCAATCGGTATCTGGAGGACAAGGAGACTTATTCCCCCGTTCTGAATTTTTTGATTTTGTCAAAGCCATTTTTCTGGATAGTTTTAAAATCACGGATTATTGGGGCATTTGGGCGAACAATGTTGCTGAGATTGCTCAAAACCATATCAATCATCTTAAAGATATGATTTCCGATGAAAAGAGTGAAGCCTTTCACGCCTTTGATGCATTCCATAAGGAATTAAAGAACAACGTCAACAGTGAAATCAAGCAAGAGGAAGCGATTGAGATGTTAGCGCAACATCTTGTCACGCGTCCCGTGTTTGAAGCTTTATTTTACGGTAATGAATTTGTACAGAACAATGCCATTTCGCAAGCCATGGATAAGATCTTAACGGAACTGGATAAAACAAATATCGAAGAGAAAACGAAAGATCTTGATCAATTTTACAAAAGTGTCATGTTCTGTACAGCAGGGATTACAGAAACTCATGCAAAACAGAATCTTATTATCAAGCTTTATGAAAGTTTTTTTGCCAAGGCATTTAAGAAAACCACAGATAAGCTTGGAATTGTTTACACGCCCGTTGAGGTTGTTGATTTTATCATTCATTCCGTTAATGATGTTTTAGAGCAAGAGTTTGGAAAAAGCTTGGGATCACGGGGTGTCTCTATCCTTGATCCTTTCACCGGAACGGGTACTTTTATCACGCGGCTGTTACAATCTAAACTGATCAAACCAGAGGATATGGAATACAAATTCCGTCATGATATCCATGCCAATGAGATTGTTCTCTTAGCCTATTACATAGCAGCGATTAACATTGAATCGACGTATCATAGTCTTATGAAAGGAGAGTATATTCCTTTTAAACATATTGGCTTAACCGATACGTTTCGGATGCTTGAAGAGAAGAACTTACTACAGGAATTGTTTAAAGAAAACAGTGAATATTTAGAACATCAAAAGAAGATGAATATTGAAGTTATCTTTGGAAATCCTCCTTATTCAACAGGTCAAAAAAGTGCTAATGATAATGCAAAGAATACGCCTTATCCGATATTAAATGACCGTATTGATGAAACTTACGCCGCTCAATCTAAAGCAAGCCTTATGCGAAATCTTTATGATAGTTATATTCGTGCCATTCGCTGGGCTAGTGATCGTATTGATAATGCTGGAGTAATCGGTTTTGTTTCTGGTTCTGGTTACATAGAAAAGTCAACAATGGATGGATTACGAAAATCTTTAGCCAAAGAGTTTACGAGCATTTATGTGCTTAATTTACGGGGGGATCTTCGCAAAAATATGTTAAGCAATGGAAGAGCTCAAGAAGGTGAAAATATTTTTGGCAATGGTAGTATGACCGGTATTGCTGTAACCTTGTTTATCAAAAATCCCAATGCTATTGGACCTTGTAAAATTTACTATCATGATATTGGTAATAATCGTACGATAAAAGAAAAACTTACAGCTCTGGAATGTTTTGGTAGTGTTGGTGGCATTACGGATAAAAAGGGCTGGCAAGTAATTGCACCAGATAAGCATGGTGATTGGATACATCAACGTGATGAGAGTTTCGAAACATTCCTAGCTTTAGGAGATAAGAAAGGACATAATAAAAAGCTCTTTAAAACGTTTTCTTGTGGTATCTCAACTAGCCGTGATGCGTGGGCATATAACTCAAGCCGTGAAGCTTTAGCTAAAAATATGCGTAATATGATTAATTTTTATAATAGTGAAGTGAAACGTTTTAATGATATTTATCACACTGACTGTAAAACACGTACAAAAATTGTAGATAATTTTGTAAATTCAGATGCTAAAAAAATCAGTTGGAGTCGTTCTCTTAAACAACAATTAATTAGTGGAAAGATTTTCGAATTTGAAGATAAATACCTTATTCAAAGCCTCTATCGCCCTTTTACACAACAGTGGCTTTATTACAATCGCATTTTTAATGAGAGAGTTTTACAATTCTCTATAGGGAAAGCGGTAAAAAATAAGGTAATACAAGTTACAGGCGTAGGAGCAAGAAGTGGATTTTCTGTTTTGATGAGTAAGGATTTACCTAACCTTCACGCAATAGATACAGGTCAATGCTTTCCAAGATACTTTTATGAAGATATTACCTCCTTAAAATCTAAAGATAATAACCAGTCACATTTATTTACGAATTCTATAGAAAAAAGCAACAATGCTGATTTACAACGCCGTGATGCCATTACAGATGCGGGATTAGCACATTTTAAAGCAGCTTATCCTAATGAAACCATAACAAAAGATGATCTATTCTATTATGTTTACGGTCTTTTGCATTCGGAAGATTATCGCGCCCGTTATGCTGATAATTTATGCAAAGAATTGCCTCGTATCCCTTGTGTAAAGAGTGCTGATGATTTTTGGAAGTTTGTAACAGCAGGGCGTGAACTGGGTCATTTGCACGTAAACTATGAAACTGTAGAGCCGTATCCAGTGACCTTTAAAAAGGGTAATCCAAAAGTTACAGAGATCTCTAATCCAGAAAAGTTTTATTATGTAACTGAAATGAAATTCGCAAAAATTAAGGATAGTAAAGAAAAGGATAAAACCACTGTTATTTATAATAGCAATATCATCATGACAGATATCCCTCTTGAAGCTTATGCGTATATCGTTAATGGCAAGCCTGCTCTTGAATGGGTTATGGGGCGTCAATGTGTAAAGATTGATAAAAAGAGTGGCATTGTTAATGATGCTAATCGCTATGCTGTTGAAACCGTTGGCAACCCTGCCTACCCTCTAGAGTTATTTCAAAAGGTTATTACCGTAAGTTTAGAAACAATGAAAATCGTAAAAAAACTACCAAAATTGGAAATAAGAGAAACTGAATAACTTATAAAGCATGCTCACATAATGGGTATGATAAACTCATAAGGGGTATAAGGTTTTATACCTATAGGTTCTTATATCCCTTTTATAAATTGCTGACATACAATCTTTAAAAGGATAATTTATCATGCGTTATTTAAAAAGAAGAAACTTGCACTTTTAGATACTCTTATTTACATTGCCTTTAAAAGATTAAACCGTAATCTAAAATGAGTGCTTTATTGTTATCAGAAGCTTTATTTAAAGAGGGTTATGTATATTCATTTTCTTATATTACTTATAGGTTTTGAATGTTTCTACCCCCCCAAAAACCTTACAAAACATAGAGCATTAGTTGAATTTATAGGTTGTACTATTGATATAGGTTGTTTTTTGAAAAATTGATAAAAAATAACATATTGAAATATAATGACTTTTATTTTTTATTGAAAAATATGTAAAGGGGGGCGTAAAAAGCACCTCCAAAACTCATAACCATAATGGTCTTGATAGCATTTATTATGATTATAATCCCTTTCTTTTGAAAGGCTTTAAAAGATCACATACTCTCATAAGACATGTTTTAATCATTCACTAAATGATCACTTTTGTCGATTCAATGTACTGACATAAACTGACAAATATATATTTACAGTTGTATTTATTTGTTATGGCTGTTTTAATAAGTTGTATTTTGAAAAATTGATAAAACTTAACTTATTGAAATATAATGATTTTAATTTTCTCTCATTTAAAAAAAATGATATAGGTTCTAAAAAGAACTGACAAAAATGACAAAAGTTTATTAAAAGGGATTTTGCTCATCTCTATAATGATCAGTTTCTATTGAGATGTTTTCATAAGTGTTTTCATAACGGTCTATAAATCACAATTATCATATATCCTATTTATCATTTCTCTTATGAACATGAAAAATGATGCCATGGCTATAAAGCATATAACAGCTATAGAAAAAGCAAAAATGCAAATGAAAGCATTTGTTATAAAGACAGTCCCTATAAGGCTGTTAAGTCTAAAATGTGTTATTAAAAGAAATTAACAGAAATCTTAAAATCCATTTAGTGACAAAATTGATAGGTTATAAAGTTTAAAATACGCATTATGAGAGCGTTTTTAAATATTATAAATGTATAGATTCAGAAAATACGCAATCGTTTCATAAAGCCCATAATATAGCTTTAAAAGCACATAAATATAAAAGAAGCAATTAATAAGCATAAGATATTATCAATACATAACGTATTAAAAAAAATACAAAAAAGATAAAATATTGTTTGACAATAAATACGTATTTTGTTATATAAATAATCAAGTGATAGAAACACTTAGTGATTAGCGGATAGGTTACGAAACAGCCTCTCCCATGCCTTTAAAATACTGACTTTCTTTTATGCTTTTGTTAGTATATGAGAATTTTGTCGGGTGTGGTTATGCCATACAATACCCTTTCAAGGGGAAAGCATACAGCGGACTAATCACCGTGTTTCTAGCGCCCGACGCCCATTAGGGGGTCAATAGAAACCTTTTATGATTAGAAAGAATTTAAAATGACAAATTCAAACACCTCCCCCGTTATCTCTTCTATTTCAAATGAAACTGTGCTTGTTAATAAACAAAATCCTGCAAAAAAATACGAATTTATTGATGATTGTGAATATATCGATGGTCATTTCTTAACTCGAATTAGAGCCTTAAGAGATTTTGATGATGTCAAAAAAGGCGATTTAGGGGGGTATATTGAAAATGAAAGCAACTTATCTCATGAGGGCAATTGCTGGGTTTATAATAAAGCACGGGTCTTTCAAAATGCACGCGTCTTTGGAAATGCTAAAGTAAAAAGCTTTTTTGTTGATGTCTATGGTAATGCTCAAATTTATGGAAATGCTATTTTTGAAGGTATGACATTAAAGGACAATGCAAAACTTTCAGGCAATGCGCATGCTAACAACGCCGTTGTAATTGAAGGCAATGCACAAATTTATGATAACGCCCGTGTCACTGATCATGCTCATATTTCCGATAATGCTGTCATTTGTGATGATGCCCATGTCGGAGGCAATGCAAAAATAAGTGGCTCTGCTTACATTTGTGATGAATCACGTGTTTTTGATGATGCCGTTATTTGTGATGCTCTTATCTCTGGTTCTTCATATATTCATAGCAATGCCTCTTTAACAGCTAATGAAGATATGTGTGATGATGCATATCCTGAGTTTGGTAGCGAAGATGATTATTATCGTCATGAGTATTATGCTGATTTTGAAGGGTATTATGACGATGATGATAACAGCGAATATGAAAGTGATGCTGCGTAAATGACACGCGCGGGCGCGGCGGGGGCGCCCTCCTTCTAAATATTTCATTTTAAAAATTTAAATCTCTATAAAGGAATTGTGCTCATGCAAAAGAAGTTTGCACTCACAAATGAAACGCGTGTAATTAATAATCATACCCTTTATCGCATTAAAGCATTAAAAGACTTTGCTGATGTTAAAGCAGGTACTTTAGGGGGCTTTATTGAAAAGGAAGATAACCTTTCTCATGATGGCAATTGCTGGGTTTATGATAATGCTTGTGTTGTAAAATCTGGTCGTGTTTATGAAAATGCAAAGATATATGGCAATGCTGCCATTGGTGGTTTTGTTTATGGCAATGCGCATGTATATGATAAAACCCGCGTGTATTTTGGAGCTCATGTTTATGATAATGCGCATCTTTCTGATAAGGTGTGGGTTTATCAATATGCAAGGGTTTATGGGAATGCAAAATTAACAGGAAGTGCACGCATTTATAGCAAGGCTGAGGTTTATGATCATGCTGTTGTAAGTAGCTCTTCAAAAATTTATGGCAAGGTTTATGGCAATGCTAGCGTGGGTGGGTATGTTAAGGTCTATGGTTCTGTTTATGGGAATGCAAAAGTGACTGGTTATCACACCATTAGAGGTTTGGTACATGGCAATGCAAGGTTAAAAAGAGATGGTTATTCATATGTCAAACAAAACTTTTATTATGCATATGGAATTCCTGAAGATTGTGAAATTTATGAAAACGATACCGTTGTAAAGATTATTGAAAATAACGCTGCGTAAAGACGCGCGGGCGCGGCGGGGGCGCCTGCTTTTTAAGCAAATTTTCCATTCCAAATTTTATCAAATGTTTATCACATTAAATTGTGAGGGTATCTCTATGTGCAAAAAATATGAATTAACCAGTGAAATCAAAAAAATCAAACATGCTCTTACTCGAAATATTATAACTCTTTATCGCATTCGTGCTTTAAAAGATTTCGATGATAT
>NZ_JBHIRR010000028.1:0-8744 GCF_042197325.1 Bartonella sp. AA16NXGY | reverse complement strand
TGAAGAGCAGATGAAGATAGTTCTTGAAGATGCCAATAAGTATACGGATGAGAAAGTTAGTGGTCTTGTCAATGATGCTGTTAACGAGTCGAAATCCTATACGGATATAAAGTTTGAGACATTGAATTATGCTATTCAGGATGTTCGGAAAGAAGCAAGACAAGCTGCTGCTATTGGTCTAGCAGTATCTAATTTAAGCTATGACGATACACCGGGAAAATTAAGTTTTTCACTTGGTACGGGTGTATGGCGCAGTCAATCTGCACTTGCTATTGGAGCTGGTTATATGTCTGAAAATGGAAGATTTCGCTCTAACGTATCTGCAACGAGTGCTGGGGGACATTGGGGTGTAGGTGCTGGATTTAGGGTAACACTGAATTAACAATAGAAAATTCGAAATAATTTTCCTTCTCTTATCAAATGCGTTACATGTGCCATTTAAAGAGAAGGAAAGTTATTTTCATCATAAATGAATAGCAATAGAAGATAAGGGCGTATTTCGAGTAAAAATATATTTTTTATTGTGAAATTTTATATGAAAAAATCATTTATCACCTCCAAAAGGAATTATTTGAGTAATCGATATTTATTTTTAAGAAAGTTTTGCCTTCTTGTCTCATCAGACAAGGGTGAAAATTTTATAAGAAGTGATATTTTACACAGAAATTCATAGAGTAGTATACTTGTAAAGTTTTATAATTGTATTCTGTAATAATAATCTTAGTGGGACTAATTTTAGTTACAGTGAAGCATTTTAACAAAAAACTACAAATGCCAGAGGGATGTTTTCATATAAATTAACAGACTACGTGTAACCGCACAATATTTGAAAACTATACAGTTTATAATTTTATAATAGAATATCCACTAGGGGTATTTTTAAAGAAATAAAAAGTCTCATTTTTTCCTTGCTATTTTTTAATAATCTGTATAGAATGCGAAAAATTAATTAAAAGAAACTAGAAATCTTCTCGCAAAGCGGGGTGCGGTAAGTTATGGCAAAATTACAAAATCACAATCATCTAATCTTAAAGAGCTTTAAGAGATACAAATATAAAACTCAGGGATATCTCGCTTATTTTCACAACAAAAGCGCAATAACCCTACAAAAAATGCTCTAAATTACTCAACAAACAACTCAACTCCCTTCCGCAATAAATATTTTATTGCCTCTTAAATACGCAACCCCTAATAATAGTACACAAATATGTTTTTTCTACACTTTTTTCACCTTTCTTCACCTTTAAATTTAAAGGCTCTGCTGAAGAAAAACACCCCTCCTTAAAGGGGATAAATAAAAACCACATTAATTGGACTATCGATCAACGTCGACTTCTATCTCATTGATATCTTAGATAGTCCTCTTCCGCATTATGACAACCCTAATCTTTTATAAAACAAGAAAAAACAATCTCTGGAGCTGAGTAGCACCGGAATATGTCTTTTTGATGTTTTAAATATCTTTTTTTACTTAGAGGATTTATTATGAAAAAAATATATACCACACCACACACGCTAGCAGTGAGTAATTTAAAAAATTCTTGCTCGTCTTATCGATTACCTTTTATTAAAACGCTTTCATTAGTGTCAGTAGCTGTCTTTTTATCAAATGCTTCTCCTGTTTTTGCTTGTGATCTTTGGGGTAATGTAGCACAGTATTTTGGCGGAGGTACAAATATACGTAAAAGTATTGCGCCAACCTATATAATTAACGGTAAAATATATAGAGATGTTGGTTCTGCGCTGTATGGTTTGGAGAATTATGTCGCTGAAACCAGGTATGATAAGCTTGTTAAGCAAGATAGCTCAGGGCTTATTACAATTGGTGCGGACGTAGGTGGTAATAGAATAACTATCGCAAATAGCTCTCATGGATTGAGGACTCTTACTGGTGTTGCTGATGGTTGGGTTTCGCCAATCTCGTATGATGCAGTCAATGGTTCTCAGCTTTTTTCCCAAGGCATCAGTACTGCGATCTCTTTTGGCGGTGGTGCTGGATACGATAGAAAAGGAAACTGGATAGCTCCTACTTTTACAGTTAAGGTCTTTGATAAAAATGGTAATGGAGCTGAAAAGGATTATAAGAATGTTGCGGATGCCTTTACTGGCGTAAGTAGTTCTTTCACGAATCTTGATGCAAAGATTGAAAATATTAAGGTAGCAAGTAATAGTCTTGTTAAGCAAGATGATACGGGGCTTATTAGCATTGGTGGAGAAGTAAGTGGAACTAAGGTAAGCATTGCAAACGTTGATAATGCAGTTCGGACTCTTTCGGGTGTTAAGGCTGGTTCGATTACAGCAGCGTCCACTGATGCGATAAATGGTTCTCAACTTTATTCCATGAGCAATGTAGTCGCAGGCTATTTTGGCGGTGGTGCTGGCTATAAAGATGGAAACTGGAGTGCTCCTACTTTTACAGTTAAGGTCTTTGATAAGGATGGTAATGGAGCTGAAAAGAAGTATACTAATGTTGCGGATGCCTTTACTGGCGTAAGTGGTTCTTTCACAAATCTTGATAAAAAGATTGAGAATATAGTCATTAATGGGACAGGTGATGATCTTGTTAAGCAAGATGATGCCGGACTTATTACCATTGGTGGAAAAGTAAGAGGGGTCCAGGTAAATATAGCAAATGTTGATAATGTGGCACGGACTCTTGCGGGTGTTAAGGCTGGTTCGATTACAGCAACATCGACTGATGCGATAAATGGCTCTCAATTTTATGCCATGAGCAATGTAGTTGCTAGCTATTTTAGTGATAATGCTGGATATGATAAAGATGGAAACTGGAATGCTCCTACTTTTACAGTTAAGGTTTTTGATAAAAATGGTAGTGGGACTGAAAAGAACTATAAGAATGTTGGGGATGCGCTTTCTGGTGTAAGTAGTTCTTTTACGAATCTTAATCAAAAGATCGAAAGTGTGACAGGTGATAGTTTTGTTAAGCAAAATAGCGCTGGGCTTATTACGATTGGTGGAGACAAGGGTGGTGATAGAATAGATATTGCAAACGGTATTAATTTTCCACGAGTTATCTCTGGTGTTAAAGGGGGTGCATTTACGGCAACATCGACCGAAGCAGTAAATGGTGGTCAAATTTATTTGATGGCTCAGGCATTTGCAAGTTATTTTGGCGGTGGTGCTGGCTATAAAGATGGAAAATGGTCACCTCCTACATTTACAGTTAAAGCCTTTGATAAGGATGGTAATGCAACTGAGAAAAACTATACTAATGTTGCAGATGCGTTTTCTGGCGTTAATAGTGCTTTCACAAGTTTGAATGAGGAGATTGTTAAGATAAAGAATAAGCCTGGTATTGAAGAAAAGGAACACACCCATCAAGACGGTGATTTGAATGATATTATTTCAGAAGGCTTTCCTTTTATGAGAAGCTTACCTAGTGCTTTAGGTAATGTGAAGGTTCCAACTACGATAACTGTTGCTCCTAAATCACCATTAAAACAAGTAAGTTTTATGAGTAGTGAAGGTGAAAGCCGGCGTCTTTTTGATATTGCTGCTGGTGAGATTTCAGAAACGTCGACTGATGCTATAACTGGTTCTCAGCTCTATTCGATAAACAACCAGATTGCTACTTATTTCGGTGGTGGTTCTGGATATAAAGGTGGAAATTGGAGTGCTCCGACTTTCACAGTTAAAGCCTTTGATAAGAATGGTAAGGAAACTGAGAAAAACTATACTAATGTTGCAGATGCATTTGCTGGCGTTAATAGTGCTTTGGCAGGTTTAAATGAGCGGGTTATGAACGGTATTGGTGAAACAGAGGGTAAACCACAAAATGGTGATCCTTCGGATGTTATTTCAAAAGGCTTTCCTTTTATGAGAAGCGCACGTTTTCTAAGAAGCTTACCTCTTGCCATAGATGAGGAAGAAAGCGCCATAGATGAGGCGGATAATTCAACCACGGTAACTGTTGCTCCTAGTGAAATTTTAGAAAAGTCAACTTATGAGGTGACTGACAATCAGTTTTCACAGATGAGTAACAGGGTAACTGGCGTTGAAAAAAAGGTAGACAGCGTTACAGACAGGGTAACAGAAGTTGAAAACAAGGTGAATGTTGCGGTTAGCTATGATACCGATGATAGCGGAAAGAAAATCAGTAGCATCACTCTAAAAGGTGTCGATGACAGTGAGCCTGTTTTGATTACTAATGTTAAAGATGGAAAAATTGAACATGGCTCTAAGGACGCAGTGAATGGTGGTCAGTTATACGATCATACCGCGGAGCAGATGAAGATTACTCTTGAAAGTGCGAAAAAGTATACGGACGATCAAGTCAATAATGGTGTTAACGAGGCAAAATCCTATACCGATATGAAGTTTGACGCACTAAGTTATGATATTACGAATGTGCGCAAAGAGGCAAGGCAAGCAGCAGCGATTGGTTTGGCAGTCTCTAACTTACGTTACTTCGATGACCCAGGATCTGTGAGTGTTTCATTTGGTGGCGGTTTTTGGCGTGGACAATCTGCCTTTGCGATTGGTGCAGGTTATACATCTGAAGATGGCAAGATTCGTTCTAATCTATCAGCAACCAGTGCTGGCGGTCAGTGGGGTGTAGGTGGTGGAATAACTCTGAAATTAAAATAACACCAGAGAATATGAAAAACTACAATTTAAGCGAAGTTTCGCCCTTGTCTTCTTAGACAGGGGCGAAATTTTATATTATAGAGAAGTAATATTTTACAGAGAAGGCCATAGAGTAGTATATTTATAAAGTCTTATAATAATTAAATTCTTATACCAATGTATTCTATAGTAATAATCTTAGTGAGATTGATTTTAGTAAGAAGTAAAGCACTTTAACAAAAATTTTACAAATACAGAGTAGTACTCTCAGTGCGTAATTGCGCAGTATTTTAAAACTGTACGTTCTATAATTTCATTGATAGAAAATATCCATTGGGGGATACGTTTAAAAATTTGAAAATCCTATTTTATTATTTTATTTATTTGCTCTGTACATAGCAGTAGCAATCATGAGGCACGCAACAGCAGCAATTATTAGTAAGACTCATTTTGATCAAAATGGGACACTTAAATAAAACTATGAAACAGAATCTCTAGACAAGTCTATAGTGCATGGAATCTATGAGTTTTAAAGTTATAAGGATATTTCACGGTTATATAAATCGGAAAGACTCATTCTGTAAAAATAATTAAATTCATTTTCTTCTTGCTATTTCACTCAATAGTCTATAACATCACAAAATATTCTTTAGTAAGACTCATTTTGGCAAAAACAGAAAAATGCTCGCAAGGGGGGGCAGTTGATTATGAACAACACACACAATCATCCTCATTTTACTCTAAAGCTCAAGAGTATGCCGCTTATCCCCGCGATAAAAGCGTAATGATTTCACAACAAGTACTCTAAATCATTCAGCCAACAACTTAAACTTTTCCCCTAATAATACCTTACAGCTTCTTAATCATATAAAATGAACTCTTTTACTTTTAAAACTATAAACCGCAGACCTAACAATAGGGTGCAAGTATGTCTTCTTCATACCTGTTTTTCACCCTCATCCAGGAGTTTTGTTGCAAAAAAAACACCCTTCTTAAAGGCGGAAAAAATAAAAAACCCATTAACCACATCGTTTATCAAGATTGATTGCAACCTTGCTAGACTTCTAATTACTTCTGTTCGCCTCTGCGGCAAACTCAAACTTTATAAAGAACAAAAAAATCACGTCGTTAATCACTCCTAACACTGAAATATGACTTTTTAATGTTCTAAATATGTCTTTCCTATTTGGAGAATTTGTTATGAAAAAATTATATACCACACCAAAAGCGCTAGTGGTGAATGATTGTAAAGATTCTTGCTCGTTTTATCGATGGCTTTTTATTAAAGCGCTTTCATTGGCTTCAGTGATTATATTTTTATCAAATGTTTCTCCTGTTGCTGCTGCTACTCAGATTTTAAATAACATATCAAACGACTTTAGTGGTGGTACAAATGCGCTTAAAGGTATACCGCCAGCCTATGTAGTTGGCAGTAAATTGTATAGAGATAGTGGCTCTGCATTTGTGGAGGGGGAGGATGCCCCCAAGAACTTAAGTCTTAATATTAAGTTTCAGACTAAAGCTGCTTTTGATACTGCATTTGCAGGTACGGAAGGTTATAAGAATGTAGAAGGTTATAAAAGTGTTGCGGATGCATTTTCTGGCACTAATAGTGATTTGGCAGGTTTAAATCATCAGATTGTTGAGATAAAGAAACCCCATGCTATTGGGGGAAAACAAGATAATCCATCTCACGGTGATGATCTGCATAAAAATACAGACAACTTTTCTCTTATAAGAAGCTTATCTCGTGAACTAGTCCGAGCGGACGATGAAAAGATAATAACTATTGCTGGTACCTCACCATTAACTCAAATAACTATTCGGAGTAGTAAAGGTGAGACACGGCGTCTTTTGGATGTTTCTCCTGGTGAGCTCTCAAAAACGTCAACCGATGCCGTTAATGGTTCCCAGCTTTATACGTTAGGCACTGGGGTTGCAAAATCTTTAGGTGGTAATGCTAGTTATGCGGATGGAACTTGGAGTGTACCTACATTCACGGTTAAGAGCGTCAAAGAAGATGGCAAAACAGAAGATAAAGAGTATCATGATGTAGCAACAGCGTTTGCTGGTGTAGGAACTTCTTTCGTAAATATGAATAATTCTATCACGAATATTAAGAATGAACTTAGCAAAGATATTGCTGAAGCAAAGAGTGATTCCTTGCATTGGAGCGATACTGCACATGCTTTTGTAGCGACGCATGGAGAGAAAGATAGCAAAAGTAATAGCAAGCTTACATCTCTTTTAGATGGTTCGATTAATGCTGGTTCCACGGATGCCGTAACGGGTAATCAGCTTCATGCTCTAGGTGATAAAGTTGCACAATCTTTAGGTGGTAATGCTAAGTATGAGAATGGCACGTGGAATGCTCCTACATTCAAGGTTAAGCGATTTAATCCTGATGGTGATGTTACTGATTCGACTTATGACAGTGTCGCGTCTGCCTTTGCCGGTGTTGGTGATTCTATCACGAATATTAAAAATGAGATTAGCAAAGAAATTGCTGGTGAAAAGAGTGATTCTTTAATCTGGAGCCAAACGGCGAATGCCTTTGTAGCGACGCATGGTGAAGAGAATACAAGTAGCAAGATTACGTCTCTTAAAAATGGAGACATTAGTAGAACGTCAACGGATGCTGTAGCGGGTAACCAGCTATATGCACTAGGGAGCGGTGTTGCGAAGTCTTTAGGTGGTAAAGCTAAGTATGAGAATGGCACATGGACAGCTCCGACTTACGAGATCTCTAATATTTCTGCAGATGGTGATGTGGGAAAGACGAGCTTCAATGATGTTGGTAGTGCCTTTGCGGGTCTTGATACGAGTGTCAAGAATGTGAACACACATCTGTCTAATGAGGTTAAAAAGTTTGATGAAAAACTAAGTAATATTACTCAAGCGGTTAATGGTGATGCTTTATTATGGAGCGACACTGCACATGCCTTTGTAGCGACGCATGGAGAGAAAGATAGCAAAAGCAATAGCAAGCTTACATCTCTTTTAGATGGCGTCATTAAGGATGGTTCCACGGATGCTGTAACGGGTAATCAGCTTCATGCTCTAGGTGATAAAGTTGCACAATCTTTAGGTGGAGGAGCTAAGTATGAGGATGGCAAATGGAGCAAACCTAAGTTCACGGTTAAAACAGTAAAATCTGATGGAACTGAGAGTGAGGAGAGCTATACAGATGTGGCTTCAGCGTTTGCCGGTGTAGGAACTTCTTTCACGGATTTACATAAAGAGATTACCAATGAAATTACCACTGCTCAGGCTGACGCCTTGTTGTGGGATAAGTCTAAAGGTGCGTTTGTAGCGACGCATGGGGACAGTAAAGAGAACAGCAAGATAACGTCTCTTAAAAATGGCGACATTAGTAGAACGTCAACGGATGCTGTAGCGGGTAATCAGCTATATGCTCTAGGGAGCGATGTTGCGAAGTCTTTAGGTGGAGGAGCTAAGTATGAGGATGGCAAATGGAGCAAACCTAAGTTCACGGTTAAAACAGTAAAATCTGATGGAACTGAGAGTGAGGAGAGCTATACAGATGTGGCTTCAGCGTTTGCCGGTGTAGGAACTTCTTTCACGGATTTACATAAAGAGATTACCAATGAAATTACCACTGCTCAGGCTGACGCCTTGTTGTGGGATAAGTCTAAAGGTGCGTTTGTAGCGACGCATGGGGACAGTAAAGAGAACAGCAAGATAACGTCTCTTAAAAATGGAGACATTAGTAGAACGTCAACGGATGCTGTAGCGGGTAACCAGCTATATGCACTAGGGAGCGGTGTTGCGAAGACTTTAGGTGGTAAAGCTAAGTATGAGAATGGAACTTGGAGTGCGCCTACATTCACGGTTAAAAAGTTTTCATCTGATGGCAGTGTTACTGCCTCGAGTTATAACGATGTCGCCTCTGCCTTTTCTGGTGTTGGTGATTCATTTGAGAATGTTAAAGATAAAATCGATAATGTTAAGGATGAAATTACCGAAGAGATTGAAAAGGGCATTACCACTGCTCAAGCTGACGCCTTGTTGTGGGATAAGTCTAAAGGTGCGTTTGTAGCAACGCATGGGGAAGAGAGCAGCAAGATTACGTCTCTTAAAAATGGAGACATTAGTAGAACGTCAACGGATGCTGTAGCGGGTAACCAGCTATATGC
>NZ_JBHIRR010000027.1:0-9521 GCF_042197325.1 Bartonella sp. AA16NXGY | reverse complement strand
CTGATGCTGTTCTCATAGCCAAAAATCACTTGCAGAGTGCTGTTGCTTGAGGGAACCTCTAAATCATTGCCACTATCATCAAACTCTGCTTCAAATGTATCGGCTTCATTACCGGTATGGTCCGTAATGGTTGCGGTTAAAAGACGCTGGTAAAAAACCTCATGAACAAGCTTATCCCCCACCCTCACCTCAATAAAAGGATGTGAACGCCTTAATCCCATAGCCTTTTCACCACACTATTCTTCTCTTGGCTAACAAATTCAGGCAGAATGACCTTTAAGCCCCGTGGTAAAAACACACCATATTTGGCAATCTCTGGATTGGCTTCCAGTGTGGCTTCTAAATAGCCGTTTAGTCCCCCAACTTGAGAACGGTCCCCTAACACAGCCATGACATGGTGAAAGCAAAGGAGATCGAGGCTCATATCCTCTAGCTCTACAACAACATGTTTTTCTGGTATCTTCATAAAGTTTGTCCCACTTGGATTTGTCTCTCTTGGTATTGTCCTTGTGGTTTTCCGCCATTAAAAAAGGGCAAGAGCGTAATGGAATAGCGGATGCGCTGGGATTGACCAGAGCGACTGATATAGTCATGGTCTTTATTGATCGTGGTGATTACTACGGATCCATGGAGAAGGACACTATAGGTCGTATCATTAATCCAACGAAGCATCTGGACCGGCTTTGCTCTTCGAATAGTTGTAGTGATGGCATCTATCGCTACCCGGTCACCAAATTCTTCTGGAAACCAAACTCCATGAATGGTCTTTGCATCATTGCCATAGCCAGTAAATTGCAAACTGGGTGCCTTGCCAAAACGCTCCATACAAACCCATGAGGCAGAAAACTCTTCTTCAAAGGATTGGAAATTTAGCCAATCCACATAAAATTGATGCGGTCCTAACATCATCAAAGGATCTCTCATAGGCTCCCTCCCCTCATTCTGTTCCCCCATGCAGCGCATTGGCACGTGCCCGTTGCAAAGCATGGGCAACCGCACGACCAGTGGCCATGGGTTCACGCGCCCCATTAACATGCACTGTGACATTTTGATTGTGTGTGATGGGGGAACGGTCTTTGTCTCTTTGCTCTCTCGCAGATGAATTTACAGGAGAAGCCCCCGCAAATTGCACGATGGGTTGGATGGCTGTTTTACCCCCCAAAAAACTTGGCAAAAACTCTCTTACATCAATGGAACCAATCCACCCCTTAATGCGGCTAGGCAAAGATTTACAAAAATCCATCAATTGTGAGATAGACGACATAAAGCCATCGACAATCGAATTAGCCAGATCTTCGCCCGCTTGTTCCATACCAGCCTTGGCAGCATCAGAGAGCTTTTCGCGGGCAAAAAAGCTCTTTCTAAACTGGAACTTCTTAAAATCCCCTTTTTACACCTCTCTCAAAGCAAAGATAAAACTGCCAAAACACGTGAGAGTCATCTAAGGATAATTGCATGAGACCATAACAGCTATAAACAGACTCCAATATTTGTATCATATTATTGTAACGATTTACTTACGTATAAAAGAAGAAGATAAAATTGTAATACAACTAAAAGTTCATACGGTTAATCAAGAGAAATTATATAGCATCACAAAACATCAATTGTTTGAAGATTATAAGTAAAAAATTGATCAAAATAAAAAGCTTTTCTTATGAAAAAGAAAAGAGTTGCCCATGAGTAGATATTATAAACTCTAACAAAGGGCATAACTTGATAATTATACCGCAACAAACTAATAGAAACAGCCTTCTTGATAATTCTGGACAACATGTGCTAGCAAATTATGAACACACCCTTGACAAACTCCCCTTTCTTCAAAGATGAAAGCCTAAAAAGAAAAAATAGAATAACAAACCATTATTCTGCTTTGTATTAAAGCTCAGTTCACATTAAATCATTGCACTTATAGCGTATAACCTGAAATCTTAACAGCTTTGAAAAAGATATAAAAAAGATGTCTGATTTTTCACTCTATTTCTAAGTAACATTTAGACACTCCTACTGCTCTTCAAGTCCGCACATATAATACGTTTTTTCCCTCATGCTTTAAGACAAAGAAACAAATCCTATTATAACTTACTGCAACTTGCCGAAAATTGGGTGTCTTTCCCTATAACACCAAGATCTTTAATTAAAAGCGGTTTTCCTATTTCTCCATTATAGGCTTTAACGTGAATGGTCTTGCCTTTCACATCTATGAGGTAATAATCTCCATTAAAAAGCGCACCAGCTGTATAGATAGGGATATTTCCAAAAACCTTATCATTTTTCGCACGGCAATAAGACTGATAATGCGTGTGACCCACGAAGATTGCTTTAACATTATGAGAGGTAATAATTGACTTAAAGACCGACAAATCTTTAGCATTCTTTTTACGAATAAAAAAGGATTCACCATCAATGGAAGCAGCACGCGCATCATGAAAATTAATGATTGTCACTTTACCTCTTGCATCAGCAGCAGCTAAATCGTTCCTAAGCCAATCTAAAGATTTATTGATTTGCACTTCTGTAGACTGCCCCTTCAAACCAACCGTATAGCTTGGATAATTGTGAAGCTGCACATAGTGAACATCTCCATAATCCCAAGAATAACTCAAACTCCCCCTTATCGAGCGAATATTTCCACCCGAAATGGGAACCAAACTTTCAGTAACATCTGCATTGAAATGCGATAATTGACTACGGTATTTTTTGATTTCCGATACCATTCTTGAAACTGCACTTATAGCACAAGCATCTTTGTAAAAGCTGAATTCTTGAGGATTTGTACAATTACCAACATTATTGGCATAATCGTGATTCCCTAGCCCCTCATAGACAGGTGCTCCAAGAGTTTTATAAACATTTTCATAATCATCATAGTTTTTTTGTTGTGCAAACTCCGTCAGATCACCATTGACAATATGGAATGCAGCTTTGTGCGCTTTTATCACACCAGCAACCTGCTCATTTATCTTTAACCATGGCTCTCTGTTTGATATTCCATTGGCATCACCAGAGTTTAAACGCCACGGTTGCGGATCAGCCATAATGATAGCAGTATAATTTTTTGTAAGAGACTTTTCTTTCATCGACCAATCCATGAATGCATCATGATAAGGACTCTTGTCTCTTTTTATTTTTTCAGCATCAAGATTAAAACAACCAGAGAGAGTAAAAGCAATCACGGTGATTACCAATTCAACTTTATATCTCATAAACCTATCACCATAAAAACGTTACATATTTTTTATATTAAAAAATTCATCAGAGACAATTTTTTTAGATTTTATTGTCAAAAATATGTCAAAAATTCGAAATAATAAAAGCAATAATCCTTCAATGAAGGTGCACTTTGATGATATAAAAGCACTGTTGATTTCAAGCCTTCAACTTGAAGCATCTTCATTGATTAAGATTTATAAGCTTGGGCTCTGGCTCTTTCAAATGTCATCGATACATCAACAGCTTATAAAAACTTAGTCGTATACTATTAAAATATCCCCAACAGGAGAAAAAATGTATTCTTATACTAGAGCACCCAACTCCTTTGGATATCAAGATCAAATATATTAGAATATTATGATAAATAAGGTATAAATAATCAAAAGTGCTAGCAATAGTGTTTGAGTATTACCGTCATAACTTACTTTGATAAGTTATAAAAATGCAGAAGTATTACAGAAAATACTATTATTACTTTATAAAAAATAATATAACTTATGTAAGTATTATAATAATATTTATAATTTCTATAATATAGATTTACAATAAATTTAATTATATAATATAAATAATTACAAACACATTGTGTGTTAAATATAAATTAATACAAATTTAATATCATTTGTTTTTTAATTTTGACAAAAAACCAAAAATATCTTACCAAATAAAGACAATTATCGAAATTAATAACAACTATCCATTTTCACTTCTTCTTATGAAGTTTGCGGGGAAATGAATATTTGGGGGCTCTCATAAGGAGAATACTGGTGTATAAAACATCCCTTTTATCATGCACGGCTGCGGCTGCTATCATACTATTCAACATCCAGTTCACTGCACATGCTGAAACTCTTGACGTTGCCAACGAAGAAAAAGATATATCCGGAAAAACGTACGAGACTATTTATGTAAAAGACAAAGGAAAAATCACCGGCAGTACTGTAACTGTAACTGGAAATAAAAACACAAATACAGACACAAGTAGCGATAAATATGTTGTAACAGTTGAAGGTGCTAACAGTGCGCTTGAATTAAATGGCTTAAATATTCAAGGCACTGATTCTGATGTTCGTTTTGGTATTTCTGTAAAAGACGGCGCTAACATCAACCTGACTGGGGGGAACATTACAGCTTCTCAAACTGGTGTTTATATTGATGATAGTAAGAATAGTAGAAATATACTACAAAATGTAGTGATATCAGATAATAAAAATGAAGCATCATCACTCCTTGGAATAGAAATAAACAACGAAAGTTTTATCACTTTAGAAAATGTAACAGTTAAGCAAGCAGAAACTGGTATACTTGCGGATGTCGTTTCTCAAGTTATAGTATCCGGAGGATCATTCGAAGGTAAAATGGATGGCGTATATGCTATGGGCGGCACCACCATTACTGTAGATGGCGGTACTAACATTACCTCATCTAATGGTAACGGACTCCATGCCGATGATGAAAATACCACCATAAAAATGACTGGGGGAAGCGTAACTGGAAAAGACGCAGCATTGTATACAAACGACGGTGGTCATATTAAAGTCACGGGTGGTACTCTAACAGCTAAGGAAGATACCACAAGTGCACCTACTACAGAAGGGGATAACCCTGCATATAATAAGGGTACTAAAATTGAGAGTGGATTCGGCGCATTGTCTCAAGGTGAAAACAGTGTGATTGAATTATCTGATACAAAGATCAATGATGCGACAATCGGGTTAAAAACACAAGAAAGTGGCGCAATCGCAATGACTGGGGGAAGCATTACAGCGTCCAAAGTTGGTGCATTCTTTTTAGATAGCAAGAGCAAAGAAAACGAACTGAAAGATGTAGTGACATCAAGTGGGAAAGATGATGCGCCACTAATCAATGGAATCAAGGCAACTAACAGTAATGTCACTTTAAATAATGTAACAGTGACGCAAGCACAAACTGCCATAGATGCATATGATTCCACAGTAAACGTCTTAGGAGGATCATTTGATGCAGAAAAAGCAGCAATATTTGCTCAAAACGGCGGCAACATCACTTTAACTGGCGGTGCAAAAATTACATCATATAACGATGCTGGACTCTATGCGGAAGGTTCAAAGTCCATCATCGAAATGACAGGAGGGAGCATTACAGCGAAAGAGGAAGCAGTAACGACAACATACGGTGGCCATATTACTGTTACAGATGTCACCCTAAAAACAAATGGTGATGGACTTGGTGTAGCTTCTGATGACCTTGGTAGCATGATTGAATTACTTGGAAAGACAACGATTAGTGATAGTGCAATCGGGCTTCAAGCACAAAACGGTGGTGTAATCAAGATGACTGGGGGAACCATTACAGCTTCTGCAGCTGGTGCTGGCTTCTTAAACAGTAACAGCCGTGAAAACAAACTAGAAAATGTGACAATATCGAGTGGTAAAGACGATGCGCCACTGAACTTTGGAATAAAAGCAGATAAAGGTACCGTCACTTTAAAAGATGTAACAGTGACTCAAGCAGCCGCCGGTATATTTGCAGATCATGATTCGACAATAACAATCTCGGGAGGATCATTTCATGCACAAAATGCAACAATATCTGCTCAAAACGGCAGCGCCATCACTTTAACAAACGGTGCAAAAATTACATCATCTGATGATGTTGGATTATATGCTAAAGATTCAAACTCCTCCATCACAATGATAGAAGGAAACGTCACGGGAAAAGCGAGTGCTTTGGTTGCTGAAGATGGTGGTCATATTACTGTTACAGATGTTACCCTAAAAACAAATGATAGCGATAAGTCATTTGGTGTATTTTCTAATGGCGCAAATAGTGTAATTGAATTGCTTGGAAAGACCACAATTAGTGGTAGTGCAATCGGGCTTGCATTCCAAAATGATGGCGCAATCAAGATGATTGGAGGAACCATTACAGCTTCTGCAGCTGGTGCTGGCTTCTTAAACAGTAACAGTCATGAAAACAAACTAGAAAATGTGACAATATCGAGTGATAAAGACGATACGCCACTGAACTTTGGGATAAAAGCAGATAAAAGTACCGTTACTTTAAAAGATGTAACAGTGACTCAAGCAGCCGCCGGTATATTTGCAGAGAATGATTCGACAATAACAATCTCGGGAGGATCATTTCATGCACAAAATACAACAATATCTGCTAAAAGCGGCAGCACTATCACTTTAACCAATGATGCAAACATTACATCATCTGATAATGTTGGACTCTATGCAGAAGGTTCAAAATCCACCATCACAATGACGGGAGGAACTGTCACGGGGAAAGGTAATGCATTGGTTGCTGAAAATGGTGGACATATTATTGTTGCAGATGTAGCTCTAACTGTCACAGATGTGGCTCCAAGTGACGACTATATATCGTCTGGTGTATTTTCTGTTGGTGAAGGCAGTGTAATTGAATTACTTGGAAATACAACTATTAGTAATAGTGCACTCGGGCTTCAAGCACTAAACGATGGTGCAATCAAGATGACTGGAGGAGCCATTAAAACTTCTCTAGTTGGTGCTGGCTTCTTAAACAGTAACAACAGCGAAAACAAGCTAGAAGGTGTAAAGATATCGAATAGTAAAGACGATGCGTTACTGAACTTTGGAATAAAAGCAGATAAAAGTACCGTCACTTTAAAAGATGTAACCGTCATGCAAGCAACCAATGCCTTAGTTGCAGATGATCACTCGACAATAACAGCCTCAGGAGGATCATTTCATGCACAAAATACAACAATATCTGCTCAAAACGGCAGCGCCATCACTTTAACCAACAATGCAAACATTACATCATCTGATAACATTGGACTCTATGCAAATAGTTCAAACTCCACCATCAGCATGACGGGAGGAACCGTCACGGGGAAAGGTAATGCATTGGTTGCTGAAAATGGTGGACATATTACGGTCACAAATGTGTCTCTAAATGTTACAGATGTATCTCTAGGTGACGAAGATATATCGTCTGGTGTATTTTCTAATGGCGAAGGCAGTGTAGTTGAATTGCTTGAAGGAACAACGATTAGTAATAGTGAAATTGGACTTACAACAAACGATGGTGGCGCAATAAACATGACTGGAGGGACCATTAAAACTTCTCTAGTTGGTGCCGGCTTTTTAAACAGTAACAGCGGTGAAAACAAGCTAGAAGGTGTGAAGATATCGAATAATAAAGACGATGCGTTACTGAACTTTGGAATAAAAGCAGATAAAAGTACCGTCACTTTAAAAGATGTAACAGTGACTCAAGCAGCCGCCAGTATAGTTGCAAATGATCACTCAACAATAACGGTCTCAGGAGGATCATTTAGTGGACATGATGTAGGAGGAAGCGCCGAAGCCAGCAGTACGATTATCTTAAAAAACAATGCTAACATTATATCATCTAATGGCGAAGGACTCCTTGCAGACGGTTCAGGATCTAAGATCATAATGACGGGAGGATCCGTAGCCGCGAACAAAACAGCGTTATTCGCAATCAACGGTGGGCATATTGATGCCACAGATGTTGCTCTAACAACAGAGGGAAAAGGAAGCGGTGTATTTGTAAGTGGCAATGACAGCACAATTCAATTGCATGGTGATACAATAATTAACAATACTTTGGACGGCCTTGGAGCAGTTAACGGTGGTAAAATCATTAGCGAAAACTTATCGATAATCGGTGGTGAAGCACTTGAAGGCTCCGACAACGAACGCACTGGTATATGGACATCGGACTCTGGTAGTGAAGTTAGGTTAATGGGCAAAACAACCATTCAAAATGTCGATGAAGGGTTTTATGCAGACGGTGGAAGTAAAATCATTAGCGGAGATTTAACAATAACTGGTAGTGAAAATAAAACAATGACCGTTGGTGTAAACGTTGCAGAAACTGATAGTGCAATCGAATTAAATGGTAAAACAATCATTCAAAATTTTGATGTTGGTCTTTTTGCAGGAAATAATAGCACAATTAAGATGACGAATGGTTATATTGGAGCAGCAGAGAATACAATAAAAAATAAAATAGAAGCAAAAAAAGTTGCACTATGGGCGGCATTTAACGGACATATTGATGTCGTGAATACTTCTATGATAGCAGGAGTTGCTGGTTTGCAATTTATAGCTCTCTCTAATCCTGATCTAGATTATCCAGATGATCCACAAAAACGTAAAAGCAGTGAAATCAATTTAACCAATGCAGATATTCACGTTGAAAATGGCACAGGAATTTTTGTTGGAGCTTTTACTAACACAAACATGGAAGATATTCCAACTTTATCAATCGGTACAGCAAATCTCAAAAATTCAGAAATCCATGCTGATGTATTGTTAAGAGATGGTCTTTTCGAAGATCCAAAATCTTGGAAAAATGACAATTATTGGAACAATAAAGAGGTTAAAGCGATCTCCAATGGCACCTTCACCTTAAGCGCTGATCAGTCTACTCTAGAGGGCAGAGCGAATATTGCTAAAGACAGAAATGTACATTTTGATCTAAAAAACAAGACAACATGGACACTAAAGACCAGTACAAAAGAAAAAGATGATGATGGCAATCTGCTTGATATTGCTCAAAGATCTCGTTCCGATATTTCTACGCTTAATCTCGATAACAGCTCTATTATCTTTAATGGACCAACAGAAGATCATTATCACACATTGCATATAGGTTCTGGTAAACCAGATACGCAAGAAGTCTACAACGCCTCTGGTGACGCAAAGATTTACTTCAACATTGCTTGGAGTGATGGCGTAGCAAGTGCCGATCAAAAAACCGATAGACTTCTGATCCACGGTGATGTCTCAGGCTCCACAACAGTTTATATCAAAAGCGATTCAGGAGATGAAAGTAGTGTAGTCAATGCTGCTGATCCTTCCAATATAGGTGGCCTCTCGCTCATTCAAGTATCTGGAAAAGCACGAGAAGACTCTTTCAAACTCGTAAATGGCTATACCACAAGAAATCGTTTGCCTTATAAATATACGCTAACGGCCTATGGACCAGAGTCAAGCCACGGTACAGCCGATGTTGCACAAAGCCTCTTTGATGAAAAGAATGAAAATTTCTGGGATTTCCGCTTACATAAAGAAATTCTTGAAACGGATTCTGGTTCTGGTCCAAGTGTGATCGTCCCTGTAGCACAAACGGCCAGTTACTTAGTCATGCCAAATGCTCTCTTCTATAGTGGATTAACCGATATGGCTAAACAAAACGCGCTTTTAGCCAATATCAGAACATCTGTCTTAGGAAAAGAAGAAGAAAAACAAACCGGTTTCTTCCTCTATACTTACGGAAACACAGGAACCTTATCTTCTGAACGCGGA
>NZ_JBHIRR010000026.1:0-9703 GCF_042197325.1 Bartonella sp. AA16NXGY | reverse complement strand
AAAAAAGAAGTTGTTCTGAAATCAACAAAAGAGCCTCGTCCCCATCAAGAAGAAGCCATCAAGAAAGTCTGTGAAGGGTTAAAAGAAGCAGATCGTGGCAAGCTGATTATGGCATGTGGAACGGGGAAGACTTTCACTAGCCTTAAGATAGCAGAAACCATAGCAGGAACAGGCAAGCGTGTGTTGTTTCTGGTTCCTTCTCTGGCTTTAGTTTCGCAAACAATCCGTGAATGGACAGCCGATGCACAAGTCCCGTTGCGTTCCTTTGCGGTTTGTTCTGATACGAAAGTAGGCAAGCGTCGTAAAAACCAAGATGATATTGTTGGCATGGAAACATCAGATCTTGTTCTCCCTGCTACAACAGATGCGAAAGCCCTTGCCAAAGAAGCTTGTGAAAACCTAGCAGATGCAATGACGGTCATCTTTTCAACCTATCATTCTATCCAAGTGATTTCGGATGCACAAAATACCCATGGGTTACCTGAATTTGATCTGATCATTTGTGATGAAGCCCATAGAACAACTGGTGTTGTGTTGGGAACAGAAAAGCATGAATCTGAATTTATCAAGGTTCATGACAATAGCATTATTCGAGGCAAAAAACGCCTCTACATGACAGCAACCCCAAAGATCTTTAGTGACAAGCTGAAAAGGAATGCTTTCTTATCCAATAACGTTTTGGTGTCCATGGATAATGAAAAACTCTATGGCAAACAACTTTACACTTACAACTTTTCACGTGCTTTAGAGGATAAGCTGTTATCACCTTGTAAAGTTATCATATTAGTTGTCAACGAAGAAGAAGTAAGTCAATCCATTCAACATCTTATTACCGATAAGAATTATGAACTTATTCTCGATGATAGGACCAAGATTAATGGCTGTTATAGAGCCCTTACCAAAATGGATCTGAAACTTGATCTTGAAGATGACCCCAAGCCCATGCGTAGAGCTTTAGCTTTTTGCAAAGATATTGATACTTCTAAACGCATATGCAAAAGATTCAAAAAAGAAAAAGTGCAAGAATCTTTACGCGCTCTTCATAAAAACTATAAAGATACTCCTCCTCTTAACTGTACCCTTGCCCATATTGATGGAACCTTTAGTGCTAAAGAGCGTACAAAACAACTTGACTGGTTAAAGGAAGATGCGGGGGAAAATACTTGTCGTGTACTTACCAATGTACGCTGTCTTTCTGAAGGTGTTGATGTACCCGCTCTTGATGCTGTTCTATTTTTACACCCGCGAAAAAGTCAAATTGAGATTATTCAAGCGATCGGACGTGTAATGCGTCGAGCAGAGGGTAAAAAAAGAGGCTATATCATTCTACCCGTTGGGATACCCGCTGATATTCCGCCGGAAATAGCCTTAGAAAACAACCAAAAGTATAATGTCATCTGGCAAGTTCTCAATGCTTTACGTGCTCATGATGATAACTTTAATAAAATAATTCACCATATGCACAAAAAACAAGACGTAAGCGATGCTCTTGAAATTGTTGCTGCTTCTCAAGAACTTGCGTTAGAAGATACGACCACGGTTATTGATGATTTACCTATACGCTCAAAATTAGAGTATTCAGGACTTAATATTGGGTTAGCAACTTATGAATCCTCTCACACATGTGAAGAACAAGGAGAACTCCCCCTTTTTTCTAAATGTAAAGATGTCATTAAAGCTGCTATTGTTAATAGATTTTACGACCCTAGCTATTGGAAAAAATGGGCAATAAATGTTGGTGATCTTGCTCAAACTCATATCACACGCTTAACTGAGGTTTTGACGAAATCAGAAACTGAAACACGGCAGGTGTTTAATGATTTTATGACCGAATTACGTAGTAATTTAAATACAACTATCTCCGAACAAAATGCGATTGAAATGCTTGCGCAACATCTTGTGACGCGTCCAGTCTTTAATGCTTTATTTGAGGGGCATCAGTTTGTTCAAGAAAATCCCGTATCTTGCGCTTTACAACGTGTACTCAATGCCCTTGATAAAGTTACTCCTAAAGAAGAATCTCAAGATCTCAAAAATATTTCTAAGAGTGTACAAATTTTACACGCGTGGAATTACCACTCTTGAAGCACAACAAAGTTTAATTGTAGAGCTTTACAATGAATTTTTCCGTTATGCTTTTCCGCGTACAGTAGAAAAATTAGGCATTGTTTATACTCCCATTGAGGTTGTTGATTTTATCATTCATTCTGTTGATGATGTGTTGCGTCATGAATTTGGAAAAAGTCTAGGATCACGTGGTGTTTCTATTCTTGACCCTTTTACGGGTACTGGGACCTTTATCACACGGCTATTACAATCCAATCTCATCAAACCAGAGGATATGGAATATAAATACCGTTATGATATCCACGCAAATGAGATTGTCTTGCTAGCCTATTACATAGCAGCGATTAACATTGAATCGACGTATCATAGTATCATGAAAGGTGAGTATATCCCTTTCAAACATATTGGTTTAACCGATACATTCCGCATGCTTGAAGAGAAAAGCCTTCTGCAAAAATTATTCAAAGAAAACAGTGAATATTTAGAGCATCAAAAGAAACTGGATATCAAAGTTATCTTTGGTAACCCTCCTTATTCAACAGGTCAAAAAAGTGCTAATGATAATGCAAAGAATACGCCTTATCCGATATTAAATGACCGTATTGATGAAACTTACGCCGCTCAATCTAAAGCAAGCCTTATGCGAAATCTTTATGATAGTTATATTCGTGCCATTCGCTGGGCTAGTGATCGTATTGATAATGCTGGAGTAATCGGTTTTGTTTCTGGTTCTGGTTACATAGAAAAGTCAACAATGGATGGATTACGAAAATCTTTAGCCAAAGAGTTTACGAGCATTTATGTGCTTAATTTACGGGGGGATCTTCGCAAAAATATGTTAAGCAATGGAAGAGCTCAAGAAGGTGAAAATATTTTTGGCAATGGTAGTATGACCGGTATTGCTGTAACCTTGTTTATCAAAAATCCCAATGCTATTGGACCTTGTAAAATTTACTATCATGATATTGGTAATAATCACACAAGAGAAAAAAAGCTTAAGACAATTAAAAAATTTAGGAGCATTGATGGCATTACACGAAGTAAACAAGGTTGGCAAATAATCACACCAGATAAACATGGTGATTGGCTTGGTCAACGTGATAACAATTTTAAAGCATTTTTATCCATAAGTTATAAAAAAGGTCATGGTAAAAAGCTTTTTGATACTTATTCCTGTGGTATTGTAACTAGCCGTGATGCTTGGGTATACAATTCAAGCTATGAAGTTTTAGCGAAAAACATAAGTAATATGATTGCCTTCTATAACAGTGAAGTAAAGCGTTTTAATAATGTTTATGGACATGTTGATCCTAGGATACGTAAAAATGCTGTAGACAATTTCGTCAATACAGATACGAGAAAAATCAGTTGGAGCCGCGCTCTTAAAGAAGATTTAGCAAAAGGAAATACTTTTGAATTTGAAGCTACATGCCTTATGCAAAGTTTATATCGTCCTTTTACACAACAGTGGCTCTATTATAATCGCACCTTCAATGAAATGGTTTTACAAATGCCGCGGATATTTCCGATGGGAAAAGCGGTTGAAAATAAAGTAATTCAAATTACAGGCGTAGGAGCAAGGTGTGGTTTTTCTGTTCTTATGTCTGAAGATTTGCCTAATTTAGATTCAATAGAAAAAGGTCAATGTTTTCCACGCTATATTTACGAAGATACTACGGTTTCAAAAAGTAAAAGTGAGAAACAATCCCATTTATTTACAAATTCTATAGAGGAAAACAAAACAGCTGGTTTACAACGCCGTGATGCCATTACTGATGAAGGATTAGCACATTTTAAAGCCGCTTATCCTAATGAAACCATAACAAAAGATGATCTATTCTATTATGTTTACGGTCTACTTCATTCAGAAGATTACCGTGCTCGTTATGCGCATAATTTATGTAAAGAATTACCTCGCATTCCTTGTGTAAAGAGTGCTGATGATTTTTGGAAGTTCGTAACAGCAGGGCGTGAACTGGGTCATTTGCACGTGAATTATGAAACTGTAAAACCTTATCCAGTCACCTTTAAAAAGGGTAATCCAAAACAGACAGAGATCTCTAATCCCGAAGAATTTTACTACGTTACAGAAATGAAATTTTCTGGGAATAGTAAGGAAAAGGATAAATCGACTGTTTTTTATAATAGCAATATCATCATGACGGATATACCTCTTAAAGCTTATGAGTATATAGTCAATGGAAAGCCTGCTCTTGAATGGGTTATGGAACGTCAATGTGTTAAAACAGATAAAAAGAGCGGCATTGTTAATGATGCTAATCGCTATGCTGTTGAAACCATTGGCAACCCTGCCTACCCTCTAGAGTTATTTCAAAGGGTTATTACCGTAAGTTTAGAAACCATGAAAATCGTTAAGAACTTACCAAAATTGGAAATAAGAGAAACTGAATAACTTATAAAGCATGCTCACATAATGGGTATGATAAACTCATAAGGGGTATAGAACATAGCGATTAATCTATACCTCTCTTGTTAAGTTGATTAGATACAATCTCAAAAAGACAGTTTATATGCGTTATTCTAAAAAGAAATCCCATCTTAAAGTGAATAGGCTTCTTTTGAATTGCCTTTAAAAGATTATATCGTAATCTAAAATGAGTGCTTTATGCTTTTCAAAAGCTTTGTTTAAAGAGAGTTATGTATATTCATTTTCTTATATTACTTATAGGTTTTGAAGGTGTAAAAACCGTCAAAACCCCTCAAAACGTATATTATTAGTTGAATTTATAGGTTGTATTTTTATATAGGTTGTTTTTTAAGATCTGTAAAATCTTAACCTATTGAAATATATTGATTTTAATTTTCTCTCATTTAAAAAAAATAATGGTGGTTTAACATTGCAATTTGAAAATAAAACCACCATACAAAGAAATTTACTTCAAATTATCTGTAATCCTTTTACAGAGGAATTCATAGAAGTTACTTGCATAATATTGTGGATTCTTGGGTGGAAAATCAAAATAGAGTGCACATTCTCCATTCTGAAATTGAGAATAATCGAAGAAAAATGTCTCTCCAAAATCGGTTCTACTAACAATAAGTTGCTGTGGCGTTGCAAAACCATTTTTTCTATAATTTAAGTTTTTATAAACAATATCATCACTACGAATAATCTCAAAGTTTGTATCATAAACGCTACATATTTCCTCACCACAAATTTCCCCTCTTCCATAGTTTTTTAAAAAACTTTTATAGGAAGACGTAAACTGCAAACCAAGAGTTTTCTCTGCTTTTTCAATCAGTGCATCATCAACTGCTTCATCTGTAGAGCCAAAATCGATACTATCGTTATATTTATCAACTAGTACTGCAACATCAGCTAAGGTATAGGTTTTCATAGATGATCCTCAAAACTTGCGTAACGCTCCATATTTCCCCTATCATTTGCCCCTCCTCCATAGTTTTTTCCAAAAGCTCTTGTAAAAAGGGATAGGTTGCGGAGTGGGAGTGTTCTCAATCTTTTCAATTGGTTGGTCTCCATCAGGTATCTCAACTCCCACGCTTTCTTTAATTCTTTTGCAAAGGAATTCATAAAAATTGCTAGCGTAATATTCGCAATCTTCAGATGGAAGCATGACATAAAGTGGGCATTCTCCATCCCTAAACTGCGTATAATCAAAATAAAAGGTTTCACCAAAATCTGTTCTACTTACGATAAGCTGTTCTGGTGTCGCAAAACCCCTTTTTCTATTATTTAAGTTGCGGAAAACAATATCACCAGCAGCAATACCTATTCCACAATCCCTATAAACGCTACAGATTTCATAACCTCCAATTTCTCCTCCTTTATAATTTTTTAAAAAACTCTTATAAGAAGATGTAAATTGTAAACCGAGAGCTTTCTCCGCCTTTTCAATCAGTAGATCATCAACTGCATCATCTTCAGTACCGAAATTGATAATATCATCATCATATTTATTCACTTTATCAATTAATACTGCAACATCATCTAAAGTATAAGTTTTCATAGATGATCCTCAAAACTTGCGTAACGCTCCATATTTCCTCTATCAATTTCACCTCTTCCATAGTTTTTTCCAAAAACTCTTGTAAAAAGGGATAGGTTGCGGAGTGGGAGTGTGCTCAATCTTTTCAATCGGTTGATCACCATCAGGTATCTCAACTCCCGCGTGTACTTTAATTCTTTTGCATAGGAATTCATAAAAATTACTGGCGTAATATTCGGACTCCTCATCCGCAAACATGACATAGAGTGGGCATTCACCATCCCGAAACTGCGTATAATCAAAGTAAAAGGTTTCATCAAGATCATAACTCACAACGAGCTGTTCTGGTGTCGTAAAACCACGTTTTCTATCATTTAAGTTTTGGAAAACAACGTCATTAACAGAAACACCTATAGGATGCTCATAAAGACTATAGATTTCTTCACCACTAATGTCCCCACCTTTATAATGTTTCAAAAAACTCTTGTAAGAGGATGTGAATTGTAAACCAAGAGCTTTCTCAGCCCTTTCAATTACAAGATCATCAACTGCATCATCTTCAGTACGAAAATGGATAATCTCATCATCATATTTATTCACTTTATCAATTAATATTACAACATCAGCTAAGGTATAGGTTTTCATAAATCTTCCCCTGCATGGTCCTTAATTCTTTTACAGAGAAATTCATAAAAATTACTTGCATAATAAAGGGGATCTCCAGATATTACCTCAAAATAGAGCGGACATTCACCATCCTGAAACTGAGAGTAATCAAAGTAAAATGTCTCACCAAAATCAGTTCTACTGACAACAAGCTGCTGTGATTTTGCTAAACCATTTTTCATTTCTGTTAAGCGATTATAGACAATGTCACCACCATAAACAGTTTCAAAGTCTACACCATAAATGCTAAAAATTTCCTCGCAACCAATTTCTCCTCCTCCATAATTTTTTAAAAAACTTTTGTAGGACGAGGTGAGTTGTAAACCAAGAGTTCTCTCAGCCTTTTCAATCAATATATCATCAGGCGCATCCTCTGCAGTGCCAAAATTGATAATCTCATCATCATATTTATTCACTTTATCAATTAATACTACAACATCATCTAAGGTATAGGTTTTCATAGATGATCCCCCTTAAAAATATTAACGATGCTTGCATTCTTGAAAAGAAAAAAATAATGGTGGTTTAACATTGCAATTTGGAAGTAAAACCACCATACAAAGAAATTTACTTCAAATTATCTGTAATCCTTTTACAGAGGAATTCATAGAAGTTACTTGCATAATATTGTGGATTCTTGGGTGGAAAATCAAAATAGAGTGCACATTCTCCATTCTGAAATTGAGAATAATCGAAGAAAAATGTCTCTCCAAAATCGGTTCTACTAACAATAAGTTGCTGTGGCGTTGCAAAACCATTTTTTCTATAATTTAAGTTTTTATAAACAATATCATCACTACGAATAATCTCAAAGTTTGTATCATAAACGCTACATATTTCCTCACCACAAATTTCCCCTCTTCCATAGTTTTTTAAAAAACTTTTATAGGAAGACGTAAACTGCAAACCAAGAGTTTTCTCTGCTTTTTCAATCAGTGCATCATCAACTGCTTCATCTGTAGAGCCAAAATCGATACTATCGCTATATTTATCAATTAATTGTACAACATCATCTAAAGTGTAAGTTTTCATAATTTGTTCTCCATAAATTGTTATTTTCTAGTTGCTATATCTTTATTTTCATAACCTTTAGCACGTTCTTTCCAGTATTTCTGTCTCCACAAAGCAAATGCATCCCTATCAATAGCTGATCCCATTGTGTTAGGATTAATGTGAATAGCAGAATGATGTTTATTATGAAACGCATTTGTAACTTCTGCTATGGGACCATCATGTGTTTGTAGCATATGGTGTAATTCAATAGGCTCGTTATCGAAACCTATAGGTGCTCTTCCTGTTTTCATTCTTTCAATATTTGTACCTGTCACTTTTTTCTTGTTGACTGTCCAACTAACAATCTGGTTAGGATCAAACAGTTTTTCGCTCTGATAGACTTTGTTTGTCTGAGTAATTTTTTCTCCCTTGTTAGTTATTTCAAACTCAACCTCAATAGGTTTTGACCAGAATTTTCTCTCTTGCCCCAAATATTGAGTTGCAATAGCTTCATCGCTCATTTTTTCTAGCGATTGTGCGATTTCTTTCCCCACATGCGCAGTATTTACTTCAGAACTAGTTTCTCCCGTTATAGCCGCTTCTTCAGCTTTAGCAGCAAATTTGATGAGATCTTTTTCTACAAGCTTTCCCGCAAGCTTTACGCCTCCCTTGGCTGCTGAAACAGCACCGTCAGTAAGCACTGTAGAACCCACTATATAAGCCACATCTCCTAATGGTTTACCTAGCATTTCGCCAGATTCAGCACCAGCACTGAATGCTCCATCCCCCCCTTTCTCCATTGTTTCATGTATGTGATCTATATGCCCCCCAAAGGAATCCTTTATGTGATCTATACGCCCTCTAAAGGAATCCTTAACACCTCCCCAGAATTGACCAACTCCTTCCCAGAGTTGACCAGCACCTTCCCAGACATCATCAAATATATGCCCACTCGTGGCCCAAGCTTTTGCTGTTCCAACGCCTTGAAGGGCATTTTGATAGATCTCATCAACTGAACTGTTTCCTATTGCCGATCCTAATTCTTTAACGTCATGAACTGTCGCATATATTCCGTTTCCTATTGCCGATCCTAATTCTTTAACGTCATGAGCTGTCTCAGATATTCCGTTTCCTATTGCTTTTACGGCACCAACAATCGTACCCTTCGCAAGACCTATCTCAAAAATCCTATCTTGCTCTTCATCAATCTCGAACCATTTTTCGTTAACATCTCTTCGACACTGATCATCAGGGCATTCTTCTAACTCTTTCTTCATCTGAGCGCGTTGTGCACTACCCAAAAAGTTATTTGCAGCGGCATTACCAGCGGCATCGGCGCCGGCATCAACATTGCCACCGGCAATGGCGGCAGCAACGCCCCCGGCAGCCCTTGCAACATCAATGGTGTGATCTCTAAAGTCAGCAAACTGCGCATCAATCTTTGCGTTTATACGCGCTTCCTCTTCCGCTGTAGGGGTGCGACCGTTTAGATCCCCCATTTCCTCTTTCACAATGCCTTGCACCCACAATTGAAACTGGAGCATAGCGGTGGCTTCGCCCACAGCACCCCCCACAGCACCGGCTGTGCAAGCACCGCTCGCAACAGCGCCTTTTAAGCAGCCAAGACCAGCGTGGGCAACGATCTGTGTGACCGTGTCTATTTTGCCTTCAGCCTTGGCGGTACCGATTTCTTCCGCCAACGATTTTCCAACCGTATCAGACAGGGCGATGCGCAGATTGTTAAAAAAGTTCTTGTCAAGAGAGCCACCCTCAAGAGCCGTTTGAACGCCTGTGCCAATGGCGGCTTTGATCAGGTTCTTTTCCGCTTCACTGGCGATACGATCGACAAAAGGAGCGGTTTTTGGCAAAGATTGTCCAACACCTGCCATTTCCGTTAGTTGGCTGGTTAAGCCTGCTGTCAACATCGACGAAACAATGCTGAGAACATTCTTTGAAGAGCCAAGCTCATGCAAGGCACCGGCAATATTGCCGCGATTATTGACAAGAGC
>NZ_JBHIRR010000025.1:0-11096 GCF_042197325.1 Bartonella sp. AA16NXGY | reverse complement strand
TTGTCAATATAGCCTGTCAACTTGGCATCAAGCGTGCCACCAGCTTCAATCGTGCCGTAAACAGCATCATAAGTGCGCGTGATTATTACAGGATCATCAACATATTCCGATGTGTCTGTATCTCCTATTTGAGCCACCCCTGCACCCAAAATATCACCAGATGTAGTCTCAATGCGTGTTGTCGTCTCAATCTTGGTTGTTTCGGTTAAATCACGCCCCTCATTGAGCAGCGTATCGCCATGCATCACAATGTTGCCATTGGCAGCAATTAAACTATAACTATTGCGGATATCGCCGGCATGAACCGTGAGATGACGCCCTGCTAAAATCTGGGCAGCATTATTGGTAAAATGAGGCTGCTGCTGACTAACCGTCGTTGTAACTCTGGTAGTTGTGGTAGTTGTATCAACAAAAAACCACCCATCTGTTTCAGTATGTGATGTTTCATAGACATTGCGATTCACCACTTTATCGCTAACTTCAACCCCACCTTCACGCATGTTGGTAAGCGCTGAGACATCGAAGGTCATATCGCCTGACACGGCTTCTAAAAGACCCGAGCTGTTGATCACATGACCAGCCCGCTCTCCACTTAAACCACGGATGATGAGATTGTCTTCAGCAATGACATCGGCAAACTTATTGATAAAATCCCCATCTAAGGAGAAAATGGCAGATTTCTTGGTATAAATCAGCCCACTATTACTCAGATCAGCGCTCACATTGAGCGCAACCCCATCACCACTTGAGCCAATACTGCCGGCATTGTCCAAAACATCTGCGGTTAAGACAAAAGCACCACCACTTTTGAGAACACCGTCTTCACCATTTAAAACCAGAGCAACTTGCCCCAATGACGGATCATGGCTTTCTGCCACAAGCGTAAAACTGTTACTGGCTAAAAGCTGACCGGAATTGGCTAAAGACCCAAGCTTCGCATCAACAACACCGCCCACCATAATACCGGAATTGCTTAAAACATCATGGCTGTTGAGAGTAAGTACCCCGCCTTGCGCTTCCACAAGCCCAGTTTGGGTGAGTGTGCTTGCCTTCAGCGTTACATCATAGGCGCCAACCTCACTTGTCTCACCCAGCGTCAAGATGCCATCGGTTGAGAGCTCAACCCGCTTTTTAGAGACAATGCGCCCCGTTTGGTTCAGAGTGTTTTGCGCATGCAAAGCAATGGTATCATTGCTTTCTATCGTGCCACTATTGCTTAAATCACCGTGGCTGGTCAGTTGAAGGTCACCACGCTCAATCTCTATGTGCCCTGCTTGGATCACACTATCAGCAACAATATTAACTGCCCCTTGCGTAGAAATAAGACCATCAACATTCTCAAAACTGCCCACATCAATGCGCAAACCATCCCGCGCTAAAACATGCGCACCTTCATCATGTGTAGCGTTTTGTTGGTCTGAATTTGTCGTTTCAGCGCTTTTATTGACAAAAGACGTTGCAACAATCTTCATCTCACCGGCTAAAGCACTGAGAAGACCAGCCTCATTGTTTATATGACCAGCACGTGTCTCTTTCAGCCCACCAATGCTGAGAGCCTCTTCTGCAATCATTCTACCCTGTGTGTTGGTCAGATTACCATCACTGAATACGTCCATAGATTTTTTGGCGTAAATCAGCCCACTATTGCTGACATTTCCTGCCACATTGAGGGCAACATTCTCACCACTAGAGCCAAGCGCACCGGCATTGTCTAATTGCCCTGCGGTCACAACAAAAACACCACCACTTTGAAGGACACCTTCGGATGTATTCTTCAGAAAGGCTTGTTGCGGATCGGCGCCTTCTTGTGTGCTTACCATCAAATGCAAATCATCGGTTGCAATAAACGTCCCTTGATTGGTAAATGCACCAATATGAGCATCGACACTCTCACCGCGCATTGTGCCGTTATTGATAACCCCATCACGCACTTGAAGGGTTAATGCTCCCTCTTGGGCTTCCACAGTCCCTGCTTGGGTTAAAGCATCAGCACTTAAAACCACATCATAACTTAAAATCGTGCTCTCTTGAGAGGTTGTGAACATGCCCCCCGCTGTCAAGGCAACCTGCTGCATACTGACAATATCACCCGTATGATTGAGGGCACCATGGGCATCCAGCGTTATCTTCCCATTGGACCAGACAGTGCCTTCTTGGATCAGGGCACCGTGATGCGCATAAAGGTCAACTTTTTGCTCTGCCACTAAGCGCGCGCGTGATGTAAGCTCTGCTGCTTCCACCAAAAGAGAGCCGCCGGCGCTATAATGTCCAGCGCCTACAGTGAGCGCATCATCGGCGCTCAAGACAATATTCCCCTTGGCACCAATATGGTTGTTTAAAGCGGTGATTTGATTGGTTTTAATGGTCAGATCGCCAAGGGAAGAAACCCCTGTTTGATCATTGTCTTGCATGCGGCTCAGATCAATTGTTGCTGCTTGGATCTCTAAGAGATCACCGGCGGCTATCCGCCCATTCCCCGCCTCAAGCTTTGCTGCCTGTAAATGCAAAGAACCCGTCGCTGACTGTTGACCATCACTCCCAATACCGCTTGCTAGAAGAGCATGGGACTGGAGCTTGATCAGATCGGCGCCCACATCAACAGTACCGCTCGCTGCAACGCGAGCTTGCTCAGCCAGTTCAACATGTTTCAAAGCCTTCAGTTCAACCGCTTCTTCTGAAAAAAGCAGATCTTTCACGTGCACACTATCGTGGTGGGAGTGAGCCTTCACCGCTCCTTTGGCGCGTGCTTTGGCAATCACCAGCTTGCCATCACTTGTCAATCTCATGGCGCCTGCATTGGCAACCATGTCTCCGCGCATCTTAACGCCCGCACCTTTATCATTGGCAATCACGCGGATCTGCCCCGCATACATTCCACCAAACTCACTGGAATCAATCGCCAATTCCGGCTCTTTGCCATCAGAACCAAGAGAAGTTGCTTCGCGTTTGTCATAATCAAAATGATTGCGCCCCGCGATAACAGCCAAATCTCCTTTGACCTGTATGGGACCTCCGATACTGATCTTGCGCGAAACAAGATCAAAAATATCTAATGCACTCCCATCAGCCCCACGAGAACCTATGGTGATATCTCCACCCTCAACACGCAATCCACTCAAAGCGCCATCGGCTCCAATAATCGGTTGTCCAGTCGATAAAGTCACCCGTGGTGTATTAATAAAGCCACAACCGTTACAGGTAATCCCATTGGGATTGGCGATAATAACATCCGCCATATGCCCATGTACTTCGCTCACGCCTTCAAGACGCGAGCGATTGGCACTCACCACTTCATTAAGGATAACCTTTGCTGCACCGCTATAACGCAAATTGCCGTTGCCTGGCACCAATCCCCCAAGCTGTGAACGCGAAACCTCCTCAGTCGAATTGTTCAAAATCACGCCATGGGTATCAACATTGAAACTGTCATATTTGTTATGAGAAAGACCCTGTCCATTGGGGCGAACAATATCAATCAGCGGCACATCATTGCCGGCTTTCCCCACCGTGGGGCGGAAAACAGAGCCAACCCCATCAGCTGCTTTAATCCCTTGGCTCTCTTGTGCAACAGGACTTCGCGCTCCAAGCGCTTGTGCTTGCAACAACAAAGGCTGAAAAGCTAAGCAAAAGCTTAAAACCAGTGAAAGCCCCTTATGGATCCCTCGCTGCAAAACACAAAGAACGCGCTGCCATAGCTTGTATCCATATCCCAATCTATGCTTTTGATCTTTCAATCCCCGCATCTTCAGCTCCTCATAAAATTCTTTATCTCTTAAAAAAACAACCCATATGGGTATAAACAGCGCAGCGATATTTTTTACCGCCCCTTTGCTCTAAAATCTCAATAATGCCCGCACTTGAAATAACCCTGTCGCATTTCCCTTTTCTCGCACTGTCGATTGGGTTAAAATATTCGAATAAGACACATCAATATCCGTAATGTCTCCGGTTGCATGGAAACCAAGAGTTGCCCCAACGAGGTTCCCGCCAAAACTGTTTTTGTTTACATTATTGGCCACGGCCCCCAGATCAAGCGCCATATAAGGGGCAAATTGGCTCATAAATTTACGCCCCATTCTCGAAGAAAAACCTGGCAACAACAGCGACAATTCATTGCGCCAAAACGCCCCATTATTGCCGTAATAAATCGCCTCACGCACCCCACGCACAGAGGAACTACCACCAAGCGATATTTGCTCTGAACTAAACAACGTGTCGGGTGATAATTGTCCTGAAAACAGCGTGTTATAGCGAAAGTTATACTGTTTGAGCGAAAAAGAACGCACGTAGCCTAGGGAAAAAGACAATTTGGAAAATTGCCCTTTGGGTGAATTTTTTGTTGTATTCTCTTGCTCTTTATCATCATAAGCGCCAAGAATTGCCAACCCTTTATGAAACCCTATATGCGCGCTTAATTCTCCTCCAAGCCACTTGCGCGAGTGATCAAGCTCAAAGGTTGCAATAGCTAGTTTACGGCTGGAAACATCAACCCGACTGCCCATAATAAAATTATCAGAATATTTCCATGTCAACCGTCCTGTAAGCCAGGTCTTTCCCTCTTGATCACGGTCGATAACCCGTGAAATCCACGGTGTCAGCGATAAAGACTTGCCCGCAGTCATAATATCGGAAAATATTCCCTTAACACTCGAATGATATTGGCTCCACGTCCCATCAAAACCTGTTGTCCAAGTGCCATAGGGTAGAGAAAATGATCCCGTTAGAGTATCACTATTGGGGCGCTTGTGAGAAAAATGATACGGACTACCATCCATAGAGCGCTGATAGCTAAACGACCATTGATCATTGATCCCCAACAGATCATCAAAAGAAAGGCTCAAGCGCGTTTGATAAATTCCTGTTGCTTTAGCACCAAGATTATCGCTGGAAAGCGTAATAAGCCAAGGTTTCTGTTTTTCAATATGAACATCGAGTATCGAACCACCCGAATTGCTCCCCGCACCAAGATTAATGGTGGCTTGGCGTGAGAAAAGCCGATTGATTTGATCAAGCCCTTGCTCTATCTGGCGCAGATTGGTCGGCTTCCCAATAAGATTTGGAAAAGCCGTGGTGATTTCTCCTTGAAGTCTCCTCTCAACTTTATGCCCATCCAGAGTGATATCTTCCATCACACCTTCAACAACAACAATCTTGAGATGACCGCCGCTTAAATCTTGCTCAGGCAAATAAGCCCGCACCGCAATATAGCCGCGCTTCATATAAAGCTTGGTCACCGCTTTGAGCACTTTATTGATTTCGGCAATCCCCAAACACCGTCCTTCCCAAAGAGAAATGGCTTCATGAAGGTCGGTATGAGAAATCAACTGAGCACCAACAAATTCAATGCTTTTGATCAGCAAACAGGTTGTACTAGGCGAAGCACCATAGGCAGATGTGGTATCATCGTCTGGCAAAAATACCTCATGGGTTTTGTTTTTACGCTGCAATTGCTGAAAACGCTGTTGTTGCGTTTGTTGTCGTTGGATGCTCTCTGATTGATTAATCGCTTTCTCACGAATGTTTTGGGCAAAACTCGCCAACGAGAAAAGGCACAAAATAGCCGTAAAAACAAAAGTGAAAAAAAATCTATGCATTCATTGTGCCCTCAAAATGAGCAACAAAATGAACCATATCATCAGCGTCACAGAAAAAATCGCCAACCGCGTAACAATTTTTTAATTTTTTGATGAGAGTAATACTTATAACATCTGAGAAAAAAGCATAGACTGTACTGTATACACCTGCTTTATGAGTTGTGCAAACCATATCATTTCCCCCACTTTTGAAGCTTGTATAATTACACTGTTAAATGACAATCATATGCTATATATGCTTCTTAATTTTAAGGTGTTGCATGTAATATAATCTTGAGCTTTAAGTAAAGACTCTTATTCATAGAATAGACCAAATTTATTGGAACTGTTACATATTAGAGACAACAAAAAACACTCCATTATTATCGCTTGATAAGAAAAATAGTATGACAATCGCTTATTTACTAAAATAAGAAAAAAAGAAAATGCGTAATGCTATAACTAATGAAGGATTAGCATATTTAAAAGCCGCTTATCCTAATGAAAAAACACTAAAGATGATCTGTTTTATTATGTTTACGGTTTTTTGCATTCAGAAGATTATCGCACCCGTTATGCTGATAATTTATGCAAAGAATTGCCTCGTATCCCTTGCGTAAAAACGGCTGATGATTTTTGGAAATTTGTGACAGCAGGGCGTGAACTCGGTCATTTGCACGTAAACTATGAAACTGTAGAACCTTATCCTGTCACCTTTAAAAAGGGTAATCCAAAACAGACAGAAATCTCTAATCCCGAAAAATTCTATTATGTAACTGAAATAAAATTTGCAAAAATTAAGAATAGTAAGGAAAAGGATAAATCAACTGTTATTTATAACAGCAATATCACAATAACAGATATCCCTCTTGAATCGGTTATGGGGCGTCAATGCGTTAAGACAGATAAAAAGAGTGGTATTGTTAATGATGCCAATCACTATGCTGTTGAAACCATTGGCAACCCTGCCTATCCATTGGATTTGTTTCAAAGGGTTATCACTGTAAGTTTGGAAACAATGAAAATCGTTAAGAACTTACCAAAATTAGAAATAAGAGAAACTGAATAGATTTGGCATACTCACATAATGGGTATAGAGCTTATAACCATAATCTATACCTCTCTTGTTAAGTTGATTACATAAAATTTTCTTTACTATGAGGATAACAAAATAAAGTTAAGAGAATAGGATTTTGCAACATTCCTCTTAATTATTACGAATTAAGGATTCTTTTCGTGGAGTTTTTTGCCATACCTGCTGTCCAAAGGGTTTTTAATTCTAAAAAAATTGACTTGAGACTACAGTGTAGCTACATTATAATAAAATCTATGAATGGAGGTACCAATCATGAAAGCCGATTCTGTTGTTCGCGCTCGCATTCCTGCTGAAATGAAAAAACAAGCGATGATTACTTTAGAACGCATGGGATTAAGTGCATCAGACCTTATCCGCATAACATTTTTGCGTGTCGCTGAAGAAGGTTGTTTGCCTTTTGAGCTTAAAGTACCTAATAGTGTCACACGTAAAGCTATAAAGGAATTAGATGAAGGTAAAGGTAAGACATTTAAAAACGCTGATGCCCTTTTTAAGGATTTAGGCATTTAATATGCTGATACCTGTTCGCTCGAGACAATTTAAATGTGACGTGCGCAAGGCGGGAAAACGCAGTAAAAAATATGAATAAGCTGCGTACACTATTAAGTCTTCTAATTGAAGAAAAGCCATTACCAAGACATTACTGTGATCATCCACTAAAAGGCGATTGGGTAGGGTATCATGATATTCATATCGAACCAGATTGGCTGCTTATTTATAGAATAGAAGGAGATAAATTACATCTTATTCGTACAGGAACGCACTCTGACCTTTTCAAAGAATAATTATATGAAAAGTTAAAAATACTCTAACTTTTCTCTACATAATTAGATTTTTTTACATTGCCTTTAAGAGGTTATATCGTAATCTAAAATGATAGCTTTGTTTAAAGAGAGCTATGTATATTCATTTTCTTATATTACTTATAGGTTTTGAAGGTTTCTCAAACCCTCAAAATACCTTCAAAACCCCTTTATATATATATTACAGATTGTATTTACGTGTTGTGTGTAATATGGGTTGTTTATTTAAAACATTAACATATTGAAATATAATAACTTTTATTTTTGATTGAAAAATAATATATAAAGGGGAGTAAAAGGAACCCTCAAAATACTCAAAATCTTCAAAACTCATAACCATAATGGTCTTGATAGCATTTCATATGAATTACAAGCTATCTTTTGAAAGGCTTTAAAAGATCATATGCTTTTCATAAAGCACGTTTTAATCATTCTCTAAATCATAAGTTTATCTATTCAAATGAACTGATAAAATTCATAAAAAGGATTTTGATAACGTAATCAGTTTTTACTTTCATACGCTTTTTATAAGACGTGTTGGAATTACTTAATAAAATAATCTAGTTTATCAGTTCAATTTACTGACACATAATTGACAAGTTTTAATCAATTCACATCGTTGGTTATCTTTAAAGATTGTACTCTTGATATGAATTATGTCTTAAAAACATTAACCTATTGAAATATAATGATTTTAATTTTCTCTCATTAAAAAAAATGATATAGGTTCTAAAAAGAACTGACAAAAATGACAAAAGTTTATTAAAAGGGATTTTGCTCATCTCTATAATGATCAGTTTCTATTGAGATGTTTTCATAAGTGTTTTCATAACAGGCAATAAATCACAATTATCCTATTTATCGTTTCTCTTATGAAACTGAAAAATGATGCCATGGCTATAAAGAACATAACAGCTATAGAGAAAGCAAAAATGCAAATGAAAGCATTTGTTATAAGAGCGCGGTGCTATTAAGGTTTTTTAAATTAGAGCCCCTTATAAACAAAATTCACAAAAAATTTAAAATTCATTTAGTAAAAAAATGATAGGTTATAAAGCTAAAAATACGCATTATGAGAGCGTTTCTAAATATTATAAATGTATAGATTCAGAAAATACGCAATCGTTTCACAAAGCCCGTAATATAGCTTTAAAAGCACATAAATATAAAAGAAGCAATTAATAGGCATAAGATATTATCAATACACAACGTATTTAAAAAATACAAAAAATATAAAATATTATTTGACAATAAATACGTATTTTGCTATATAAATAATTAAGTGATCAAAACACTAAACATGTAGCGAAGAGGTTACGATAAACCTAATCCTATTAAAAACTGACTATCTTTTATGCTTTTGTTAGCATATATAGTGATTTTGTCGGGTGTAGTTACGCTATACAATACCCTTTTATGGGAAAAGCGTAACAACGGACTACATGCCGTGTTTTGAGCGCCCGGCATCCTTATAGGGTGTTAATTCAAAATTATAAACATGTAGGATTTAATTATGACAACTATATCAAAAAATACCCCCGTTATCTCTTCCATTTCAAATGAAACCGCTCTTGCTAATCAACAAGAGCCTGCAAAAAAATACGAATTTACAGGTGAGACAATAGAGGTTGGTTTTAAAACCCTTCATAGAATTCGCGCTTTAAGAGATTTTGGAGACGTAAAAAAGGTGATTTAGGCGGGTTTATACAAGGTGAAAGTAATTTATCCCATGATGGCAATTGCTGGGTGGGCGGTAAAGCCAAGGTTTATAGTAATGCAAGGGTTTACGATAATGCCGTTGTAAGTGGGTATGCCCATGTGAATAATATTGCTTGTATTTATGAAAATGCAAGGGTTTATGGCAAGGCGGTTGTGGCTGGCAATATTTATGGCAATGCTCATGTGTATGGCTTTGCACGTATTTATCCTGATGCTCATATTTTTGGTAATGCTCATGTTCATTATTACGCTTGTGTTTTTAATGATACAAAAATTTATGATAATGCGAAAATTTCCGGATATGCTTGTATTTTTGCAAATGTAAAGATTTTTCGCAATGCGGTCATTAAAGGTGACACTTGGGTTCGCAATAATATTGAAGTCTGTAGTAAAGAAATTGTCTATAATGACCAGTCTATAAAAGACGCTGCGTAAATAATGCGCGGGCGCGGCGGGGGCGCCCCTCTTTTAAACATTTCATTTTTAAATTTATCAAATATGAACTTAGGGAGTTACCTATGAACGCTATAACTGTGTCTAAAAAATACGAATTTACTAATGAAACACGTTGCGTGGCTGGTCATACTTTACACCGTATTAAAGCCATTAGAGATTTTGCTGATGTAAAGGCGGGCGACCTCGGCGGCTTTATTGAAAAGGAAAGTAACTTATCACATGATGGTAATTGCTGGGTAGCTAATGAGGCTTGTGTTTATAATAATGCTCTTGTTTCTGATAATGCTACTGTTTTTAATTATGCTAGTGTTTTCGATAATGCAACGGTTTGTGATAATGCAAAGGTATTTGATTTTGCTAGTGTTTATGACAATGCAAAAATACATGATAATGCCTTGGTTTTTGGATATGCTTTTGTTTACAAACATGCTCATGTTTTTAATAACGCCGCTGTATGTGATAAGGCTGTTATAAGAGACAATGCAAAAGTCTATGGGAATGCTTTTATTAATTGGTATACACGTATTGAAGACAATGAAACGATTAATCTTGCATCTCAAATTTCTGATGACGCTTGTGTCTCTTTACCTATAACAAAAAAATACGAATTTACGAATGAAACGCGTTGTGTGGCTGGTCATACTTTACACCGCATTAAAGCCATTAGAGATTTTGCTGATGTAAAGACTGGTGATTTAGGTGGTTTTATCGAAAATGAAAGCAATCTCTCTCATGATGGCAATTGCTGGGTCTATGATAATGCTACCGTTTTTTGGGAAGCTGTCGTTTCTGACAATGCAAAAATACATGATAATGCTTGTATTAATAGAAATGCTAAAGTTTATGGCAATGCCGTTGTTAATGATGATGCATGGATTTTCGGTGCAAATGCTCATGTTTATGGCAATGCAAAAATTAATGACAATGCTATCGTTCGTGGTCAAGTTTATGACAATGCCTTTGTTTGTAATAAAGCTAATATCATTTTTGATGCAAAAATCTCTGACAATGCGAAAATTGCTGATAATGCTTATGTAAGGGGCTTTGTTTATGGCAATGCAAAAATATTAGGCTCTGCTCGTATTGATTGGGCTGCTCATGTTTACGATAATGCCGTCGTTTCTGACAATGTATATGTTTGTTACTTAGTAAAAATCTTTGGCAATGCTATAGTTGATGGCAATCAAAAAATTTATGATGATATTGGTAATAATAACAAAACCATAAATGAAGCTGCTTAAATAAAGCATGGGCGTTGTGGGGGCGCCTGCTTTCCAATCCAATTTTCCATTTCAAATTTTAGAAAACGTTTATCACATTAGATTGTGAGGGTACTCCTATGTGCAAAAAATACGAATTAACCAGTGAAATTAAAAAAATCAAACATGCTCTTACTCGAAATATTATAACTCTTTATCGCATTCGTGCTTTAAAAGATTTCGATGATAT
>NZ_JBHIRR010000024.1:0-12931 GCF_042197325.1 Bartonella sp. AA16NXGY | reverse complement strand
CGGCGCCGACCATGAATGGTATAACGATAAAGCCATTGAGCACCACCATCTTTACGCTTATGAAGTAACAAGCCGGCACCATCATTATATTTGCCAGCTCCCAATGTTGAGACAGCCCTTGCATTAAGACGATTCATAAGAACCATTTTTACTCCTTTCTGCTATAGTTTTTACCCACACGTCAGCCCCGCTTGTGACGTGCAAGCAAGTGATATGAATTGATTCAAGATAAACAGATTTGAAATGAGAGAATCCTACGTTATTCGGGCGTCTAATTCAATATGAACAGAGCTAGATTATCATTATAAATCAATATCTTGTATCGGCTTATCAAGCGGGGGATGTTTTGCCCAATTCTGTTTGGTGTTTAAATCACCGCCCACGTAGTAGTCCAGAAGGGATGGTTTACAATCTGTGGCATAATATTTGGGTTGATATTTATCTTCAATCAGGGACAGGTGAAAATGCAAAGTCGGCATATGGTGTTCCGATTACGACCAATCGTAGCTATGCGGATCATGCATTTGATTTTTGGTCTGTTAGTATAAGAGATTTTTGACGAGTGATGAGTTTTCGCCAAGCATGTATGGAAGTAATCAAGCAACCAGTATTGTCGGCAATCAAGCGCCTTCTCTTAAGACGTCTGGAGGACACGTTGATACAAACAATAGACGGATGATTTCGCATATCGGTTGTGAGGATGGTTGCGGTTATGTTTGGCAATATTTGTCTGGTTGTTATCCAGTGACTAAATGGCATACAGGGGAGCAAGGAAGCAGTTTACGTGTAGACATAAATGTTATGTTGGGAGGAGGCGGTTGGACTGGTGGCTCTAACAATGATCATCTTGTGCGGAACTTTGCGCTTTCTCGTTATGTAGAAGATGAAAAATAGGCGCCCGTGGATGTAGCGAGCCACTTTATTATAATTAGCGCGAGATTGATTAGAACATCATTTTATCCAACCTCACTTATGTGGGGCTTTTGTTATGGAGCGTCATATGAGAAAGATATCGAAAGAAGGATTGGCACTTCATCTTGAAGTTTTAAAAACAAAGTTTTTTCTACTAAACTCATGGTGTCAACCATGAGCAGTACAATCTTATCACTCATATTTTCATGTCTAGAAAATTGAGATAATGCCATCCATAAATCGCATAAGAAGTTAGAACCTACCTTCATTGCACACCTTCGTGGATTTGTTCTCTCAAACATGCCGCCAATCCTTTAGGTGTGATTTTTGTTGAAGGCAGCACCTTTTCTGTTCCATCCGGTTTTTGAATGGTGATGGCAGAACAGTCCATGAATCCTTTGTTGATTTTATCCTGATTAAGGTAACAATGGACCACTTGGAGCACGTCGATACACCCAATCATTTTTACGCAAGTAATCTATTAAATCCTTTGGTCTTATCTCCAACATCTTCACGGTTTCAAACAAACCAAACAAACCATCAGAGCGTTTTAAGCCTTCTAAAGCTTTTGCTTTTGGTGCTAATTCTGAAATAACATGGTCTTTCTGCTCAATTTGATTTTGTAGATGATTTAAGGCGCCAAGTAATACTTCGGGTTTGGAGTAATCAATTTATGGAATAGCTACTTGTCTTTCCAACGGTTAATTATCTTTGCTCGTAAGGCAGTGCTGTAACTAGAAACAAGAATTAAGCATTCACGCTTTGGCGGGTTATAACAAGGGCGGCTTTCACCTTATGTTATCAAGGTAGTGCCCACCAAAATCAACCTTCTCAAATTTGAGGGCGTTAAGTTCTTCAAGCGTTTTCTTGATGTCACGCATAATATTGTCATGCCTTTTGCCACATAATTCAGTAATTTTAATAATGGTATTCATAAAGAATTCTTAGATGTTAGACGTTCCTTAATGACATTCTAAAAGAGTGCTGGTCGCTAAGAAACACGGCATCTAGTCCGTCGTTATGCCTTTCCCCGAAGGGGGGGATATGGCATAGCCACACCTGACAAAGCTATTATATGCATGTAGCATAGAATGAGTTAAAGCTTTTAAATTGCGGAAGATTAGTTATTTCGGCAACTAATCCGCTAGTTGTTTTAAGGTGTTTTTGAGGCACCTGATTTGAAAATACCTATTACTAGAATTGTCCAGTAATAAAAATTACTTTTTGCTAAGAAAACGTTTCACATACTGTACAGTGTACATATTGAAATTGTTATTTATCAATGAGTTAAGTGTACAATGTACAGTCAAATTGAAAATTCTGTCGCTAGCGATAGTTCGCACTAGCCTGTCCCGCAACGAAGCCAACCCGCTGGGAAGTACTTTTTACATTGATTTTATTGACTTTTTTATGGAAAAACAAAGCATAAGTGATAATCTGTTTTTAAAATTGCAATCAAAGTGTGTAATGCATAAACTCATAAGGATATGGAATATATAGATAAAGTTTAAGAACATAATCTAGCCTTTCTTATTAACAGCCAGCGTATTCATGATGAGCAAGTTGGTACTGTATATTGGCAATTAATCTCTCATTGGCTTTTTTTACAATAGCACTTGTAATCTCTGGCTTTGACATCACCCTAGCAATTGAGGGTCCCTCTTGTTTTGCAATGGGGAATTGATTTCCATCCACTCTTTGAAAAACATTACCATTCAGCTTTTTTAATTCAACACGCTTTGGAAAACTCCGATCCTTGATAAAAACATGGGCAAGATTTGTTTTTTTACAAACATTTTGTAAGCCACGCTGCGTTTTGTTCTTTTGCTTTAAAAAATTTAAGAAGTATCGGTGTTCCAGGACCAATGATATCTGTCTCAAGAAACCTTGCTGTCGCCTTTTCTTTAATATAAACACCTCTTCTTATACGCTTTATTTGGGCTGATGAGATGTCGGCAATTTGCTTTTCAGTAAAGCGTTCGACTGTTTTGCTGCGGTGTTTAGAGCATTACGCACAGCCCAATTAAGGCGTGGTGCTTGAAGACTGGTGAAGGTATCCTTCACCTGTTGAAGATACCATTTTGGGTAGATGATTAACTTCAACGTCTAAGCCTTTTTAAGAGTAGGTGTTGATGATTGAGAGACCTTAGATGCTTTTGGTTTTTCGAGTAAGGTTTCTTCAGTCATTGGTTCAGATGATGTTTGTGCTACTTCTTGTTCTATCTGCTTAATTTGTTCAACTGTCTTTTCAGGTTTTGCTGTTGTTTTGACGTCAACAAAAGGTTTTGAGCATTGGCGCGCTTGAGACGTGCGTAGACCTGATTAGAAACTTCAACAAATGGATTATTGGGGGGTAATGGTTCAAAGCGAACAGTGCTTTTATTGTCGCCAACAACACACATTGGCTTAGTGATGACAGCTTTCATTATGGCTCCTTTTGAGTCATAATTAATGACATAATTAGTCAAATATTGATTTTTATTCTGTGAAAAATTAATTAGCCAGAGCTAACAAAAAAACAGAGCTTTTTAGCCACGTTTCAAGTTCATATTTTACTGAATTTTAGACACAACACGAATAATACAGTGTCATCATTAAATACGATTTTTTACACCATGTCAACAAAAAAATCTATATTTTTTATTTTAAAATAGAATATATAGAATTTTCTAAAACATTTTAGATTTTATAAATTATTGTGAAATTATTATAGGAGGGAAAGGCAATGACAGGTCCAGAAATATTAGATGCCATGTATATAGTATCAATGATAGTTATATCCCTCTTAACTATAGCGTTTTGTTTGCCTGCCGCCTTTTGATTTTCATTAATAGCTCGCGGATCATATGCAATTACACGCTTTTGCAAAAAAATCTAGAGTGATAAATTTTTCCAGATTGAAGAGCTAAATATTAAGCTCGTGACGCGCTGCTGTTGCCAAAAAAGCAGATCTTGTTAAACCTCTCTCTTGTGCACAATCATCAATTGCACGTAAAAGCCCTCGTTCAATTGATATATTTGTGCGTATGACTTCTGAATCATTTTCAATAAAAGGAACTTGTATTAAAAAAGCTCCTTCTGACAAAGCTGTTTTGACAGATTCCCGTTGTATAACTTCTTCAAATTTTGAAGGAATAGGCACTCTAACTATATCTTCACAATAAAGTTGGAGTGCTTCTGTTGCATTTGCGATTAAATTTTCTTCTTCATCAGCAGCAGAAAAAAGTCCCTCAAAATCAGGAAACTGAACACCAAAAGCAGATTCTTCATCTTTATGAACAAGAGCAAAAAATCTTTTCATTCTTCTTCTCCTTCTTTTAACCAGCCTGCTTGTTGTGCGATAGAACGTGCTGTACCAATCGGAAGATTTTTTTTAGGATGTGGAACGATAACAACCTTATCATCTTTTTTAAATTTATGATGAGAACCTTTCACTTTGATAAGTTCAAAGCCATCATGCTTTAATTTTGCAATGATTTTTCGGCTATCTTGTTCCATTACCTAAACTCATAATGTGTAAATATATACACATTTTAATGATTTTTCATCTGATGTCAATTCTTTTTAATGGCTAAAATGCTTATGAAGCGCATTAAGAGCAATGCGCAATGAAAGCACAAGGTGTGGTAGTGATTGATCTTCTATGACAAGATACTGTAATGCGGCATGAAGGTTATATTGACGGTGTAAACATTGAGCTTCTTGAACAACATCTTTTACAGCTAAAAGATGTTCTGTTGCCTTCTGTGCCCATTTCTCTCTTGCTCCGTTATCAGAAGTTGTAGGCATTTCATCATAAATTGCATTAGGCAATGCTTTTGCACATAGGTAATTGTTTTTCACTTCAAGATATTTTTGCGCAGCATCATATTGGTCTTGATTGATTTCGCCTTGCAAATAAAGCCGCCCAATATAGGTACCGGAAAGCGGATTTTTAGCCTCTTCTATGGTCAAGCCAAAGCGTTTGGCACGCATTTCAATTGCCAATTTATCCATGGGTTCATGCGGTGTTTTTGCTCGTGAGATGCGTCCGTTTGGTTCTCTTATGCATCCTTTTATCCGAGGACGTCCGCGTTTTGTACGTTTTTTTCTCTTTGTCATATGTTATCAATCAGAATGGGACACTATCGTTAAGAGCTGTTCTATAATCTTGAGCACCTGAAGCGATAGCATAATTTTGAGAAGTAACGGGTGAAGGGGTAGGGGATGCCGATTGATCTTTCTTTACATCAAGCAAATACAACTCGCCTTTGAATTGTGGTAAGACAATCTCTGTTGTGTAACGGTCATGCCCATTTTTATCTTGCCATTTGCGTGTTTGTAATTTGCCTTCTACGTAAATCTTTGAACCTTTGTTGAGATACTGAAGTGTAATTTTTGCTAAATGTGGATTAAAAATCACCATGGAATGCCATTCTGTTTTCTCTACTTTTTGATTGGTTTTTTATCTGTATAGCTCTCAGAAGTCGCTATACTAAAATTGACTATTTCTGCTCCAGAATTCATTGTTTTGCTTTCGGGATTAGCACCAAGGCGCCCGATTAACGTCACTTTATTTAGCATGTTTTTTCTTACCTTAAATTTGTATTTTAATACATAGAAAACCTTAACATTATTTGCTTATTTTTTCAATTGTTTCAGTTTATTAATAACAGTTTTTTAAGTATTACATTATAATATTATTTGACAAATTATTCATCAAAAAAACATGTCACACAAATGGCACGGCTTTCTTATTTCTGCTTTTAACGTTTCAATAAATATCCTTTCATTAAGAGTCTGTATCAAACTTTTTTGTTCGATTTATTGTTGACTATCGAACCTTTTTGTGCGATATTCATTTTATAAAGTAAAGGGGGAGGCTAAATGAAACGAGAAGCACTGCTTAGAGAATTACGTAAAGAAGCCAGAAATAGAGGCATTCATTACAGTGAAGCTCCTGATGCAGGCAAAGGGTCATATTATTTGGTAACTTTTGGAGACAAGACAACCGTTATAAAATCTGGTGAATTGACCCCACTTTACGTGAAAATAATAAAAAAGCAGTTGAGGGTATGAGTTACTCTCTCAATGGCTTTGATTTTTCGTTTTAAAAGCATTTCGATTATGGCGAGGATACCTAAACATGGAATACACTTATCAAGCAAAACTGGAATCTGATCCAGACGGTGGTTTTATTGTAACCTTTCCAGATGTACCAGAAGCAATAACAGCTGGAGAAAATAGAGCAGAGGCATTAGAGAATGCTGTTGAAGCTTTAGCTTTAGCATTACGGAGCTATTCTATGCGCGGTTTGCCTTTACCAATGCCACAACAGTATAAAGACCTTGTAGAGGTTACTGTAGATGCATGGAATGTTCTTAAACTTGCAGTGGTAGAAGCCTTTAATGAAGCGAATATCACAAAAACAGAATTGGCTAATCGTTTGGGTAAAAAAGAAACAGAAGCAAGACGCATTCTTGATCCAAATTATCCAACGAAGCTTCAAACATTAGAGCAAACACTGAGTGTTCTTGGAAAGAAAGTCGTTATTACAATCAAAGATGCAACCTAATTTCTTCTCCACTTAAAAGCTGGGAAGATGATCATACTTCTTTTAAACTTAAGCAGCTTTTAATAGATCTTCTAAAACTCATATTGCTTCTACAATTAAAATTTTATAGCCTCTACCTTTCACTTGAATGATTCTAAAAGACACGAGATATTTGAGATACAAACTACCTACTTCATAATCACTGAGATAACTTAGATAGTATCTATCGCCCATAAGACTATAAACGTTGTAATTGTGTTAGCTTTATGAATACCATTAACTTCCTTTCTTATAAATATGAAATAGATACAGACTCAAAATTAGTTAATACAAATTGTATCGATAAATTTTTGCAGGAAAGAACGTATACTCTTACCGTGAAGAATCAATGTGCTACCTTAACAATTGAAAAACTTTTTGTGGAATCAAGTACCTACTATTGGGTTTATGTTTTAACAGGAGAAGAAAGTCCTTATAATCCTGAAGTGATTGATTCCGAAAATGGCTTTCAAAGCGTTCCTAACCCGCGTTCTAAAAAACAAATTGAACAAAATGAACAATATTTTGGAGTTTTGATTCCTACAAAATTCATTCTTTTTTCTTCAAGTAAAAAGCTAAACCAATGCTTGCAGTCACACTACAAAGAAAATTTCAAGGAAGAAATTAATATTTTACCTGAGCTTATTGATAAGCAAGATTTCGAAAAAAAATTGCATTCAATTAAAGAAATAAAACTAAAATATAAAAAACAAAAACAATTAGAACTTTTTGGAAAGCAATCAGCAAAATGCTTAGTGGAGTTGGCTAAAGATTCTCTTGATGCATTTCCCACTGATGATGTTACTGAAATAGAACTCAGCTTAGATATCAAATTTAAAGAAGAAAATAATTTAAGGGAATATTTGTGGAATTTTTTAAAAAAAGATAAAAAAAATCCTATATTGCACAAATTAAATTTTGTGGGAGATACATATGATAAGTTCGATGTAATATTTAATACTGAGAGTTTTCAGCATAGAATCCGTATTAAATCATCTAAAGATGATAATGGCGGATATAATAAAGATTTTGTAAAAAAAGAATTGATATTTGAAATCGGAAATTTCACTGTGGCTTTATAATGGAACACTGCAGTGTAAGGATAGATATATTTATTAAATTGCGTGTATACAACATAAGAAAGAGTACACGGCATAAAAAATAATACCAAAGTACAATGTTTAAATACCAAATAGCAATATCTGAGTACCACATTATGGTATCTAATGAAAAAGGAAATTTGTGTTCCACATACCTAAAAATGACAGGCAAAGAAACAGTTTCTTTATAACTATTTGGGAAAATTAAAACGACAAGCGCTAAAATTATTATATTTAAGAGTCGGTGCATATATTGTTGTAAATCACGTGTTAGTTTCACCCAACCCGTTGTACCATCATCTTTATATTTTGGGTTGTTCTGCAACTCAGAAGGAATATTAGAATTGCATAAAATTGCAAAAATAGTTGTTACTATTATCAAACCAACAGATGCGAATGTCAAAATACCCTGAATAAAGTCAATATTTTTTTTAATTCCTGAAAAACATAAAAATATAAAAACTATAATGCCAAACAAGGCTCTTAGTTGCTTATCTGTAAACATACTCATTTCCTGTGAAAAAATTATGATTTCAATTTTTTAAATTATTTTCTGATAGAAGGCACAAACTACCTTTAGTTTTTTCGCGTTTGCTTTCCTTTTAATAGCAACGTCTTCTATTGCATCCAGTTGCTTTTAGTTAACCTCATCTATTATTTATCTATAGTTGATGATCGCTTTAAGTACTAAGATCCTCTAACCTTTCATAAAGATTAAAGAAACACTCTGTTATTTCAAAAATACACGAAAGAACTTAATGACTGCTGCAATATTTTTTTACATTGATACTAGCTATTTATGTTTTTTAAACAAATATCTTGAAATTTTCACATCCTAAAATTCTTAATTTGTATTAAAGGATTCACTTAGTTTATAAATTTGGTACTGCATACAATTTTAGGAAAGTATTATACCTTAAAAAAAATTTTTAGTCACTCTTAAAACGCATATCTAATCGTAAAATGATCACCACTTTTCACTATTTTGCTAACCTGCAATGTTTTTCACTGTTCCTCCAATACCATTTAAAGTTTCTTCAAGCTCTTGCTTGTGAACAAGCGTTAGTCGTCTAAAGTGCTCTTTCGCTGTTTTTTCTTTGAGTGTTTTCTCACGTGTATTTTAATTGCTCTACGTACACTTTCGGCTTTTGAAAGAAGGTTATTTTCTACTGTCTGGCAATAAGCTAAAAGCTCTCCACAAATTGGCATAAATGTTTTTGATATCCCCATTGCTTGACCAGTTACGATATCTTCGACGCCCTTTTTCAGAGCATATGCTGAAATCCGTTCCAGCATCATGCTATAGGAAAGGATAACGGCTTTGGAATCTGTGTTCGCAGGGACTTCATGCTTGAGAGTAGGAAAGAAGCTTGCTCAATTTGCTTAACTGAAGCTTTCACAGAGAGCAACGCTTGTAGACGATTGCAAGCATCTAAGGTTTGCGCCTCCTCCTGTTTCGTCAATGTATTCCCAGTTTTCAAAGTCAATGGATACCCCAGACTGATCATTTCCATAATGACCACCTAACCGTTTCTCCTGTTCTAATCTTGCTTTTTTCTGTGCTAAAAAAAACACTTTGGATGTGTAACCCAATTGCACCCAGTCCTTTGCCAATCTCGTTTGTTTGCACTTTTTACCTGGGTTTGCTATCCAGTAATTTGTGAACCGTTCAAATTCTGACACTGCCTCATGATGCGTTAATCCTTGATCGATTGCGTATTGCAAATTAGGTTCAAAATCCGCAGGTAAGAGAAACCCATATTTTGACCTAGTCCGCTTCGCTTTTTTGGGAACGTTCTTTTGCTCGTGAATGGGAGGTTGGTTTTCTACACCCGTTGTGATTTGCTTTGGTTGGCTTTCGCAAGCATGAACCTCTGTTGGCTCGTCAATCTGTTCGTTTGTTTCTAAACTTTCAGAACAAATTTCTTTTTTTTCTAAAACGATAGTTTAGTTTTTTTATTATATATGTTATTGTTAATGACATCATTAAGCATTGCTTGTGTATTGCTAGAATCCTCACAAGCATCATGCTTAGCATCTTGATCATCACTAATTGTTTTTGCTTTATGATGTTTTGCCCATTTTGCTTGCGCTGCCTTCTGTGCTCTCTGAAAATTTATTTAAATTTTCGTTTGAGTTATTGAGTTCTTCCTCAACATCTGAATTTCACAAACGACCATCTTCTAAGCAAATGATGTGTCCAAATCTAAATAAATAATCTAATGCCTTTTGAAATCTTTTTACTGAACAACAAGTAAAATGAGATAATATTTGTGAATCATTCAAAAGAGGTTCACGCGTGTGTAACATTCTTATCCGCAACTTCACATAAACATTGACTTCCATAGGCGGTAAATCAGAAAGTTTAAATAGCCATTGGTCTGTATTAAGTCTCGTCCATGGTATTTTACTGGACATGTATACCCCCCTTCTTTCTTTAAATATAAAATTGCTAAAGAGTCTGCTTCGTTGTCGTCTTTAGGCACATGTCTTTGGAACATATCGCCCAGCCTGTCTTTGTCCCTAGATCAAGACAGAAAATCGTGTTAGTCATTTGCTATTCCATTTAAAAATATTTTTACAAAGCCGTTCGACGGTAATTATTATTCGAAATAAAGGTGGAAAATGCCTGATAATGGTGTGCTTCAAAATACAAACAATCAAGTAAACAACATTCCACTGCAACCTTTGTTTATTACATCTTGTTATGAAGAGTTTGCTGATGATATTGCATGGTTTAATTTTCACAATATAGCTCCCTTTGATATTAAATTACATTCTGTTTCTGGTGTTTACTGTCGGAAACCATGTAGTGATATTAACTGGGAACATACTAATTCTTGGCCTGAAGTATTTCTTTCTGTTGGTCAATTTAATGCGCCTTCTTTACCTTATTGCCATAATATCGAAGATAGAATTCATTTTATAAGCCCACCTGAAGTACCAGCGTCGAAAGTATTATTGTCTATAAATATTCCAGCCCATACAAAATGTTTTGCTATCATAGGTATACAATTTGGGGCCGATATTGATAGAACATATGGGGCTTCTGTTAAACTTACTTTTCAATTTTCTCCAACTTATGATTTCACAAAAATTTTTAATGCTAATATTTTTTTAGAACGTATATTTCCCCTAAAGAAGAAGCCAAACGAATCCAATCATCATGGAATGAAATGGAGGCTGCAACAGATCGATTAAAAGCATATCAATTACGAAGCGCTTCATCTAATATGCAGACCGCTTATTATGCTTCTCGAATAATCCCTGAAATTTCTCTTGGAAAGCTTGTGTGTTACCGTGTACCTCTAAGTACAACTTTGATCCTAAAGCATTTTTAGCTATTAAATGGTTATTTTCATCAAAAGAAAAATTCCAATCAGAATTACTAAAAACAATTGTACAACCATCTGGAAAACCTATTGCATGTATTAAATCTTCTGAAGAGCTAAAAGTATAACGTGGTGGTTTTTTCATTTCCTCCCCTTATGGTTGATGCGTATTTATATGTGCGCTATGGCAGAGCGCGTAGTTATAAGTTTTGAAAAATTGGATTAACTCAATTCAGACACACATTGCACGCATCTTATTAATTTGATTTCTTCTTTTCTTTTTTCGATGAGTTTATCCCTTAAGAAATCAAGCCTATTTTTGACTAAGACTATAAACAAGATCAGCTCATTTAAGCAATAAAAAGATGACAACTCTTGAGAAAAATAATTATCAAACCAAGTTGTAGTTGTAAAAGCTTGCGTAAACACAGATAAAAACCATTGATTAAAATCATCGTACGGCAATAACGGAAAATATTTTCTATCATCACGCGCAAAGATACTATGCAGCATATAGACAAAACAACCTGTTGATGAGGGATCTATGCTTATTTCAAAACATGCATCTTGAGGCGAAAGGACACCATAATATATGTTTTCCTGTCCAATCTTATTAACAAGATCAATCAACTGGACTTTGCTTATAGTGATCTGTGAGACATCTACTATCTCTGATCTTTCTTCTTTAAGAGTGTGAATGGTGCTGTTGATGTTCATTATTATCTGTAGGGGCAGCAATAAAAGCAGAATGTGAAGATAATTTAGAATCACATGATTGCGTCCTATAAAAAAACGAGAAAAAGTCTTCTGCCTTAATCGGTGCTCCAATTCTTTTAGCTTTATTCAAAAGAATTGGGATATGTTTTGTCGGAATTCTCCCACCAGTTCCGCCTTTTGATACAGGACGGAGCCAGACGTACATGCGTGTTCTATGAACCCCAAGCAACTGAGATACTCTACGCACCCCACCTAATAAATTTATTATTTCCGAAAATTGTTTCATAAGTCATATTGTGGCTTATTTAGGTACAATATCAATAGAAAATGTAACGAAAATCACAAAAGATTTTTTTTCTAACAAAGATATAATGGAAACCATGAATAACATTATGAAAATTTGGCTAAGTGAAGCCTTACAAGAATCTGGATTATCTCAATCATAGCTTGCCAGACAACTAAGTGAGAAGGTACATCGCCCTATCTACCGCTCTGCAGTCAATAAAATGCTGACAGGTGAACGAGGAATAAGTGCACAAGAAGGTATAGCAATTGAGGAAATCACGAAATACCCACTTCCACGAAAAAAAACTATACCCTTAATGGGATATGTAGGAGCAGGTTCAGAAATTATCCCCTATGAAGATGGTTGGCTTGAAGAAGTGGAAATGCCCCCGTATATTACAAAGGATACATACGCAGTAAAAGTTGAAGGCGATTCAATGGAACCTTTCATTGAAGATAAATCCATTTTATTTTATTCAGAAAACATTTCTCCAAGTTTACTTCTTAATAAAAAAGCAATTGTCTATACGCAAGATGGACGTTGTTTTGTCAAAATAATAAAGCAAGGTAGTAAGCTTGGTTTATTTAATTTAGAGAGTTTAAATAGGTTGTATCCAGAAATAAAAGATATTGCATTAATTTGGGCTGCGCCTATAGACTGGATAAAACCACCGAGATTTTAAAATAGTTAAATCATATGAGCATAATTTTCTTCTTATCGTATATTTCTGTTAAGGAGAGAATTATGCAAATATTTGCAAAATAATCGATTAGAATATTAAAATTCAATGTAATTAGTATTACTAAAGCTCTAGCTATTCTAAACATATACCCCTTTTTTAGTAATTACAGTTTTAATTTTCTAAGTGAATTTTTATATTTATGTAAAAATTTCTAAAATCGGTACATATGTATTAACATATGTTCTTAAATACACTACATTGGTATCCATAAACCACGCACAAACAATCGCCAAGAGGCGTTAGGGAGGAAAAATTATGGAAAATCCAATT
>NZ_JBHIRR010000023.1:0-18130 GCF_042197325.1 Bartonella sp. AA16NXGY | reverse complement strand
GAAAAAGAGGCTTTAAATGATCTTTGAAAGGTCTTTGAAGACCCTTTGAGAACACCTTAAAAACTCTTTGAAAAAAAATAAATTGGTACAAAACCTAGTGGCAAATTATACAAAACCTGCTGGCAAGCTACAGGCAAGCTACACCGAACCTTTATTTACGAATCCCGCACCTTGAAAAAACACACATGAAATCAATAAGTTATAGCACCATAAAAGTGCTGTGGCGGAGGGGGTGGGATTCGAACCCACGGTACAGTCTCCTGCACGCCGGTTTTCAAGACCGGTGCCTTAAACCGCTCGGCCACCCCTCCAAACTAGATATGCTTTTTGACAAATTTCTTGTAAAAGGTCAATCATTTTAATACGCATTTTAAAGCGTTCTTTGTAAAACTATTTAAGTTTCAATTAAAATAATTCTTCATAAGTTAATTCTTTGAGTGTGTTATCTAAGAGTTTCATTTTTAAACATGATAGTTTTTTCTGAAAAATGAAAGGTAATTATGATATTTATCATTTTTTTCCTGTTTAAAAATTTTTTACAAAGCAATATTTTTTAAGTTCTAATGGTCGTTTTCGTAATAATAAGAAATGTTCAGTTGAAAATGTTTGATAAATTATATTAAATTTCGGTCGTGTATTTTTAAATTATTTTACCTTTCCAGATATTTATTCTATTTAGATCGGTCATATCTGCGAAAAGAAAATGTTATTGCTTTGACAGTTTATGAGAGATAAATTTGTAAGAATGACATATATATTCAAGCAAAATTTTTATTGAGTTTAAATAAGTACAATTCAATAAGAAAGCTCTTTAAAAGATTTTTATTTTTTAAATAAAAATATTCAGATATTTAATGCGTCTAAAGGGTATCTTGGAGGAAAGGGCTGATTTACACTATTTGAATAAAACGTTGTATAAGATTTGCATCGACAGTTTAAAACCTTTTCCAGATATGACTGAAAATTAGGTATATTTATAATGCTTTTTTCTTTAGGATAAGCAAAAAGGTAATTTGAATGGAAGAAAAGATTATTGAACGCTTAGATCAATAAATAGTTTGTTAAGGTCTTGCATAGTTTTTCAAGAATAGAACTTAAAAACGCTAAATTATGCAGAGGCAAAGAGCATAAACTTTAACAGACAAGGTTTTAAAAGCCGTTTCATTCACAAGTATGTGTAAAATAAAATATTTATGTCTAATATGAGAGAATAGGTTGTTCCTGATTCTATTGAGTTTTATTTGCCTCTATTCCTCATCTTTTTGAAGCTTTTTTATGGCTTCAAGAGCAAGTTTTTACGGTCTGCGCTCTTTGTGTAAAGAGATGCCATAGTGTCGTCTGTCCAGCCAAAAATTGCTTTGAGTTGCGAGACTGTTGCACCGAAATTAGCAGCGCGTGTTGCTGCTAATTTTCTTAAACCATGCGCGCGCTGATTTTTTAATGCCTACTGTATTACAAGCCTATCTAAATGTATCGCCAAAGCTTTCTTTGGAGAGTTTTTGATTAACTTGACCACAAATGAATGTTTCTTCTCCAATAGGACCAATTTAAAGGGTTTTGGCTAGTTCAGACAAAATTGGCAGAAAAACATCTGTTTGGAATTTACTTTTTTCTGTTTTGACTGGAAATCCGTCTTCGTTTTTGAGAGGAGGTCTTTTGATTCCTAAAGCTGGATTATTTTCCAAAAGACCCTGTTCAATGGCCCATTTAAAAAGTCCGTTTAGACCTTTCAGAAAGTCTCTAGCCATTCCAAGTGTTTATTTACGATGTTCAACACCGGCTATAATATGTTTCTTTTCGATTGCTTGGTATGAAATGTGACCTATAGAATCACACACCTTCATCAGGATGAGTTCTTTTTGTGACTTTAGAGAAGCTATGCCAATTGATACTGTTAAAATACTGTTTAAGTAGCCATGCAAATAACCTTTCAACAAGTTTACCGGTTTTGGATTTTGGAAGTATAAGCCCTTGTAATTCAGCAAGCGCACTTTGGTAGTTGTCAACAAACTCTTGCGTTCCATAGGTTCCACGTACTCTAATGCGTTGACCACGACCAATACGCACATACCATATAATTTTACCATGGCGTGTGATTTCTTTGACAAGATGAGGGGGGCGTGGTTTTGGCATAGCAACTTCACATCTTAGAGAGTGAAGATTCATAATCTTCATTCGTTGACAAATCTAATAACTTTTTTGGAAGACTAGCTTGGTTTGGTATTGGGATGTCTGCTTTAAGATAAATAAGCAGTTCACCTGTAGGCTTTATTTCTATTAATTCACACCCTTGTTTTTTAGCTTCTCGTACAGCACGAGCAATAGCTGGTTGCGTAATAGTAGGTGGACGGTGTCCCATGTTTGTTCGCCTTGATTTTAGATGTAATTCACATGTGGCGTGAATCACGCTGGTGTAAAAAGGTTAGTTTTTTGGTGTTAGAAAGGAATGTCGTCTTTTGTTGAAGGGACGCCGTTCTGGGCGGTCATAGTTTTGTTACAAGCTTCTGAATTATCATAAATTTTTGCGTTTCCAAAAATCTGTGCATTATAAGCAACTTGTGCGTTATCAAAAATCTTAGCGCTATCGTAAATATTGGTAAAGGAATACGCCTTGGCATCATTATAAATCCAACAATCGTTTTCATGACTTAAACTGTCTTCATCCTCTGTAAAGCTGTCAAGATTACCTGCCTTTTCATCTCTAAAGTCTCTCAATTCATGGATACGGTAAAGCGTAATGTATCCATCAAACTCTATTGTTTCATCAGTCAAGTCGTATTTTTTCCCCATGATTTATTTCCTTGATTTGGCACAATCCACCCGTAGCGTGAATCATGCATTACTTAAAAGTTGTTAGGAATGAGTAGGGGTGTGCTAGGTGACATATGGACACTCCCATTTTTTAAAAATATGCAAATTTATTTTTTAGATGTGCTTAATTTCATAATTCCAATCAGGCAATTGAGTGAGAGCTAATGCGAGTTGTCCTCTATGACACATGCATACATTGGCTTCAAAACAGGTGATTGCAACGCGCTTTTTGTTTAAAAAAATTTGATATAATTTGTTTATTGCACAAAAATTCTTTATTTTTTTGTGAGTGTGTCATTTTTGCTACAGATATTTCAGAAAAGATGCTCTATATGAATTTCATTTTGGATATTTGGAGAGATTTTATGAATACAAAACGTTTAATAACAGCGTCTATTTTTTCTTTAATTTCAGCGTCTACAGCACTAGCTGCTGATGTTATGATTCCTCATCAGCCAGCATCATCGACTGCTTCTACCATTGTTGCACCTACTTTTTCATGGACAGGTCTTTATTTAGGTGTCCAAGCTGGTGGTTTTTCGAGCAAAGCTGATATGGCTCTTGTTGGTCAAGAAAAGAGTTTACCACTGGATAAAGAGTTTTCTCCTAAACTTTCAGGTTTTGTAGGTGGTTTTTATGCAGGTTCTAATATTGATCTCGGTGATAACTTTATTTTTGGCATCGATACGGATTTAATGATATCTGGAAAAAAGCACACAAAGACCATTACCATAGGTGCAGCTGATAACACTACAGTAGAAAATGCAGTCGTAAGATCTCGCAGATCCGCAGAAGGTGTAACCACAACAGGAACACCAGTGTCACCAGTAGCAGGAACCTTAACGTCAAATACACCAATACAATCAACTGTCCAAGCGCAATCTACGCGGGAAAATTTAAATCAACAACCAAATCCAGGCGTAAGCCAATCAGGGAAAACAGCAACAACTGGCAATCCTAATGCTACAACAGTAAAAGAAACAGTGAAAGTGGAAGGAAAAACATTAGGAGTTTCAAACCCAACATCAGCATCGTTAGCTGGACAACGAGGGTCCTCTAAGCCAGTGACAAAACCACAAACAGGCGCAGAAACAGCAACAGTTTCTACATCTAAACAACCCTCCTCCAGCACAGAGACAAGAACACTGGTCCAGTCAGAGCTTTCGTTAGGAAGATCAGATACAGGAAACCAATCATCAAGAGTTGAGACAAAAAGAGCAGATGCGTCTGCAAAATCTGCAGAAACAACATCTATATTAGCGGGATCTTCACAAGTACAATCCATCTCAGCCACACCAGCAGTACAGTCAGCGGTGGCGGTACCTGCAAAATCATCAGCGGTGGCGGTACCTGCAAAATCAGTTGTAACAAAACTAACATTCTCTACCCCATCAACAGGAACAGAAGCAAGTCAGCCAGCAGTAAAAGTACCTACACCGGTACAATCTGTATCACAACCATCAGCAGTAGAAAGAACAGTACCGAGTTCATCACTTGTACTCGCGAGATCAGGATCATCCAATGGTTCAGAAACAAAAGTTTCTAATGGAACAAGCGGAGCCCAACAGGGAGGTCATCATAGTTCTTCCCATAGTAGTGGAAATGCTAATGCACATGGTGCACCTCATGCAGGTGGGCATAGCTCTGGTGCTCATCCGAATGGTACTAATCCACATGCTTCTCGTTCTCATGGTGGACAGAATATGTCTGGACACGGTGCACAAAGTACACAAGCGGTGGATAAGAACGCTTCCAGTGTATATGGTATAGAACAAATAAAAAAGATGGCTTCTGAACTTGGTCTTGATCAAGAGGATGCAGTTGAAACTTTAAGTCATACTTTCAAACAAAATTGGGGTGGTGCTACACGGGTACGTATTGGTTTTGCTGCTGATCGCTTTATGCCTTATCTTGCTGGTGGTATTGCTTATGGGCAATTCCAAGACACTGTATCAATATCTGTTAAGGATGAGGATGGAAGAGTCGTTTCTTCTAAGAACTTAGCTGATGAAACAAAAACCATGATTGGTTACACACTTGGTGGTGGCGTTGATTTCTCGCTTCTAGATAATGTGATTGTACGTGCAGAATATCGTTACTCTGATTTTGGTAAAAAGAAATTTGCAAAGGAAAAACTTGAAGTTAACTACAAAACCAATGATTTCCGTGTTGGTGTAGCTTATAAATTCTAATTTTTTAAAGAGTAAATTTCTAAGAGGCTCCACTGTCAGTGGAGCCTTTATTTTTTTTTAAGATCACTTTTTGGTTTCTTTTCTTGTGAATTTCATGATAAAGCCCATAGAGTGTGATGATATATTTTCCTGATCGCTGCTTAATACGAATGATAAGCTCGGCTTTCCCTATAGATAAAAACCAGAGTTGCAGGGTTCAGGGAAGTTATGCAAAAATGAAATCGTAAAAGTGGACAGGGATATTTCACAATGGCTGTGAAAAATGAAACAATAGATTATTCAAAAACTCTTTATCTCCCACAGACAAATTTTCCTATGCGTGCAGGGCTTCCGCAAAAAGAGCTTGAATTGATGGCGCGTTGGGAAAATATGGGGCTTTATGCGCAATTGCGTCAACAAGCAAAAGATCGTCCATTTTATATTCTTCATGATGGTCCGCCTTATGCAAATGGTCATATTCATATCGGGCATGCTTTAAATAAAGTTCTAAAGGATGTGGTTGTTCGTTCATTCCAAATGCGCGGTTTTAATGCAAATTATGTACCTGGTTGGGATTGCCATGGGCTTCCAATTGAATGGAAAATTGAAGAAAAATATCGAGCACAAGGAAAAAATAAGGATGAGGTACCTCTTAACGAGTTTCGTCAAGAATGCCGTGAATTTGCACAGCATTGGGTAACTATTCAAAGTGAAGAATTTAAACGCCTTGGTGTTGTGGGAGATTTTAACACGCCTTATACTACAATGGCTTTTCATGCAGAAGCACGCATTGCCAGTGAATTGATAAAATTTGCTATGTCAGATCAGATTTATCGTGGTTCCAAGCCAGTGATGTGGTCTGTTGTGGAACGTACGGCTTTGGCAGAGGCTGAGATTGAATATCATGATCATGAATCAGAGGTGCTTTGGGTTAAGTTTCCTGTTTTTGAAGCAAATTCTGATGATTTATATGGTGCTCATGTCGTCATTTGGACAACAACACCGTGGACGATTCCAAGCAATCGTGCAGTGAGTTATTCTTCGCAAATTTCTTATAGTATTTACGAAGTTGAAAGTGCTGAAAATGATTTTGGTCCTCAAGTGGGAGAAAAGCTTCTCTTTGCAGACGCTTTAGCGATGAGTTGTGGAGAAAAAGCCAAACTTGTTTTGAAGCATTTGCGTGTTATTTCTTCTGAAGAGTTGAAAGCTCTTGTTCTTTCTCATCCACTCAAAGGTTTAGCTGGAGGGTATAATTATAAAATTCCATTGCTTGATGGTTCGCACGTAACAGAGAGTGCTGGTACAGGTTTTGTCCATACAGCACCAAGCCATGGGCGTGAGGACTTTGAAATTTGGAATGATTATAAGTCCTTACTGGAGCAAGCGGGGATTGATTCATCTATACCGTTTCCTGTTGATGATGCAGGGTTCTATACGAAAGATGTTCCAGGTTTAGGACCAGATCGTGAAGGAGGACCTGCACGTGTTATTGATGATAATGGAAAAATGGGTGATGCCAATAAAGAGGTCATTAATGCTTTAATTAAAGCAGATCGATTGTTTGCACGGGGGCGTTTAAAGCATTCCTATCCCCATAGTTGGCGTTCAAAAAAACCCGTTATTTTTCGCAATACACCGCAATGGTTTATTTCAATGGATAAAGATTTTGGGGATGGTTCAACTTTACGTAGTCGGGCTTTGGAAGCTGTTTCAAAAACGCGTTTTGTGCCATCTTCTGGACAAAACCGCCTAGCTTCTATGATAGAAGATCGTCCTGATTGGGTTCTTTCTCGTCAGCGTTCTTGGGGTGTTCCTATTTGTATTTTTGCAAATGAGGATGGTGTTATTCTAAAAGATGAAGGTGTGAACGAGCGTATTTTACGGGCTTTTGAAGCAGAAGGGGCAGATGCATGGTTTGCTGAAGGAGCACGTGAACGTTTTTTAGGTGAGCGTGCACATGAGCCTTGGGTACAGGTTTATGATATTTTGGATGTTTGGTTTGATTCTGGAGCCAGCCATAGCTTTGTGTTAGAAGATCGGGCTGATTTGAAATGGCCTGCTGATGTTTATTTTGAAGGTTCAGATCAACATCGCGGATGGTTCCAATCTTCTCTTTTGGAAAGCTGTGGTACGCGTGCTTGTTCTCCCTATAAGTCCGTGATCACACACGGTTTTACTTTGGATGAGAATGGTAAGAAAATGTCTAAATCTTTAGGCAATACGGTTGTTCCGCAAGAAATCATTAAAACATCTGGAGCTGATATTTTTCGTCTCTGGGTTATGACAGCCGATTATTGGGAAGATCAGCGTTTAGGCAAAAAAATACTTCAAACAAATGTGGATTCATATCGTAAACTACGCAATGCAATTCGTTGGATGCTAGGAACTTTAGCACATGATGATGGAGAAGAAGTATCTTATGGTGCACTGCCGGATCTTGAAAAATTTATATTGCATAGGCTTTTTGAACTTGATCAGTTGATTAATCGCGCTTACGATGAATTTGATTTTAAAAAGATTATGCGTGCATTATTGGATTTTTCAATCATTGAGTTATCGGCATTTTATTTTGATATCCGCAAGGATTCTCTTTATTGTGATGCGCCTTCATCAAAAAAACGCAAGGCCTCCTTGCAGGTTGTCCGTGAGATTTTTGAGCGTATGGTCACATGGCTTGCTCCAATGTTACCTTTTACTATGGAAGAAGCTTGGTTAGAGCGTTATCCAGGAAGCCAATCGGTGCATTTGGAACAATTTCGCTCTGTACCAGAAGAATGGCAAAACCAATCTTTGGCTGAGCGTTGGAAAAAAATTCGGCAGGTCCGTAAAGTTGTGACAGGTGCTTTAGAGCTTGAACGTGCTAATAAGCGTATTGGATCCTCTTTGGAAGCTGCGCCTATTGTTTTTATTTCCAATCTGGTTTTACGAGAGGCATTAGAAAATGTGGATATGGCGGAGATCTGTATTACCAGTGCGCTCACAATTACGCAGGACACGATACCTTCTGATGCTTTTACTTTGAATGATGTTGAAGGTGTTGGTGTATATCCAGAGAAGGCATTAGGAAAAAAATGTGCTCGATCATGGCGTTATACACAAGATGTTGGAAGTGATCCAGCTTATCCGGATGTATCTGCTCGTGATGCAGCTGCTTTGCGGGAATTGCAGATTCTTGGCAAGATTTAAAGTTTTAGATCAAAGGAAAGAAATGCAAGTAAATTTCTCATATTGATGAATATAGTTTTTTGTGGTACGAAAAAAATTCCGTTGTTTTATCTGCAGGGGGGAAATTTGTGTATGGACCGTTCTCTCATAAATAACGGGACTATTAATCAGCCATACACCTAGGAAATGGAATAGGCAGTGAGAAAACGTGAAATAAAAATATTTCCAATAGGAATTTTAGGGATGTGCTTTGTTTTAACGGGATGCAATTTATCCGCTCCTACCTATGGTACCAATAAACCAGTTTCAATACAGTTTTTTGAAGATGTTGCTAATATCACTTCATTAACACCAACAAATAACAGCAGCCAGATTGTTATGAAACCTCATCCAAAACTTGTAATACCAAGCCCTAGTTCACGCAGATTTTTGCCGGTACCACAACAAGATAGATCTGTCAATGAAATGGCAGCATCGAAGAAGCATCAAGGAAATACTCCTTTTCCTCACAAAGGATCGTTAGTTAATGGCGTTGGTTCAGAAAATCCTTCACAGTTGAATGCGAAGCAACGACAGGAATATTTACGTCGTCAGAGAGCACAAGTTGGAAGTTCAAAATACCGTCGCTATCTCACTGAACCACCTTTAAGTTATCGCCAACCGGCAAAAACCGCACCTATTGGTCGATAGGGAAAAGACAAAACATTTAAAGTAAAGTATTTTTCCAATTACTTATGATACCAAGCTCTCATTCGCGCGCAGTTATAATGCTGCTGTAGGAGGGGGGTATTCTCATGAAATAGCAATATGACAACAGCATCGAGAGATTCCTTATGCGTTTCCTTAACACGAAACATTTCTCAAGCTCATTTTACAACATTGCTCATGTGGCTAGTATAACGTAAAATCTATTGTGCTCCAATACTTTATGCTTAGGAAGGAGAAAGTGGATACCATCATTTTATTTTACAGACTCCAATGTTGCGATAATTCTTGCATTTGAGAGCTTTCATAAGAGACATTTTTAGTCTTTTCTAAAACGTTCTTTATCCAGACGATAATTCCGCTTATGATGTGCAAGAAAGTGATTTTTACTGTTTCAATGTAATTTGAAATGAGAGCATATCTACGATATTTTGGACTTTATATTTTATATACAAAATAATGAATTATTCTTTTGAATGAATGTACCATCTAATAGAAACAATATGCAGAATTAAAAGAGAGAAAAAATGCTTCGAAATAGCTTTTGCTATATATATATATATATAGCAGAAGAATTAACAGTCTTTTTTGAGAAGTAGGATAGTTTTTAAAGAGTGAAAGTTATGGAAGAAGAATTATTTTTAGTATCGCTTTTGTACAAAAAAGTCTTTAAGTAATTGAGCTGCTTCTTTTTCCTTGAAACCAGAATAAATCTCAGGTTTGTGATGGCAGGTTGGTTGCTGATAAAAACGTGGGCCATTTTCTATAGCACCTCCTTTGGGATCATTTGTTGCATAATAGAGACGTCGTATGCGTGCAAATGAAATGGCAGCGGCACACATAGCACAAGGTTCAAGTGTTACATAAAGATCGCAATCAGGAAGCCTTTCGTTTTGCAATGTTTCGCAAGCCATACGGATTGCGCGTATTTCTGCGTGTCCTGTAGGGTCATATGCAGATTTTATAAAGTTACCAGCGCGTGCAATGATAGCTTTTCCACGTGTAATGACAGCACCTACGGGAACTTCATCTTTTTTTGCAGCCTCTTGCGCTTCTAAAAGGGCTATTTCCATGGGCGTCAAAGTCATAATATTCTTTCTACTGAAGGTATAGAAAATCTAAAGGTTATCTCGATAAGGAATGCTATGGAATGAATAATTTATTACGCTTTTATAATGAAAAGAATACCTCTATTTTTTAAAGAGTTTAAAACAAACTTGCAAGTCGACAGATACATTATTGTCGTTAAAGGATAGAAAATGATAAATGATTATGCTACTTCCTTTTTCAGGATAAGCGGTATGGTGCATGTGAATAATTTTCTGAACATACTTGCAAAGATTGGTTTGAAACGCAAATGAATGAAAATAATGAGAGTGAACGAATTGCTAAAAGGTTAGCGCGTGCTGGTATTGCTTCGCGTCGAGATGCAGAAATGATGATTGTTGCAGGTCGTATTTCTGTGAATGGTAAAGTCGTGACAACGCCTGCTTTTAATGTTAGCCGCTCTGATGTTATTAAAGTTGATGGCAAACCTTTACCTCCTATAGAACGAACGCGTTTATGGCTTTACCATAAGCCAGCAGGTCTTGTCACCACGAACCGTGATCCTGAAGGCAGACCTACAGTCTTTAGTAATTTACCAAAAGGAATGCCGCGTGTTCTTTCTGTTGGAAGGCTTGACATTAACACGGAAGGGCTTTTGCTTTTAACCAATGATGGTGGCTTAGCGCGTGTATTAGAGCTTCCTGTAACGGGGTGGGTCCGCAAATATCGTGTCCGTGCTCATGGAAGAGTCAAGCAGAGCGCGTTGGATAACCTTAAAAATGGTATTGCGATTAATGGTATTTTTTATGGTTCGATTGAAGCATCAATTGAACGCGAACAAGGGTCGAATGTATGGCTTTCTGTCGCTTTGCGAGAAGGAAAAAATCGTGAAATAAAGAATGTTTTAGGGGCATTGGGATTATCAGTTAATCGATTAATACGTGTATCTTATGGTCCATTTCATCTCTCTGATTTAGAAGAAGGAGCCGTGCAAGAGTTAAAAGGGCGGATGTTACGAGATCAGTTGGGGGAGCGTTTAATTATGCAAGCCAATGCAGATTTTGATGCTCCTATTCTTAAGCCATTTTCAAATTCTGCAGTTGTTGCAGAAAAGCAAAGCCAGAAAGATCTTTCTGTTGCAAATGATGGTTGGGTTTTCTCAAGTGAAAGGGCGATACGACGCCGACCAAGAGATGGTTCTGTTGAACATAGTCGCGCACGATTAAGTACAAAGTCTCATGAGAATGTAAAGAAGGAGAAAAGTGAAGAAGGAAAAGCAGAGCGTTTTCTACCGCGTTCTCGCCGTGCTAATGTTTGGATGGCTCCTGGTGCACGTCCGCAAAGTGCACGTAGAAAGCCTTCCTATAGTGAGGAGAAATCGCATGATCATAAGAGCGATTTGGATGGTAGAAAGTCCTTTCATCGAGGCAAGGAAAAACTAAAAGAAAATCCGTCATACAAAGAGAAGAGGGAAAGTTTTGTTCAAAAACATGGCAAAATATCTTATGACGAGACGCATCCCTTTGGTAAGAAAGATCGCTTTTTAAAGGATAAAGAGAAAATGATAAAAGGTGGTCATGATGAGCATTCTTTTGAGAGAAAGAAAAAGGTAAAATCGTTTGGTGGTGCTATGAAAAAATCTAAACCACATAGGGACGGTGCAAAAACTTCGAAGCGATTTGGAGGTCCACGTGCGGATCATAGGCGGTAAATTTGCTGGGCGTGTTTTGTTTTCGCCTGTTAATCAGTCGATTCGCCCAACGAGTGATCGTACACGTGAAAGCCTTTTTAATATTCTTTCTAGCCGTGAAGAAGAGTTTTGGACCAATAAACGCATTCTTGATCTTTTTGCTGGTACTGGTGCTTTAGGCATCGAAGCACTTTCGCGTGGAGCAAAGGCGGCTGTTTTTGTTGAAAACTCGGTTGAGGGGCGTGGGTTGCTTCAAAAAAATATAGAAGCCTTTGAATTACAGTCGATAGGACGGATTTTGCGTCGTGATGCGACCAAACTTGGCAATATTGGCACAATGCTGCCATTTGATGTTATCTGCGCTGATCCTCCCTATAGCCGTTGTTTAGGTGAACGTGCTTTTGTAGAAGCTTTGCGAGGAGGGTGGGCAAAAGCTGATACACTCTTCATACTTGAAGAAAAGAAAGATACAATGATTTATTTACCTGACGTCTTTTATCTAGACGATGAGCGTTTTTATGGTGAGACAGCAATACGTCTCTATAAATTACGATCGCTTACATCTTGAGAAAGTTCTTGTTTTTATCCGATAGGATGAAAAAATGCTTTTTCACAGTTTTCTTCATTTTATATGGTTTTTAAAAGGTTAAGCAGAAAATCAATAAAAGATTCTAATGTTAAAGGAATTGATGAATTTTTATTAGCTTTAATACAGAAGGATGTTTTTTCTCCAATAGGATATATATTCCTCGATAATAGTTATGATCTTTTTTATCTAATTTCTTTCTGCCATACCTTAATCATCACATTTCATCAGCAGTTGAAAGCTTTAAGCTATGCAGTCTGCATTGATATCTTATATGATGCGTAACTTCTATTTTTGCTATTGTCTAAACTTAAAAAAGATATTTTGTTTAGTATTGAAAATATTGTTCATTTATCCTGAATACTTGTGTGTTTAGTTTAGTAATATCGCTTGTTGAGTTAGTCATTACATATTAAGTAAATCTGAGAGTATTAAGTATCTTATCGTTGTGCAGCTTTAAGGATACTTTTTTATATTATTCTTTATCACTAAAGATAAGTAATTTGTAAAAAAGGGGAGATTATCGTGTTTAATTGGATATATAGTGAAGAGATTAGTACAGAAGCAAGTGCTGAGCAAATTTGGGCTATATGGGAAGATGTGGCATCATGGCCTTGCTGGGATAGTGAACTTGAGTGGGTAGAACTTTCTGGTCCTTTCAAAGAAGGCGCTATAGGACGCATGAAACCTAAAAAGGGACCTACAGTAACTTTTACACTTGATAAAGTTATAAAAAATGTTTGTTTTTCTGATTATGCTAAACTTCCTTTTACACGTATGAGTTTTAATCATGAATATATTTGTTCAACAAAATCGGGTTCTTCAAATAACAAAATTCGTCATACTGTAACCATGTCTGGTTTATTTTCTCCTTTCTTTGGAATGATTATTGGGTCAAAAATTAAGTTACATCTTCGCGATGCAATGATTGAAATGAGCAGACGTGCTCTTACTGAAAACAAAAGCATTTTGTAAGGGGGTGCATTTATAAAGAAGTTAATACCTTAAAAAAGGTGCAGAACTCTTAGCCTTGTTAGAATGAAATCAGTTATGAGTATATAGCAAATTGATGAGCTATGATTTGGTTTTAGTTAGCTGTTGAAATCGTGTCAAAGCATCTTACGGGATTAATTTTGCGCTAAAAATCTTATGAAATTCATTGAATTTTTTTATATATAAAAGCTTATAAGATGCTCTCTTCATTGAAAATGAGAAAGGTTCAGAAGTTCATTACTTCTCTTATGATGTAGGTCCATATCGTCATAATATTTGCCTGTTTCTAATGTTGCAATATTTTTTGCATTTAAAATCTTCATAAGAGGCATTTTGATTTCTTCTTAAATAGTTTTCATTCATAGGCCCCTTACTTATGATTTGCTCGCAAATAGTTGTGATTGACTCAACATGAATAGGTTCGAAACAGAGAGAATTTTATGATATTAGGCTTTTTTATACAAATTACAAAACAATAAATTATAAGTATAAATCAAACTGTTAATTTTATTGAAAGATTACAAGATAATTTCTTGATTACTTTTAAATATAAAAATGAGTTCTTTATGATATTACGTCCATTAGGGTAAAGAAGTTTATGACTGCTCATTTTGTTGAAACCATAATAGAAGGAAATATTTTTTACTCTGTTTAAGTTTTGTTTCATTTACAAGAGTGCCGTCTCATTATGAGAGAGTTTATAGAAGCAAAGAAGTGTATACAAATATAAGGTATTTTCTTGATTCTTGCTTGGAAATTAAAGAATGCTATAGGAAAGATATGAGATAAGTTTTTTACTACCCAGAGGAAGGAAGACCTGTGATTTAGGTCATTTTATGCTTTTCGAATTTTTGAGGATTTTGGCTTAAATTCAAGTGTTATAGCTAAGACTTTTGTTAATTGCCAATTGTTCTGTTGATTTGATTGTCAGTGGAGATTTGGCTCCTAAAATGATAAGGGCCCATGAGAAATCTTGAAACTAAAGAGATTTTACGGCATATTACGTTTTTTCATAAAGAAGCTAAAAGGGAAATGATTTAATGCATTAAAAGAAAAAGAATGCATGAATGTGCATAATCTTATGAATCAATACACAAGAGTTATATTCTGATTTGTATAAATTTGTCAGAATGCTTATCAATGTAAATAATAAAATATTTTAGGGAGTCTATAATGACTGACAAAAACCAGATTGAGAAAGCTGTTTCGCTGGTTGAAGCAGCAAAGCGTTCTGGGGCAGATGCTGCTGATGCTGTTATTGTTCATGCTCATTCTACCAGTGTATCAGTTCGTTTTGGGAAAGTCGAATCGACAGAAGCAGCAGAGAGCAATGATTTTACTCTAAGGGTTTTTGTTGGAAAAAAAGTAGCAAGTGTTTCTGCTAATTTAGGATCTTATCCGCAAGAACTTGCGGAACGTGCTGTTGCGATGGCTAAAGCTTCTCCCGATAGTTTATTTGAAGGTTTGGCAGATAAAGAGTGTTTGGTTAAGTATCCTAAAGATCTTGATCTTTTTGATGATTTTGTACCCAGCAGTCATTTTTTAACAGAAGATGCTTTAAAAACGGAGGCAGCAGCTCTTGATGTTAAAGGTGTAAGCAATTCTGGTGGCGCTGCAACAGCTTATGGCCGTAGTGGGTTTATTCTTGTGACCAGCGATGGTTTTTGTGGAGCCTATCGCTCAAGTTGTTTTTCACGTTCTTGTAGTGCTCTTGCAGGTGAAGGAACACAGATGGAGCGGGATTATGATTATACAACAGCCTTACATTTTTCTGATTTAGAGGCAGCAGAAACTGTGGGAAAGAATGCAGGGCTTGGTGCTGTTCGACGTTTGGGTGCAGTTCGTGCGGCGACTGGGAGCGTTGATGTTATTTTTAATCCGCGTACGGCTCGTGGAATTGCAGGGCATATCGCATCTATGGTCAATGGAGCCTCTGTGGCTCGAAAAACGAGTCTTTTACAGAATTTCCTAGGCAAGGAAGTGATGAAGCCTAATGTTAATGTAACCGATCAACCTTTGCGATTACGTGGAAATGCTTCTCATCCTTTTGATGGAGAAGGGGTAGAGGGGCAAACACTCAATATTATTGAAAATGGTATTTTAAAAAATTGGCTTCTTTCATCATCTACAGCACGTGAATTGGGACTTAAAACAAATGGACACGGTATGCGTTCGGCATCATTAGTGCAGCCGACCAGTACAAATTTTGCTATTGAACCGGGTTTAGTATCACCTTGCGATATGATAAAAGATTTGCGAAATGGATTTTATGTGACCGAATTATTCGGTCATGGTATTGATTTTATTACTGGTCAGTATAGTCGTGGGGCTTCCGGTTTTTGGATTGAAAATGGTGAAATTGCTTATCCGGTAAGTGAAGTAACGCTAGGTTCTGATTTGCTTCATATGTTAGCACATTTAACACCTGCCAATGATATTGATCGGCGTTATAGTACAGCTGCTCCAACATTGTTAATTGAAGGGATGACACTTGCAGGAAAATAACACGCATCATTCTTCTGATTTAAATCTTTTGCGTGATGTTTGTCGAGAGGCAGGAGATTTAGCAATGCGGTATTTTGGATGCACGTTGGATGTCTGGATTAAAGAAGGTAATTCCCCGGTTAGTGAAGCAGATTTTGCTGTTGATCATTTCTTGAAAGAGAGGCTTCTTGGAGCTCGTCCAAATTATGGATGGATTTCAGAAGAAACAAAAGATAATCGAGAAAAACAAGATTATTATGAGCGCTCTTTTGTTGTTGATCCTATTGATGGAACGCGTGGTTTTCTTTCTGGCAATCCTTATTGGTGTATTTCGGTTGCCATTATTGAGAATGGGCGTCCTATTGTGGGCGTTCTACAATGTCCGGCTCAAGGAGATGTTTATACAGCTGTAACAGGTGGAGGGGCAACATTAAATGGGATAAAACTTCCTCGTTTAGCCTTTGAGGTTCATCGAAAATATAAAATTTCACTTGATAAATCGCTCGCACAAAAATTACCAGATGATTTTCTCAATCAAGTCAGTCTTTACCATTATCTTCCTTCTCTTGCTTATCGTATTGTTCTTGTTGCTCAAGATGAAATTGATATCGTATTAGTTCGTCCAAATTGTCATGAATGGGATATTGCCGCTGCTGATCTTATTTTGCAGGAGTGTGGAGGGTGTTTTTTATCGCTTGATGCCCCTTTACTATCTTATGGAATTGAACCTTACCAGTATGGACTTTTAATTGCTGGTAAAAATAATTGCTGTCAAGATATGATAGATGTTGTTCGTCAAACAAAGTTAGTTTAATCACGTAAAAGCGCGCTAAGATAATCTAAATGATATGGAGGCACATATGACTGAAACCAAAGAAAAAAAACAATATTTACATCTTGTATTTGGTGGGGAATTAAAAAATCTTAACAGTAATCAATTTAAGAATCCTGATGAGTTAGATGTGGTTGGTATTTTCTCAGATTATCAATCCGCTCAAGAAGCATGGCAGGCAAAAGCACAAAGCAGTGTAGATAATGCATTACAACGTTATTACATTGTAGATTTGCATCAGTTTCTTGATGCTGAGTTAGGCGATGCAGAATAAAGCTTGAATATTTGGTCATTATAACCTGTAGATTGCTTCATGCTTTTGTTTAGTCGTCCTTTTCATAGGTACGTTCTTCGGGTAAAATAGAATGCCGTAAAAAAGAATATGCTTGTTGTTTAAAATTCATATGTTTTTTTAAGAAACATCTCCCAAAGCACCCAAGCCCATTTCATAATAGCGTCCGTGCAAGGCAAATAAAAAGCAAGTAAAATAAAATAGTTATGTCTAATATAAGGGAATAGGTGAATCTTGATTCTATTGAGTTTTTTTGCCTCTATCCCTCATCTTTTTGAAGCTTTTTTATGGCTTCAAGAGCGAGTTTTTTACGATCTGCGCTCTTTGTGTAAAGAGATGCCATAGCATCATTTGTCCAGCCAAAAATTGCTTTGAGTTGTGATACTGTTGTTCCAGAATTAGCTGCACGTGTTGCGGCTAATTTTCTTAATCCATGCGCCGATTTTTTAATTCCAGCCGCATTACAAGCGTCTCTAAATCCATTCCCAAAGCTTTCTTTGGTGAATTTTTGATTCACTTTACTACAGATAAATGTTTCTTCTCCAATAGGACCAGTTTCAAGCGTTTTAGCTAATTCCGGTAAAATGGGAAGAAAAACATCTGTTTGGAATTTACTTTTCTCTGTTTTGAGATGAATAATATTGTCTTTGACATCTTTCCAGCCAATGCGTACCGCATCACCACGACGCAAGCCCGTATATAAAAGAACATCAATCCAGACACGTTCATGGGTACCATGATGCCATATTTGATAATATTTTTCGACATCTTCTTCTGTCCAAACAGGAAATCCCTCTTTGTTTTTGAGGGGGGGTCTTTTTATTCCTAAAGCTGGATTATTTTCCAAAAGACCTTGATCAATCGCCCAATTAAAAAGTCCATTAAGGGCTTTCAGAAAATTTCTAGCCATTGCTGGTGTTTCTTTACGCCGTTCAACACCGGCTATGATATGTTTCTTTTCAATTGCTTGGTATGGAATGTTTCCTATGGTATCACATACCTTCATAAGAATGAGTTCTTTTTGTTTTTGGGTGACTTTAGAAAGGCTATGCCAATTGGAGCTGTTAAAATACTGTTTAAGGAGCCATGCGAATGAACCTTCGACTAGCTTACCAGTTTTTGATTTAGGAAGTATAAGCCCTTGTAACTCGGCAAGTGCGCTTTTGTAGTTATCAACAAACTCTTGCGTTCCATAGGTGCCGCGTATTCTAATACGTGGTCCATGACCAATACGTACATACCATATAATTTTACCATGACGTGTGACTTCTTTGACAAGATGAGGAGGACGTGGTTTAGGCATGGTATTTTACATCTTAGAGAGTGCGGTTTCGTAATATTCATTCTTTGACAA
>NZ_JBHIRR010000022.1:0-19489 GCF_042197325.1 Bartonella sp. AA16NXGY | reverse complement strand
GGAATGCGAGTTTCCATGTTTTATCTCCTTGAATATGCTGGAGATACAATGCCTTTTTGCTAATTATGTTCCAAAAGTGAATAGATATGCGCCAAAAAGGACAGAAAACATCGAAAACAAGACGGTGATCATTACTTAAAATTCTTCTTATATGACTCCAGTCTAGAACTGATAATACCAGTTTATCGAGAATTTTAGTTGATGGGGGGGATAAACGGTCTATGGGGGTATGGCTCTCTTTTCCCGTTCTGTACTGCAATGTTTAAAAGATTGAATGTCGTTGTGAAGTTTAATCTTTCCCCCTTAGCTTAAAAGTAAGCTCTCTTAATGCTTTTCTTTCAATTAATGTCCCAGATACTGCTTGAGGAAAACTTTGTCAACGCTTTTCCATCATTGATTATGTTTGAAGGTAAAAAGTAAAATTCTGGAGTCTTTATTTTATTATTCATTTTTTTGTAAAAACAGCGCGTCTTCTAAAATTTTAGTTTTTTATATTGTACTTATAATTAAAAGAATGCTTCAATTATTCAAAATAAATATCAAAAGTATTCAATTCAAAAAGCTATGAGAGATAAAAGAGAAGGAAGAAACATTAGTGTTCTAAGCTGTTTTTCCTTCTCTTATTGCTCTATATCAAAACAATGCTAGAAAAATTTTCTAAGTTCTTTGAGTAAAAACTCCCAAAACCAGAGAGGAAAGTTGAAAAGTTTTGAGACAATGTCCAAAAGTTTTGAGATTCTCTCCAAAGGTTGTTTTTTAGTTTCGCCCGCAGTTTTTTTATACGATGTAAGAGCACTTTGATTTGAGAGATAAATTTGGTTCGATGGACCATCTTGTATTAAGAAAGTGCATTTTGTAAAGGTCATGCGTTCCACCTTTATGACGTAGGGATTATGAACTGTAATCGGTTCATAGGTGCTACAGGTTTTCACTTTTGCATTTGCAGTTGTCATGGATTCTGTTTCAAATGTATTTGTATAAAGGTTACTTGTGCGTTTTTCGGGTTTACTGTCGATTAAAATACATTCATCCATTATGCTTTTTATGGGTGCATTTACTTTGTTTATAAAGTTTTTGAGATGTTTAGAAAATTGAGTTTCTAAGGATAGGATTTTTAGGGATGGGATTTTTATGATTGTATTCATTTTATCAAGTTTTTTTAATACTTTTTTTATTAAAGGCCCGTAAATGTCTTTAATGTTTAAAAAATCACGAACACCAAGTTTACTGATGGCATTATAGGACCACCCTGAAAGACATGCGATCATTTCAATTGATTGCTCGTCGCCTTCTTTGCTCTGTATTGCTTTTAAGTCTTTAAATTTCGGGCGGCGTAAGGTGATTTCTGTGTATGTCTTTCCTTCCACTTTAATAGGTCCAAGTAATTGGTACGTGGCTCGTTCTGTTATATTCATTAATAGCTTCTCCTTGCTTTCTACATTAGATGCAGAATGATTCGTCAAATTTTTATTATATCATGTTTGTCAATAGCTTAGGCAATAAACTTTGTGCTGGCTATGTAGAATGAAATTCTAACAAAATGGACAAGATGAATTTAGATTTTAGAGCGAGATAGAAGCACAATTTGCTTTATGATATTAGTGGGCTATTAAGTTTATTTGCTCAATTATTTGTGTTGATAAAGACTTCTCCATGAGCCATTATTATATGCTGTATTGTTACAATAATATTTGCGTGGGGAGTTTTGAGGAAAGGGAGTTTGTGGCTTCTTTTTTCTTTGAGCGTTGTAAACCACTTCTGATAAAAGATGTTGTCGGGAAAGTGATGTTGTTATCATGGAGAGGGATAGTGTTTGGGAGCGTTTTTGTTGATGATATCAATGAAAAAAAGCTGATGAAGATAGGGCAACATGAATACAACAAAATGCGCTATTTCGGATTGGGAAATATATCTCTGAAGGAGAGTTTTGATCTTTTAGCTTCTTTTGCGTATAGTTTTAAAATTGCGATTTGCTATGCTTTAAAATTAATTATAAAGTGAAGCACTAAGTGTTTATTTACGTGTTGAGTGTGTGCGTGCGGATCATACACTGGATTTATGTATCAACAAGCTGAATTATTCTCGAATAAAGTAAAAGAATAAAGAAAATTGATTATTTTATTCCCTGTGGATAAAGTTAAAATAGCTTTATATTTATAAATATAAATTATTATTTTTCTATAAACGTAAAATTTAAATATTTTTAAATTTAAGAAATGTGACTTTCCTGATGAAACATAAATATACATTACCATTCATTATACTTATCGTATGTTTATCAACAGGAGGTTTGATTTCTACCGATATTTTTTTACCAGCACTGGGCGATATGCGTCAATATTATCAAGTGACACAATCTCAAATTCAAAGTGCAGTGGCGGTTTTTTTGTTGGCATTGGCACTTGGACAGCTCATTTATGGGCCGCTGAGTGATAATTTTGGGCGTAAAAAAACACTTCTATTGGGCTTATTCTTGTGGTTATTTACGACACTTGGTGTGATTTATACGGTTCATATTCACGCTTTTCTTGTGTTACGTTTTTTGCAAGGTCTTGGTGCTTGTGCGGGACTTGTCTTAAGTCGTGCAATTATCAATGATTTGTTGGATAAAAAAGCGGCTGGAAAACTTTATTTGATTGTTTTCCCTTTTATTGGAATGTCGCCAGCACTTGCACCTTTCATTGGTGGACTTTTGATACAGGCTTTTCATTGGCAGGCAACTTTTATCTTTTTAAGCTTTTTTATATTTTTGACCATTTTGCTATGTTGTTTTGTGCTAAGCGAAACTCTGCCCCCTCAAAAACGGCAGCATTTTTCTCCGGTAGGATTGATAAAGGCATATTTAGGCGTTTTCAGAAATAAACAATTTATTTTTTATGCACTTATTCCGTGTTTTTCTTACGCTGCCTATTTTGCTTATATTGTGGAGTCGCCTTTTTTACTCACGACTTTGGGGTTATCGCCGATACACATTAGTTATAGCTATATTGGTGTCTCGTTTCCCTATATTTTGGGAAATCTTTTGGCGCGATGGTTTTTTGAACGCGAGTCTATGGAAAAAACTGTGGGGAGAGGGTACATTATTTTTGTGATAGGTGGTGTGCTGTTTGCTTTGCAAATGTATCTAAGCCCATGGCCCCTTGTGACAAGTTTTATGGCTATTGCTGTTCTTACTTTTGGCAATGGTTTTTTATTGCCGTTAGGAACAGCGTTGGCTATTTCATCGCATCCGAAAGCTGCGGGAGCGGCTTCTGGTGTTATGGGATCTTTGCAATTAGGAAGTGCGGCACTCAGTGCAGCGGTTATCGGAAAAATCTCTGGTCATAGCCCACGGGCTATGGCAACTTTGTTAGCTGTGTGTTGTATGATTGGTTTTATCATTTATATTCAAAAAGCGCGTCATTTTATGACTTCAGAAATAAGCTGAGTAAATGATAAAAAGAAAGCATTATGCGGAAATGCTTTTGATATTTTACACAAATGGGGCACCTGTACATTAGATGAATTTTTTTATTAAGTTGCTGGATTGAGTGGGTTTAAAATTTGTTACAAGCTTAGTTTGAGTTTAACAAATCGATTATTATGGGGGGAGAATATGAGCCTAGAGTTTCAACATATTTTCATTATATTGGGTGGGAAAAGTTCTGGCTCTAATGCATGTTTAAAATAAGGGGAGGAATTGATCAATGAGCCTTCCTATTATTATTCTTTCTCCTGTAATGCCAATTTGGGATGGTGGTGTTTTTTGTTCTCCATTGACAAAGCTATGTTCAACAAAAGGATTCCCTGTCACTCTGCTGGATACGCTTTCTCTTTTTCCTAAGGGTTCTCATGTTCTCAATTATTCTGCTGTAGACACTTTATCTTTTATGGCAGAAAAACTTAAAAGCTATTTTAAAGAGCCCGCAGTGCTTGTGGGATTTTCTATGGCTGGAACATTGGTACAAATATTGGCAGTACAGCTTCCCAATGTTCAAGCTGTGCTTGCTGTGAATGCGCCTGGCTATCCAGATAAGGTTTTGCAACGGCGCCTTGGAGATATTCTTGCCTCCTTAGAAAATAATGATTTATCGGGGGCTTTGGAAATACTCAATGGTTTTATGCATCCTTCTGGCGTTATGAAAAAAAGAGCCTTATTGGAGATTCCTGATGAACAAAAAAGCGTGGCAATTGAACGCATGACAAGAGGCTTTAAACTCTTATTAGAAATAGATGCTAGAGATGAGATAGTTAAGTATAAGGGGAAGTTTTTAGCTTTAGTGGGAGAAAAGTCGCAACTTGCAACGGTAAATAATCAGACGAAAAGTCATAATCTGAACCATGAATATAAGATTATCTCTGGTGCTGGTACGCGTTTGTGGGAGGATAATCCTACTATGACGGATGCAGTTATTGATGAGTGGCTGGAGGGATTATGAAAAAGAAAGTTCTTGTATTACCTGGTGATGGGATAGGACCAGAGGTTTGTGATGCTGCGTTGATGGTTTTAGAGCAATTCCAATTGCCGATTGAATTAACTTATGGTGATATTGGTGTTGAATGTTGGAAACGGGAAGGAGCTTCTGTTCCTCAAGCGACTTGGCAAAAAATTACTCAGAGTGATGCTATTTTACTTGGTGCTGTGACCAGTAAAGGAAAAGAAGCGGCTTTAAAAGAACTTGAGCCGCATTTACGAGAGAAAAAACTTGCCTATGTTTCTCCCATACTTCAACTTCGCCAAAAGTTAGGTTTGTTTGCGAATATACGTCCTGTAAGATACATCTTTGGTCCGAGAAAACCTTTTCATTTTTGTGTTATCAGAGAAAATAGTGAAGGCCTTTATGCTGGATTGGATTTTCGGGGTATTTCTCCTGAAACAGCCGTTTGGCTAAAACATCCAAATTTGACAAAATATGGGCTTGAGGAAGCAGCGTGGACAGTCCGTTTGCAGACACGCTTTGGTTTAGAGCGGTTATTTGAATATGCTTTTTCGTATGCAAGGAAATATAGCTTTAGGCGAGTTACTTTTGCTGATAAGCCCAATGTTATGCGAGAAAGTGGACAGTTTGCTCAGGAAATTTTTGAGAAGATTGCGCAAAACTATCCGGAAATTGAAGCAGATATTCAGAATGTTGATGCGGTTGCTTTGTGGATTGCAACCAAGCCAGAGCAGTTTGGTGTGATTGTTGCTGAAAATATGTTTGGCAATATTCTCTCTACTCTTGGCTCTGGTATAATGGGGGGATTGGGGTTTGCATCTCATGTGAATGTGGGGAGCGAGATTGCTTGTTTTGAACCTGTTCATGGAAGCGCACCACGTATTGCTGGACAAAATAAAGCCAATCCTTCTGCGATGCTTTATACCACGGCTTTACTCTTAGAGCACTTAGGCTTTAAAGATGCAGCAAAACAATTATCTGAGAGTGTTGATCAGGTTATTCGTGCTGGAAAAACCGTTACCTATGATCTTGGAGGTGTCGCCTCTACCCGTCAAATGGCTGAAGCTGTTCGCAATTCTCTTGTGAATCCTATCTTTGTTTGTCGTGCGGCGATCATTACCGTTGGTGATGAACTCCTTTCAGGACAATATTTGAATACGAATTTACAAGATTTAAGCCAAAGCTTGAACAAGAGAAATATTCAAGTCACACGTCATTTTGTTTGTGCTGATCAATTACAGCAAATCAGTGAGACTGTTGTTTCTTGTCTTGGACAAGAAGATCTTATCATTATCAGTGGGGGATTGGGACCAACATCAGATGATAAAACACGCGATGGAGTTGCTCAAGCTGTAAAGCAGCCTTTGGTACATCATGAAGATGTTTGGCAAACAATAAAAGGTCAATTACAACGATTAGGGATTACGGCGGATAAGAGTAATGCACGTCAAGCATTGTTTCCTGAGACAGCAACTGTGCTTGATAATCCTACAGGCACAGCACCAGGGTTTTATCTCTCTTGCGATGGAAGTACACTTGTTGTTTTGCCTGGTCCACCATCACAGGCTCTTGCGCTTTTAGAGAATTATTTAGAACACAACGAGAAGAAATATTTTTCTGTATCGCGTGCGGAGTATGCATGGACTTTGATTGGAATTGATGAAAGTACTATTGCGCAGTGGGTTGATGATCATCTTGAAAATGAACCCTTTGAACGGCATTTTTTATGGAAAAGCCCCTATGTTTTGGTGCAACTGGTTGCTCAATCAGAAGCGCTCTTGGAACAACATTTCGTGGAAGCATTTGAAAATCATTTTCACCCCTATTTAGTTGGGGCAGAAGTTACTACTGCTTGTAAACAATTAGCGATGCATGCAGAGGTTCATTGGTTGGGCAATGATCCGCTGCTTTTAAAATATTTTCAGCCCATAGAAAAAGGTAAACAAGATATTCCACTGCTTGAGGTTGAAGTGAGCCTAGAGCCTTCTTTGGAGACATTAGAAAATCAAGCAGAAAGCCTTGGACATGCCACCATAACTATACGGATGAAAGGTTATGGTGATGATCGGGTAACTTTTCCCTATACACGACCACTTTTAGGTGTCGTCTTACAAGAATATGCAGCTTGGGCTGTCTTAAAAAGATATTTGAAAATGGAGAAGAAAAAATGAACCTCTATGGGGATGTAAAATATTGCCTAAATTATTGAACGTTCTATTATAAGAAGTACTTTGATCCTTTTCTTCAGTGGTTTTTGTCTATAGGGTAATTTTTCTTTTGATGTGTCATTAAATGACTTTGATTGATTCAAGATTAAGAAAAACTTTACGATATTAGGCTCGCTATATTCAATATTTATAATGATTAATTATGATTATAAATCAAGATGTTATATTTTATAGAGCCTATGACAAGGAATCCAGAGACTTCGTGTGCCTTAAGCGTTGTAAATAATTGAGATTCTTTGTAAATCAAACAGCGATGTTGTGAAAAGACAAGAAGTTATGTTATTTACAGGAAAGCTTTGCAAATTTTATTGAACAATATGTCCGTGAAGAGTTTATTGCGAACATGTGCCGTTCTGTTATCTGATAATAAATTGCTGTAAAGAGCTCATAAAATTTTTCCTTTAAGTTTTTGTGTGATTGCATGATCGTTGGGGGTTCACTTCCGAGGGGCTATATTTTTCAATTTGATAACAGGACGAACTATTTTTCTGTAAGACGTGAAGATTTAAGGAGTGATCATTTTACGCTTTTGTTTTCTTTTTGATTGGTAATTTGTAGGAATTTTTTTGGGGAAAATATTTAATGTGGTTAAAAACATTTTATGCGTGTGTGGGAGAAAAATAAAAATGTGGTCTTAATTGTTGATAAGAGTGTCAATATTTTTGATGAACAAATTTTAGTCGTAATTCTTAGTATCTAGATGGGAAGTTTATTGCATTTTTTAACAGTTCGTATTCTATCTGTTGTGATGCGCAGTGGTTTTTTAAGCAAAAAAGAAAGGGCTTTTATGTATCAGATTGATTACAACAGTTATCGTTCTGTCAAGAGTTTTAGTCGTCGCGTTCATTTTCTCGTTATGCATTATACGGCTATTGATTTTAAAGCCTCGATTATGGCGCTTACAGGAGAAAAGGTTAGTGCACACTATCTTGTTCCTGATCCTTCAGAGCAGACATATCGTGAGGCAGGCTTTAAGGATATGCGTATTTTTAATCTGGTTGATGAAAATGAGCGTGCATGGCATGCGGGTGTGAGTTCATGGGCTGGGCATAGTCATCTCAATGATGCATCTATCGGGATTGAAATCGTTAATTTAGCGACTTATCATGATGGGACGGGTATGTTTCCTCCTTATAATCCAATACAAATTGATGCTGTTAAGGAACTTGCCTTGAATATTCTTCAACGGTATCCCGATATTATGCCAACAGATGTGGTGGGACATAGTGATATTGCCATTGGAAGAAAAAGTGATCCAGGAGCAGCTTTTCCATGGAGAGAACTTTATAGCGCAGGTATAGGAGCATGGTATGATGATGAACTAAAAAGTCATTATCAAGAGCAATTCTCTAAGAATTTGCCACCCAAAGAAGATGTTTTGGCGAAGCTAAAATGTTATGGATATGACATTTCTGCTGCGTGTACCCAAACAGGATACAAAGATTTGATCCGAGCATTTCAACTTCATTTTCGTCAAGAAAATTATGATGGGATTCTAGATGTTGAAACAGCAGCAATTCTTTATGCATTGGTTGATAAGTATTTTCCGTGAATTCAATGTGTTTTAATTGAAAATATGGCTTATGATTACGTGTAAGCCTTTTTATTATCAGGAAAGGCTGCTTTTTGCCAATTGGCTTTATGTAAAAAGGGCATTAATCGTGTAAAAAATCCCCTGTAGGGTATAAGGCGTTTTATGGAAACATAACTCTGAAAGCTCTATGATTTGCAGAGATTAAATTTTATTGTTTCTTTGTCTTATATTTTTCTTCCTTTAAAAACGCATAAAGCCAAGATGTTGTGTATATGATGACATGTTCCTTACGCAGGGTAAAACGCTTCAAATAAAATGGATTTGTATTGTATATTTACATGCTTGTTTTAAAGAAATGTCTTTTAATGTGTATTACAACACTTATTTTACAGCGACGTTCATAGAGAATATAATCTAAAATCCTCTATGAAGTGTATCCTCATTTTTATGCTTAATAAAAGTGCCTAGCATTATCGTACACTTTGTCAGATCTCAATGTTACGACAACCCTTGGAACTTAAAACGATACATAAAAGGGTTTTCTTTACTCGTTTTTATTCACACGGCTCTCTCCGCTTGTCGTGTACAAGTGAAAGGTTTTGGTTGATTGAAACATGCAAAATTATAAATTATGATTATAAATCAAAGTGATGCAGATTCAAGAAAAATAGGGGCATTTACAGATTGCTATTGATAGGGGGGCTATTCTTTAGAAGGGGAAGAGGTCAATTCATTTTTTTGAAGATATATCTCTTTTCTCTTTTATTGCTTTAGGGGATGTTTGCATCGTTTTGACAGCATGTTTCTTAATGATTAAGTTTTTTAATGAAGCAGTGTTATAAAACGTTGTGTTTTAGAGTGTTGATAGAAGACACATTCAGGCATATCAAAAACACAATGATATCTTGTTTTTTCAATATTTTATCTGTTCAGTGTAGAATTTATTTGAGAAGATCATGACCTAAATTAACAAAGGTTAGAAGTAAATTACCAAGAAAGACCAATTTGCTCATAAAGCAAAGGGGTTATTCATGCTTTAAAGGGCAAGGAAGAGATTGTGTTTGAAGTGATGTGTAAAAGCCCGTGTGAGGTGCTCTTATCAAACATATCAGGTTAATCTTCTAAGAGTAGTTTTATGAAACTAAGTCGGTTTTTTTTCGAGAGACAAGACAATACGTATCAGGAAAAGATATTCATGATATTTGATTTCAAAAATAAAAACTGGCAAACCATGTTGCCAGTTTTTAAAAGTTGTAGCTTAAATAGGATTAGAATGAACGCTGTAAACGGATCATACCTTGAAAAGCACTTTTCTTGTTGAATAAATGTTTTTCATCATTATTTTTATCCGTCACAACGCGATCATCGTTCCAAGAAACATAGGTTAATTCAGGTGTAATCACAAATCCTGGAACCAGCGTGTATGTAATATTTACAGAAGTTGCAAAGGTTTTTACAGCACTATAAGAAACTTGAGCATTCAAATTTGCTTTTGGAGTAAGCTTGTAAGTGGCACCCGCCCAAGCAGCCCATTTACCACCCCAGTTTGCATAAATTGTTGTGCTTTTTCGTGATAACTCATCATTTGCATTTACTGTGTAGTAATCAAGTCCATTTTTATAGCCAGCCATTACCCATAGATTGAAACGATCGTTGACATTGAAATCTGCACGTACTTTTCCAGCCCACTTTTTGTAGTAAGCATCATATGCTGCAACTGCTGAAAAACCACCCCATTTTTGCATGAACTTTATACCCAAAACCACATTCGGGGTGTAATTTTTAATTGCTTTACTTGGAAGAGTGCCCTCAGTGATAGAAACAAGCTTATCATCTTTATCAATGTAGTATCCTGTTATTCCTGGAAGAGAATCTGCATTATTGCCTAATTCAGCGCCGATAATAGCAGAAAAGCCGGAGTCACCACTAAAGGTGTAGGAAATAAAATTGGTGCGTGTTGTGCCGGCAGGCGCTATGCTGTCATCATTGAGAACATTTCCATAATCACCAGTCCAGCTGTTGAAAATTGTGTCATCAAGACCTACGCGAAAACCACCCAGTTCAATGTAAGCCGCGGCAAGCTTTGCAGCAGCGTTGTCTCTACCATCACCCCAGTTTGAATAAATTCTTGCATATGAACGAAGTGTTCCCATTTCTGTTTCAGAAGCTGCTTGAAAAACAAGGGTGAGCCGTGATGCTGCGCCATAGGTTTTTCTTTTGTTTCTTAGTTCAGTTTCGGTTGTTGCATCGATATTATCACCGCCTATAAAATCAGTACGAACATTTCCTGATAAACGCATGCAGGTTTCTGTTCCAGGGATATAAAAATATCCTTTTCCATAGGCATCACAAACGCGAATATATTCTACAGGTTCGGGTTCGGCGATAACTGTTGAAGCAGCATGTGCTCCAGAAATTGCTAAAAAAGCTGCTGTAGAGCTTAAAAAGAGGGATTTAATATTCATATGGGATCTCCGAGGTCCGGTTAAATTTCTTCTAAAGAGTACCATTTGCCTAACGCATTAAGGACAAAGACATAAGTAAATACGCAGCACTTGTTATCTTAGCTATAACTAATCTTTTTAGAGTTTCAAATGTGAAATTACCTTTTTGTAATATATACATGTACTATTCGAGATGCTGTGGTAAAAAAGACACAATTTTTGTTTTATTAACTTTTGCTCCTTATGGGATCAATAAAGGAAAAAAAATTCAGATATTTGGGAAAAAAATCGAAAATGTCTTGAACTTTCTGTTGATACCATTTATGCCTCTCTGTTGGAGAGGTGGCCGAGTGGTCGAAGGCGCTCCCCTGCTAAGGGAGTAGGGCTCAAAAGGCTCTCGAGAGTTCGAATCTCTTCCTCTCCGCCATCTATTGTTATAAAAGCAGTTGACTGTGTATCGGAATTCTGTTTATCCCGTTGGGATTATGCCTCTCATATAAAAAGCATGTTCTAAACACAAATATACTTGTGTTGCCGATTTATGCGCTTGTTTTAAAGAGATATCTTTGCAATGTGTGTAAGCCCATTTTGCGACGCTGCCTCGTAAATGGTATAAAACACAAAAGTTTCTGTGAGACATATAAAGCCTTATAAAGCCACATCATTTGTATACTTATGAAGATGCAAAGAGGCATATTATATATCTGCTTATATATCTGCCTTCCTGTTGTTATAGATTTTGACTATGAGAGTTCATAAAAGGCATTTTTCCTTTCTAAATCGTTTTTATTTATACGGCTTTCTTTGCTTATGATGTGCAAGCAAATGATTTTGATTGTTTCAACCATAAAGCAGATTTGAAAAGAAAGAATCTTACAATATTCGCGTTTGGTATATTATCATTATAAATCAACGTGTTGCTTTATATTTGCATTGTGTATTGAAAGTTGGATGTGGCAATGCTCTCAAAAAAGTTATAGATTTCTTTTAGAAGAAAACATTGTGGGTGAAATGTTATGGTTTTCCTCTCATAGAGACTTTTGAGAGTGTTTCATCCATCTCATGACAACCAAACCACACATGAAAAAAGTAATGGTCGGTAATATTAGGTAGTAAGATGGAGAAACTTTTGCAGGAAGAAAAGAAATAATACTCAATACTGTAATTGAAAATATTCTTCCGCTAAAAGAGACAGCACCAACAACACCGGAAATATGCTGCGTTTGTTTTTGGTTAAGTTCTGAGAAAAATAAGCTTTTTGCGCCGATCGGTACAGTGCAAATAAATCCATGGATTAAAGAGAAGGCGATGACTGATGCAGCCGTTTGATGGCTATGAACTGAAAAATAGAGCGCTATGCACATCAGCGCAGAAAAGAAGGAAAAATATTTTATAGAATTCTTATATTTTTTATCAAGAACATGATACTTAGACATCAGTAAATTTGAAAAATATTGTGCTGAAAAGGCTCCAATATGGCAGCACATCAAGACGAGCATTTGCGAACCGTTGAGGTGATGAATTTTTCCCCCTAAAAGTATTATTGGTTGCCAGAAATGATAAATAATCTGAATACCAGCGCTAAAAAGGCACATGAGGAAAATAAACCATGCTCCTCCTACTGTATTTTGAAATATCCAGAGCGTTTCCTTGGCATTGTGCAAGATTGTTTTTGTTTTGGACGTTTCAATTGTCGTTTTCTTTTCTTCAGGAACAATAAGGAATATCAAAAAAATAAATCCCATCATGAGGCATGAGATGATATATCCCATAAAATATCGTCCAGAGTAATAGATCGTTCCAATTCCTACAATCCCACTGAGAATACTTCCAAAAGAGTTAACCTGGTGGTAGAGATGAGCATAATGCGAAAAGTGATCCTGTTTATCGCCTAGAGAATGGTAAATCCATCCGTCAATGGCGCTGACAATGATGCAAATGCCTGCTGCATAGAGAATTTGCGCAATAATAAGTGCTGTCATATTGGGAGCTTGAAGGCATAGAAGATAAAATACTCCTGTCATAAAGACCCCAGCCATAACGGAATATTTATGCCGATATCTGTCAGATAAAACAGCGCAGGGAAAATCAAGCAGCAGAATGGTGGTGGAAAAGACAACCTGAAGCAGAGCTAATTGCGCCAGACTCACTCCCATGGACATTAAAAAAATCGCATGGTAAACGCCGATCAGCATGCGGATAGCGTTATAGGATCCATAGGTGAGAGCAAGGGTGCGAGGTCTGTTCATTGTGTTGTTTCATAGATTGTACAATAAGAATTTTCACTAAAAAGAATATTTTTCTGTGAAAAGATAGCGATTTCATATCCCCATTTAGGGATCAGTGGAAAGAAGGCTTCCATAACCACCCCAAAATTTAAAAGGCCTCTTAGTCTATATGGGACTTTAAAGCGTATTAATGAGAGAAAATGATGCAATTTTGAAGTGATTATGAGAAGCAACATAAGCCTCATAAATGAGATTGTTATCTTTTGAGGGGAATTGCTTGTGGGGCTGTTTCTTCCATAGTAATCATTTTGTCTAGATCTGTAAAATGACCCTAGGACGGCAAGATCATTGACATAATTAGGACTTATAGAAGTGTGTTTATTTTTTATACACCATTTACTGATCCATTCTCTTTGCTGATCAGCTGAAATAGCACAAATGATCCATAAATCGGTTTTTGGTAATTTTTTGATATCTTTTTTTATAGTCATCAACATTTGTAATCCCCCCTTTCTTTCTGACTGTTTCTCCGTATCACTTTACGTCTAAAAAAGTTTTTTTCAGAATTCATCTTTACTTTATTTATTAAAAAGATTGTCTCGCAAGGTGCTTTTTAATCACGTCATTACGATTAAGAATTAAATTTCTGATATAAGAGGAAGGGTGCATGATACATTGTGACTAAATACATAAATCCCTCCGTATCCTGAAATGACGATTTCCTTTTGCAAAACAGTATCTTGAATGGAAGCTCGATAACCATTACTTTGATCATGAAATGATACCCTAAAAGAGTGCTTATGATTGCTTGAAGATATTCTTTAGATATTACAGAAAGAACAAAAAAATAGTTTAAAAAAATTAAACTTGGGATGAAAGCTTTCATCTTATGACGGATAATGGTGAATTTTAAACTTCATCTACTGTTTTTTTTGAGCTACTGTGCTGTAAGAAAGATCAAACTCCCCCAATTCATGTCTTTAATTTAAGTCATTGATCATAAACATTATATACTGTCTTTTTAAATTATAACTTTGCTCATTGCTTGTCTTCACTGATTAAATCAACATTTCTCTAAAATGCTACTTGAGAAAAATGCATCCTATCAGTTTAATGTTCTATGATCTTTTAATTAATTTAAAGAAGATAACATAAAATATACGATAAAAAATGAATAAATTTCAATTTTTATAAAAAAACAAACTTTTTACTGCTGCTGATAAAAAACAAAGCTATATTAAAAGTAGCCTTTATACCCTTCAATACTATTGATTTTTGGTTGTTACCGGATGAAGGTTCCTTTGTTTTGGAAAGAGCAGAGCAGAATTTAAGAGCAGAATGGGCGCGTGCGCAAAAGCTTGTCCTTGATCTCTCTTTAAGTTGGATACTAAGCCGCTTGATGGTTGAGGGTGTTCACCATGTGAACATAACGCAACCTTGTGAGGGTATTTTAGTCATACCTGATGAAGCAGAGCTTTAGGGGATATTGTCTTGTTTGAACGGGGGCGTGCTTATTGATTTCCTCGTTGTTATTGCTGCTTAATTTCAGCCATTATTTTCTGAAAAAGAAGCTTTGTAGGGAGAAGATCATACATGGAGCAGGGCGTAAAACGATGAAATGCATATAACTGATCCAGTAATGTTGACAATAATCGCTCAATATGTTCCTCTGGTTGTTCAAACAAATGGCTAGATTGGCTTTTATTCTCTGAGATAAGTGCTACCCTCGATGAGATAGAATGCGGATGAGCGAATTATTAGTTAAGGGATTAGAGTAATGGGGGGAAAAAATAATCGTCAAGATTTGAGTTATTTCAAAATCGCTGTGTTCGGTATGATTATTATGATTTTGGGGATGGGAATTGGGCGATTTTTCTATACGCCGGTATTTCCAGTTATGTTGGATGAAGGATTGTTTACCTTTAAGCAACTTTCTTATATAGCTAGTGCTAATTATGGCGGTTATTTAGTTGGGAGTATGTTTTTTTCGTTTTGCAGAGTTGGGAATATATCCCGTGCTCCCTACATGCTATTTGGTGCAGCTATAGTGACGAGTGCACTTATTTTTGCCATGGCGTTAACAACAAACTTTTACTTGGTCTTCTTTATCCGCTTTGCTGCCGGTATCGCGAGTGCAGCAATGATGATTTTTGGTTCTATGACGGTTATGCAGCATAGTCACAAGCTGTGGGTTATTGCTTCGCTCTATGCAGGTGTGGGAGTTGGTATTCTGCTGGGTAATGAGTATGTTATTATTGGTTTGAGTAAATCGCTGAACGCGAAAAATATTTGGTTTGGAGCTGGTTTTATATCTGTTGTATTGTTGCTCTTGTTGTTTATTTTATTTCCACGTCGTGTTGATGCGTCTCAATTTGCTATTAATGAGTCATTGGCACACGAAAATATCGTTTGGTGGGAACTCGCTCTGATTTATGGGCTTGCTGGGTTTGGTTATATTATTGTCGCGACATATCTTCCTCTGATGGCGAAAACATTTAATTTCCCACTACTCGCTAACCACTTATGGTCGTTTGTCGGAATTGCCATTGTTCCTAGTTGTTTCATTTGGTTATGGGGAGCCCATCGGTGGGGGGTATTACGTTGTCTGATGCTCAATTTGCTTATCCAAGGAGGATGCGTATTACTGACATTATTCAGTCAGTCTCTTGTACTGATCGTTCTCAGTTGTATAGGGTTTGGATTTACTTTTATGGGGACGACTTCTTTAGTTATGCCGTTAGCTAAGCGTTTATATGCGCCGTATGGCATAAATCTGCTAGGCTTGGCTACCTTAACTTACGGTTTTGGCCAAATATTAGGACCTCTCTTGACGAGTTTTTTACAGTCTGGTTCACATGCCATTGCGCTTTCCGTTATCTGTGGTGCTGTAGCGCTTTTTGTTGCTGCTGGAATCTGTCAATATTGTCTTTGTAAAAAGGTCGTTGGCGTTTCATAAACCCGCAATCTTCACTAAAAAGTCAGAGAATTTATTCCATTCTTTTTGAAACATTTTGTGAAAGTCAAATTATTCTAATAGGGGAGATTACAGAATGCTTCACTCTACAGTCGCTATTTTGGGCGTTGGTCCTCGTGGGATCAGTATTCTCGAACGCTTGCTCACACTTTATTCCCATTATCCATTTTCTGGGAACATTGATATTTTATTGATTGATCCCAATGAGATGGGAACCGGTACCCATAGTGTGCATCAGCCAGATCATTTATTGGTTAACACTGTCGCTTGCCAGATTACTTTATTTGGTGATGATACAGTTAAGGGTGTCGGGCCTATTCGTAAAGGGCCGAATTTCTATCAATGGGCTATTCAACAAGGTTATCGTAATATTAACGGTGTTTTTTCTCGTACAGAGCATAATGTTGGGAGAGAAATCAAAGAAAATGATTATTTATCACGTCGTTTGTTAGGGGAATACCTGTCTTGGGCTTACCAAGAGCTCACGCAAGATTTACCTTCCGGTATTCGTATTAAGGAGATCCGACAAAAGGTTATCAATCTCCATATCCACCAAGATAATAAAACGGATGTTCTTTTGGAAGATGGCTGTCATTATAGTGTAGATTTTGTTTATATGACCACGGGTCACGGTAAGAATATATATTCATCGCATGATGAAAGCCTGCAACAGTTTGTGGCTGGTCACCAAATGAAAAACGCTCTTCTGAACTATTATTCGAATCCTTATCCAATTGAAAAGTTGGACTCTATACAATCTCAGTCTCGTGTGCTGGTGCAGGGAATTGGATTAACTAGCTATGATGTCTTGTCGCAATTGACTTACGGTCGCGGTGGGACTTTTACTGAAAATGCTGGACAATTGCGCTACATGCCAAGCGGCAAAGAACCGAAGATAGCTCTATTCTCCCGTCAAACATTGCCTTTTAGTAGTCGCGGGATTAATCAAAAGGGGGGTAGTGGGCAATACATACCATCATTCCTTACTCTCGATGCAATACATCATCTGCGTATGCAATCCAGCATTGCTAACGGTTCTCCGAAGCTGGATTTCGAAACGCAGCTTTTACCTCTGTTGCTTAAAGAAATGTGTTATGTCTATCGAAGTACGCAGCTGGGGCACTGGCTAGACCCTGAAACCTATGTTGTTACTTCCAAAGACGAGCAGTGTATTCAAGCGTTGCTGTATCCTTATCGAAATAAAATATTTGCTTCTTTGAAGGATTATACAAGATTCTTCATGGAGCATTTGAAGGACGATCTTCATTCTTCCGCTGCAGGTAATGTTGATGGCCCAGTGAAAGCTGCTACAGATGTGCTACGAGATGTCCGTGATATCTTACGTTCAGCAATTGATTTTTGCGGGTTAACGTCTTCATCTCACAAGTACTTTATTGAATATTTTAATCCAAACTTTAACCGTATTTCTGTCGGCCCACCGATGCAGCGAAACCAAGAGTTGAAGGCTCTGATGGAGGCTGGTATCGTGACTTTGGCTGGCGGACCTTCACCTAAACTTGTTCTCAATGCTAGTACCAGCCGTTTCGAAATTCAGTCTGTTTTTCAAGATGAAAACAGTTCAGTTGATGGAGATGTGCTGATCAAGGCCAAGATTGATAGTTTTTCTCCGTTGCGTGATGAGTCCCCTTTTATCCAGAATTTGGCTGGTCAGGGCATCATTCGACCATTTATCAACCAAGGATATCATCCTGGTGGTATTGATATTGACCGTCGGCAGCATCCTATAGACACTAAAGGGCAAATACAAAATACATTATGGGTGGTCGGTAATCCAGTAGAGGGGCCCAATTTTTATACATATATTTTGCCTAGGCCTTTAGTTAATTCTCGTGCACTGCGGGATGCAGGGCGCTGTGTCACTGACATGTACGAGCAGCTTCTTAATCGCTACTCAGTCAAAGATTCAACAATTAATGTACATTGATGATGTAAAAAGCTTCCTGATACGCATGTCCTCCGTATCCGTTATAATGGCGATGCTGATGCTATTCATTTTTCTTATGTCTATCTCAATAAGAACTTTGTTTCTTATTCCATTGGCTGGAGTGACTGTTTTCGGTTATTTGCTTTTGACGATACCATACTGGTGGTTGAAGGGGAATGCACGCAGTGGTGTGTTCATCCTGTTGGCTTGTGCTTTAGTGCTGATATGGCGTTGGCACTTGCCTGATGTTCGTACTGTGCTTGTGCGTTTTACTGATGTCTTTTGGCTATTACTCGCCATGGGATTGTTGCGCCATGTGATGAATACATGGCGTATTTCAGAATTTCTCTCTGAACGGTTGATGCGCTATGGAAAGGGTTCGCTTACCCTGTCCATCGCGATACTGACTGCGTTTTTAGCTTGGCCGATGAGTTTGGGGGTTATCCCCCTAATGATTGATGCCTTGAAAAAAAGTGTTTTTCCCTCTCGCCATTTGGCCGCTATTGTGATGCGAATGATGAGCATCACGATGGTACTGATGCCGACCAGCATCGGTGCAGCAACAGTTTTCGCTGCTATGCCTAGAACACCAATATTCACATCCGCTGCTTTGGGGATACCACTTTTTCTATTCAGTCTGTTGTTGTTGTGCCTTTCTCCTGTTATACCGCTAGCTAACCCGATTATTTGCGATGAGAGAAGAGCGAATAAAGAAGGAGAGAGAGTAAGGATTTGGATTTTTTTGATATTTTTCTGGCTAATATTTATCGTTGCGTTGACAGTTATTAGGTTGAATGCACTAGAAAGCATTGCATTGACGGCGAGCATTCTATACCTCATTGAGCGTGGGAGTTCACGCAGTATTGATTTTTTGACTCCTTTGGTGGCAGTGATACGCAGTATATCCAGTGAAATTATGTTGTTGCTAGGTTGTAGTCTGCTAATATCTACTTGTGATTTGCTTATTCCTTTGTTGCCGGTGACGTTTAGTCACTCATTGGCATCACTCTCTGTTTGGCAGCGTTATGCCTGTATTCTCTTTGTATTGCCAATTTTCAGTGTAGTAGGAATTCACCCTATGGTGCTATTTAGTTTGGCATTTCCCTTACTAGGGTCATCGATGGCTTATGGGGTTACGGATTATTTGGTTTGGATTTGCTTCTTTATTGCAGCTCAACTCCTTTCTCCTGTATCAATAAATGCTATTTTTGCTTCCAGTAGCCTGCATATTTCACCGGTGGATACGAGCTTTAAAATGCATAGTTATTATGTATTAATATTTAATCTTTTTGCGTTCATTTATTTGAGCTTTTTTATTCAATATTTGTAAATTGTGGAGATCTTATGCCTTACATAAATATTAAAATTACTAATGAAGGGGTTACCTCTGAACAGAAACGGCAACTAATAGAAGGGGCAACTCAATTATTAGTTAATATTCTGAATAAAAATCCGAAAACGACTGTTGTCGTGATTGATGAAGTGGAGACAGACAATTGGGGTATTGGTGGTGTCCCCATTACAGAATTAAGAAAAGCTCAAAATAAAGAATAACTCTGTGTATTTGACAATAATTTAAGGTCAATAGGGTTAATCAATGTAAAAAATCCCGTCCTTTAGCAACATTTGATTAGACCGCCCTTGGGGCGGTTGTTACAGCCCCTGATGCTGACAACCAAGTTTTTCCCCTTAACGAGCCTGTGTTGGTCTTCACCCAT
>NZ_JBHIRR010000021.1:0-23193 GCF_042197325.1 Bartonella sp. AA16NXGY | reverse complement strand
TCAATAAAACAAGAGCAAAACCAACCATCGCAAGCAGAAACCGCTCTCGTTACTCGTCGTATATAGTACTCTTTCAATCAAAGAGTCAATATCATTTTTTATTTTTTTTTAAATAAAATAACCCAAACATTTCCAATAAAATATTGTAACAAAAAATCCTATTTCAAGACATTATTGGTAAAATAAGAAGCGTATAAAAGTTTCTTGCTGGATAGCAGCGGCTTTCAGATTATAATACCCCTCCCCTCACAACGGTTGCAACTTTTCTTACATATCGCAATGATGTCATGTAAAAGGCTAAAGATTAGAGTACATATTCTATAATCACCATTGCATAAATATCTTACACGCTTTATGCTTTTCCATGGGAGCAAAAGGAAGATGTCAATGTCATCTAAACTGACGCGTAACCAAACATTGGTTTTAAATACTTTAAAAAATGCAAAAGGGCCTTTAAGTGCTTATGCGATTCTCAATAACTTACGCGAAGAAGGTTTTCGCGCACCTCTCCAAGTTTATCGTGCGTTAGAAAAACTCGTACAGTTAAAGTGTATTCATCGTCTTGAAAGTGTAAATGCCTTTATGGTCTGTTTACACCCTGAAAACTGTCAACATGAACTTACAACGTTTATAATTTGCGAAAACTGTGGCACAGTCAACGAAATACAAAATCAAACGATTGTATCAAGTTTAAAACAGATGGTTCAAGCGGTTGGCTTCCAAGCACACAAAAGCACCCTAGAAGTACGAGGTCTTTGTAAAAAATGCGCAATAAAATAAGACATCTAACTTGAAAATAAGATCTCTAACTTGCAAGTTTATATATTTAGTATTATGTAGCAGGGATCGCCTTATTGTTGGAAAAGCTCTTATCGTCCGTGCATATATCACCCTACCCTAGAGTGAGAGGCTTATTGTACTCGTTAGAACATAAATATTGAAAGTATAAAATCATGTCCGTATCTGAGACCATTTTTTCAACAAAAAATCTCGATAAAACGAAACGAAAAAAAGTAATCAAGGCTCTTCTTATCGTCTTTGCGCTTTTTGTACTTTGGTTTAGCTATAAGTGGACGACGCAATGGTGTTATATGCTGTCCACTGAAGATGCCTAAACTGTGGCACAGTCAACGAAATACAAAATCAAACGATTGTATCAAGTTTAAAACAGATGGTTTAAGCGGTTGGCTTCCAAGCACACAAAAGCACCCTAGAAGTACGAGGTCTTTGTAAAAAATGCGCAATAAAATAAGACATCTAACTTGAAAATAAGATCTCTAACTTGCAAGTTTATATATTTAGTATTATGTAGCAGGGATCGCCTTATTGTTGGAAAAGCTCTTATCGTCCGTGCATATATCACCCTACCCTAGAGTGAGAGGCTTATTGTACTCGTTAGAACATAAATATTGAAAGTATAAAATCATGTCCGTATCTGAGACCATTTTTTCAACAAAAAATCTCGATAAAACGAAACGAAAAAAAGTAATCAAGGCTCTTCTTATCGTCTTTGCGCTTTTTGTACTTTGGTTTAGCTATAAGTGGACGACGCAATGGCGTTATATGCTGTCCACTGAAGATGCCTATGTGCAAGGAGATATAGCCGCTATTGCGACTAAATTAAATGGGTATATTGAAAAAATTGCCATTAAAGCCAACCAAGTTGTAAAAAAGGACGATGTTTTATTTTACCTAGACAATGGTGATTATAAAATAGCCTTGGATCAAACAGAAGCGCATCTTAACACACAGAAAAAAACACTTCTACGCATTGATGCGCAAATCACAGCCGCTCGTAGTTCTTTAGATGATGCAAAAGCACAAAAAGCAGCCGCTTCAGCCATAGCAACCAATGCACAACTCACCTTAAAACGTGTAACAGAACTGAAAGCCAATCGTTATGCTCCTCAATCCAATGTTGATGATGCCAAATCCGCTTATGAACAAGCCATTGCGAATGTTAACAGAGCGGATGCAAAAATGGCTTCAGCACGTGCAAATATCCGAGTGCTAGAAGCGCAACGAAGTGAAACAGAAAGCGAAACAAAGAGTTTAGAGCTCTCGCGTAAAAAAGCACAACGTGATCTTGATTCGACCATTATACGAGCGCCATTTGATGGAGTTATAGGAAATTTAACAGCAAAAACGGGAGATTTTGTTGTAAATGGCCAACGTCTTGCGGCGTTAGTCCCCATACATGCACTTTATATTGAAGCAAACTATAAAGAAACACAGCTACAAGACATTCATACCGGACAAAAAGCTTATATTTCTGTTGATGCCTTCGAAGATGATGTTTTTACAGGAACAGTGCTTTCTATTTCGCCCGCAACAGGCGCTGTTTTTTCTCTTCTGCCTCCACAAAATGCTACCGGTAACTTTACAAAGATTGTCCAGCGCATTCCCGTACGTATTTCTATTCCAGAAGAAGTTTTAAAAACCGGACATATCCGAGCAGGAATGAGTGTTTCAGTGAAAATTGATACACGTACAAAGCCACAAGATAAAAGTCTCTTATAAAAAAAGTAGAAGATCTTACTATGACATCTTCCATACCAGAGCTCATACAGTCTCAAGAACGCATAGGAATGCGCAAAATTGTAGTTTTTATTGCTATGTCTTTTGGCATGTTTATGGCAATCTTAGATATCCAAATCGTTTCCTCTTCTTTAGCTGAAATTCAAGCGGGTCTTACAGCAAGCTCTGAAGAAATTTCATGGGTTCAAACCTCCTATCTCATCGCTGAAGTCATCATGTTGCCGCTTTCTGGATTTTTAGGAAGATTGCTTTCAACACGTGTTTTCTTCACCATATCAGCGATCGGGTTTACGATTACTTCTGTTCTTTGTGCAACAGCAACATCTATTGGAGAGATGATTTTGTATCGCGCACTACAAGGTTTTATTGGTGGAGGAATTATCCCAAGCGTTTTTGTCGCCTCTTATGTTCTTTTTCCTCCTTCCAAACGCCCAATTGTTACCCCTATTGTTGGACTAGTAGCAACATTGGCCCCCACCATTGGTCCAACCGTGGGAGGCTATATTTGTCATCTTTCATCATGGCATTGGCTCTTTCTCATCAATGTACCCTGCGGGATTATCATCTCAATTCTCGCTTGGAAATTAATTGATTTTGATAAAGCTGATCCCTCTTTAATGAAGAAGTTTGATTGGTTAGGATTCATTTCTATGGCTACTTTCTTGGGAACTTTAGAGTATATTCTGGAAGAAGGAGCACGTCATGATTGGCTGAGTGATACGCTGATTCGGGATTTGTTCATTACCATGATTCTTGCTGCAGCCTTATTCTTCTGGCGTGCTTTTACAGTAAAAGAACCCATTGTAGATCTCTCTACTTTTTCTAATTTTAATTTTTCAGCTGCATCCATTTTTTCCTTTTCATTGGGAATAGGCCTTTATGGACTCACGTACCTTTATCCTGTCTATTTAAGCCAAATCCGCCACTTTGATGCCCTCATGATTGGAGAAACATTGTTTCTTTCAGGATTCGTCATGTTATTAACTGCCCCGCTTGCTGGATTTCTTTCAGCACGAATGGATGCACGTTTAATGATGGCAATAGGACTTTTTGGTTTTGCAATAGGTATTTGGATGGCGAGCTCTATCACAGATAACTGGGATTTTTGGCAGCTTTTTTGGCCGCAAGTTTTCCGTGGTGCTTCTGTAATGTTATGTATGGTTCCTATTAATAATATTGCCTTGGGAACACTCCCACCAGAACGGATGCAAAATGCTTCTGGACTCTTTAATCTCACCCGGAATCTAGGTGGGGCTGTAGGGCTTGCCATTATCAACACTCTCATAACAAAACGCACAGACTTCCATCATGAACGAATAGCCGAAACTCTTAACTACGCAAACAGACAAGCAACTGAAATGCTTTCAAATCTTACTGTATTATTCAAAACAGAAACCTTTGATTCCTATACTCTGGCTCTTTCTCAATTGTTTGGTATGGTACGCATACAAGCAACCATTATGGCTATTAGTGATATTTTCTTTATCATAACCATCATTTTTGGTGTTTTGACATTTATGACCATGTTTCTCAAAAAAATACCACCTCTCATGGATTCACCACCAAATCACTAAGCTTAATTAAAATTGAGAAATATTTTTTATCCTTATCACTTTGCTCGTTTCCTATGCACTTTATCTTGTCTCAAGAGACAGTATAAATAAACATATGATTCTAAATGATTCTTCTGATAAAAATTCTTTTAATGCGGGCTCTTTCCGCACTTAAAAACAACTTCTCGCATACAAAAATTGTTCTAGATGATAATAAACAAAGAGCTTATCTAAAGTGCTCCACACCATAAAGATAAAGCAGCCATTTCTATAAGATTTTTGATTTATCACCATAGGGTAAAAAACATTAAATCTCCCCTTTTTACGCTACTATCCTCATAAAAACTATTTTGTTAAGATTCTGTGCCCTTCACTCTTTTGATTCTTACAAGAATATTCATAAAAGATTTATGATTCTTGTGATTTTTATTCACGCACATATTTCTCTTATAATGTGTAGGATAACGTTTTTTTGATTCTGAATGCAAAATTTTACATGAGAAAATCATTTTATATTTGATACTCTCATGCCAATTGCAAAACGATTTACCTTTATAGCAAAAAAGTAATGATATATTTTTTTCAAAAAAGCTGCTTTTAAACATGTAATTTTATTTTTTTACACTCTTTAAAAAAAGCTGATACTTACAATTTTGATTCTACTGCTACATATTTTTCTTTCTTAAGCCCCTTCTCTTTCAACAAGAGCTGAAATTGTATAAATTTTCTCAAAATATCTCTCTATTGAATCAATCAAAACCATTCCCTTGCACATAAAAAGCAAAGAAATAAAAACTGTTTAAGAAAAAAGTAAAATATCCAACCATTTTGATGCAAGATCGACCAACGATATTGAAAACTGGAAAACTGTATGATGATAGCGACTTTAAAAGAACACAAGACAACTCAAAAATCCGGTTCCTTCAGTATTATAAAATAAGACACTATTTCAAAAAATGAGCTTAAAATATATTCTTACTCACTTAACTGAAATTATCAAAAATAAGAAACCAGCCCCATAAAGAAAAAGCCATATAATAAAATCGCAATACAACTCCCCAAAACTTTGTACCGCTAAATACCTTGGCACTGTCAAAACGGTATGCTCTTCTCAATGGCAGCTGCTGAAAAACGAAATAAACACTATCTTCAAGCGACTTTATGATGCTGAAAACGATTTGAAACTTCTCGTTCTCCACTAGGAACCAAAGTGCCATAACACCCAGAAAGATAATGTGGTATCAGTTCCAACGCTTGAAAGCGATGTTTTTCGTAAGGACCAGGCATTGCCAAATTTTCTGTTAAACTATTTGAAAAGCCAAAACGTTGATAAAATTCAAAATCCCCTACCAGCAAAATGGCGCCATATCCCAATTTTTTTGCTGTTTCAATTGCATGTCGGACTAAAATTGATCCTATTCCCATACCAGCACATTCAGACGCAACAGCCAAGGGGCCTAAAAGTAAAGCATGTTGTGTTTCATTTTTTTCTTTAGAAAAAGAAACATGCCAAAGACGGACACTTCCCACAAGCTCTCCAAGCACATTTTTAACCACAAAAGAGAGCCCTTGAGCAGCCAAACGACCACGACGTAAAACCTCTGATGATTTACGTTTACGTCCATACCCCATCATTGAATCAAGCAAATTTTCTCGATAAGGCTTATCGGCTTCTTGCTCCAATAAAAGTGTAAAACATGCCCCATCTTTTGTTTGAAAATTAATCATGTTCATCTCTATAACCGCCCTCTTACAGCGCCATGACGAGCATAGCAAAAAATCTAAAAAACTATAGTTAAAAGGAAATGTCAGATCACATATGATCGTAAAGGCTCAAAACCATTAAAAGCAACCGATGCGTAAGTTGTTGTGTAAGCACCCGTTCCATGAATCAATATTTCATCTCCTATCGTTAGGGATAGAGGAAGCGGATAAGGTGTTTTTTCATAGAGAACATCTGCCGAATCGCATGTCGGTCCAGCCAAAATACAAGGCTCCATCACCTTATCATCATGAGGTGTCTCAATAGGATAACGAATGGCTTCATCCATAGTCTCAGCAAGACCATTAAATTTCCCAATATCAAGATAAACCCATCGTACATTATCGTTATCAGCTTTTTTAGATATTAGAACAACTTCTGTACGAATAACACCAGCATTGCCAACCATCGCACGTCCTGGCTCAATAATCGTCTCAGGGATACGATTACCAAAATGCTTTTTCAATGAATCAAAAACTGCTGTACCATAAGCTTGTTCTGTAGGGACATCTTTCAAATAACGCGTTGGAAAACCGCCCCCCATATTCACCAACCTTAGTGAAATGCCTTCTTGTTCCAAACGCTTAAAAACTGTAGAAGCATCCGATAAAGCACGATCCCACGCACTCAAATCAACCTGCTGAGATCCAACATGAAAAGAAACACCATAGGCTTGCAAACCCAATTGGTGTGCCCGTCTTAGAACATCAACCGCCATATCTGGAACACAACCAAATTTGCGTGACAATGGCCACTCTGCACCTTTGCCATCGGTAAGAACACGGCAAAAAACACGTGCTCCTGGAGCAACACGCGCAATTTTTTCCACTTCTTCAACACAATCAACAGCATAAAGTGAAACTCCCAATGCATATGCTCGTGCAATATCACGCTCTTTTTTAATCGTATTTCCAAAAGAAATACGCTCTGACGTTGCTCCTGCTTTTAAAGCCATTTCAATTTCTGCAACAGAAGCCGCATCAAAAGAAGATCCTAAAGAACTTAGCAAACGCAAGATTTCAGGAGCTGGATTTGCCTTTATTGCGTAAAAAATACGAGACTGCGGCAGAGCTTTTTCAAAATTTAAATAGTTATCACGAACAACATCAAGGTCAACAATTAAGCATGGACCTTCAGAACGATGTGTTGCAAGAAAATCGCGAATACGTTGCGTTGCCATCTGCAATTCTCCTTGAGGGAACGCTCCCCCACTCTATGCTTAGACAGCCAAAGCTGCCAAAAGCTAAAGGACAAAAAACACACAACAACCATCCCCATTCTGATTACAAAAAACCAGAAATTAGCATTGCATGCTGCGAAAGAACAGCGCGAAACCGCGTTATTCTATTTTATATGCCTTTTTGATTGGAGTTGAGAAAACCACTTCCGCACTGAAGGCAATGAGGTGTGCCTCTATAGTTATCCCAGCATTTAAAAGCTGGAAGACACCAGAAAGGCCCGCACCGTCGTTGCTTCAAGATGTCCTCATTCTTGCAATTGGCTGTAAGAATGACTGGAGCGGTTAGTTCCAGGTACCGTACCGGTTAATCTCACCATTTGAGAACCAGCGGACACCCACAGGCACGTGCGACTTTGGGCAAGGCATCCTATAAAACGAATTCTTTCTCATTTCAATCATTTTTTTAATTTTAAACATTTTTTAATTCTTAAAGATAAAATGATGCGAAAAAACAACACTCTCCCCCAGACAAAGCCATCCATCCGCTTTCATGAGATCACACCCTTACATTATCCGTACAACATAAATCACTGTCTTGCGTTTAAAGCCCCTCGTTTCTTTACCCTATTCTATCTCCTAATATCTGCAGCAGAAAATAACGCAAATAAATTACTCAAAACATTAATTTATAATGATAATTTATTATTGTACCCTTAAACAAAAATCCCATTATAAAATCCTCTTATTTCAACCCTCTTACAATGAATCAATTAAAATCATTCTTTTGCGCATCACAAATAAAAAACAATTGAAAAAAGGAGTACCTCTTATATATCCTCTCAAATGCAAAGATGACCAACATTGAAGACTGAGGATAGTAACGACTGAAGCACCATAATCTTTAAAGATAACGTGTCCTTCCCCCAACAAAACACCATTATCTTTCTCATTTACATCCTAAAAAACATCCCTACTTCCACATTCATTTCACAGCATCGCTTAAGCAAAATATCATGAAGAATTCCCCGTATAATATAGCTTGTATGATATAGATCAACTACATCTCACCCTCTTTATACTTATGAAATTAAAAACAAACGCTCCCATTCTATCTGCCAACTCCCAATATTGCAGAAACTCCTACATTGAAATGTTTCATAACACCTTATCTAAAATGATTTTTGTCCACACGTTGCTCCCATTTGCAACGTACAAGTGAATGAATTTTACGCGATTCGTTCTCATCTAATCTGAAAGCAACAAAGTTCACAATATTGAACTCTTTTATTCGAATGAATAATAAATTATCATTATAAATTAATGTATTATATTAAATTCTGAAATCATAAACTCCTATTATCATTTTATTTTTCCACCTAGCATCTGCTTTTTAATCACATCTTATTCATACGCTTTTCTCTTAAACTATAATCTCCCTCCTCTGCGCTGTTGGTGAACGGCTTTTCTATTTTAAAATGAAAAGTATTTGAAATACTCAATCCTATAAAGTCAAAGAAAGTAAACAATCTATAATGATTACTTATAAGTCAAATAATTTAACATAAACAAAAAGACCGAATAATATCCGGTCTTATAAAATATTTTTCTACTAATATTAAAAAACTCTTCTCTCTTAAATTTAAGAGAAAAACGCTACAATTTAAAGCCCTACACTGCGATATCCTTATGTCCCTTGATGAGAATCAATTGCACGCAACTTCAACAATTGAAATTGCCTATGGCGCTCACGAAAGCGCTCTCTATCGGCTTCACTACGCGTGTTATAACAAGCATCACAGGAAACACCTTCCTCATAATGAGGCGATAATTTGCTTTCAGCATTAAGAGGAGAACGACACGCGCGACATAATTCGCGTCCACATTCTTCAAGACCATGTTGAACAGAAACACGCTCATCAAAAACAAAACACTCACCCCACCATAAACTTTTCTCTTTTGGAATTTTTTCTAAATATTTTAGAATACCTCCTTTTAGATGGTAGACTTGCTCATAACCAAGATCACGAACATAAGCTGTTGATTTTTCACACCGAATACCACCTGTACAAAACATGGCAATTTTCTTTTTTTTCTTTAACTCAGCCTCATGTTTACGCACCCATTCAGGAAATTCGCGAAATGTTTTAATCTGCGGATCAATCGCTCCTTGAAAACTCCCTATCGCATATTCATAGTCATTCCGTGTATCGATTAAAATTGTCTCTTCATCTTGAATAAGAGCATTCCAATCTTCAGGATCGACATAAGTACCAACAACTTTTAGCGGATCAACCCCTTCAACCCCCATCGTCACAATCTCTTTTTTCAACCGCACTTTCATGCGATGAAAAGGCATTTTTGATGCCCATGAATATTTAATTTCCGGCGTTTGAAACGCTGGCTCAGCCGTAATAAAATCCACCAATGCCTCAATCGCATCACAAGAACCAGCAACTGTTCCATTAATGCCCTCTTGTGCTAAAAGCAGAGTGCCTTTGATATCCTTTGCTTGACATAAATCCTGCAAAGGTTTTTGTAATTGATGATAATGCTTCAAATCTGCAAAGCAATAAAGTGCAGCAACTTTAAAATTCTTTTCCATGTGTTTTGCCATAACGCGCGTTTCATTCAATTTCAAGATTTATTCATGTACTCTTTAACATATTGTGCTTAATCAAACGATACAAATAATATCATCTCCAAGAAGAAAAAATATCATGTGCCAAAAAAGAGAAAAGCTTTTATTATATCTCCAAGGACAAACTGTTATACCTGTTTTACTCATTGACAATCTACAAAGTGCTGTACCCTTAACACGCGCTCTTGTCAAAGGTGGATTAAAAACAATTGAGATCACCTTGCGAACACCAAATGCCCTCAAAGCAATTCAGAAAATTACACAAGAAGTCCCTGAAGCAATTGTTGGAGCCGGCACAATTCTCAACACAACACATTACGAAAAAGCCGAACAAGCTGGAGCCAAGTTTATTGTAAGCCCCGGATTATCCAATGAACTAATCAATTGTGCAAAAAATAGTGAAATTCCCCTTCTTCCCGGTGCAATGACCCCAAGTGAACTCATGCAAGCATTAAACAAAGGCTATTCATATCTTAAATTTTTCCCTGCTGAAGCTACTGGGGGTATTTCCTTCATCGAAGCTTTAGCATCTCCCTTCTCTGATATCCGGTTTTGCCCAACAGGCGGTATTACACAAAAAAGTGCAACACAATGGCTCCAACTGCCCAATGTCTTCTGCGTTGGAGGTTCTTGGATAGCGCCCCAAAAACTCATTGCAATAAGTGATTGGGATTCGATTACTGCATTAGCATATACCGCATCACAACTTCCCTCTCCCTCGAAAAAAGCTCTTTCTACAATATAATGTAATGTGCAAGAATATCAGCCCCTTCAACAAGACCAAAGCTTTCACACATCCTTGCGCAATCTTTTAACATCGTCATAAAACCATAAATCATCACCCGATCTTCATTAGGATGAATTTTGCGAGTTCTATTGTTTCAAAGCCGCTTGTTTCAAAAAAGCACCACTCTCCATAACAGTCGTAATACGCCCCATATGCTCAGAAAGCTCACGAGTGGTCATAGGATAAAATTTCAGCTGTTGTGCATATGCCCCACAATGAGTGGATCTTATTGCAAAAAGGAAACAAGATCTTTTGCACAATTTGACTCATTCTTTTCGCGCGTTATTTAAATAAGAACAACTTCTGAAAATTTTTCATAAATGTCAGGCTCACGAATAAAGCTTGCAAAAGAAAAAAAAACGTACCGGTTTGAAAGAAGATAAAGCATCAACTTTCCCACTCATTACTCCACAAAAGCGCGCTCTACAACATAAGTAGCAGGAGCATTATTGGCCCCTTCAACAAGACCAAAGCTTTCACACATCCTTGCGCAATCTTTTAACATAGCCATGGAACCACAAATCATCACCCGATCCTCATCAGGATGAATCTTAGGAAGGCCTGTTGTTTCAAAAAAGTCCCCACTTTCCATCACAGTTGTAATACGACCCATATGCTCAGAAGCTTCACGAGTAGTCATAGGATAAAATCTCAACTGTTGTGCATACTCTCCAATGAGTGGATCTTGTTGCAAAGAGGAAACAAGATCTTTTGCATAAATTAACTCATTTTTTTCGCGCGTTGTTTGAATAAGGACAACTTCTGCAAATTTTTCATAAGTTTCAGGATCACGAATAAGGCTTGCAAAAGGAGCAATCCCCGTCCCAGTTGAAAGAAGATAAAGACGTTTTCCAGGAATAAGAGCATCAAGCACCAGCGTTCCTGTAGATTTTTTACGCATGAGAACTGTATCACCAATTTTAATTTTTTGGAGATGCTCGGTTAAAGGTCCCCCTGGAACTTTTATCGAAAAAAACTCAAGCTGTTCATCCCAAAAGGGACTTGCAATCGAATAAGCGCGATAAATCGGCTTTTCTGCATTTGGCAAACCGATCATAACAAACTCACCCGAACGAAAACGAAAACTTTCCGGACGATTCAGACGGAATTTAAATAACCGATCTGTATAGTGACAAACCTCTTGGACAGTAAGGGCGAACACATTCTCAGGAATCGGAAAATTTGCAACGCTGCTGATGCTTGACGGAACATTGGTAGCAGACGTATTCATACTCTTCCCCATATCTTTATTGAACGTTAAATTTCGAATCCTTGACGTGATATAGTACTTGCACAACCATCTGCCAACAATTTTCTCAACACAAAAGCCTCAAGGTTAACACTTTTATGTCAAAATTAAATAAATGAGTCTAGCGCGCTCTATAAGCGATAAAATTGATTTCACTTAAAACCAATCAAAGACTAGAAAGTAAATACTGGATACCCAATCCATCTTGAAAACAAATAATATCCAAATCAACGAGTTTTCTAAATCAACAGTTTTTAATGTATCAAAAAGTGTTTACACACTGTTTTCCATTCAATAAAAATAATTTTAAGTGCATGAGACGACATCCAAAATTGCACAGATGAGTGATCTTCCCCCTCATGGTAAAAAACTTGTAATACATTGACTTAACGTGGTTAATTTAATCATTTTACCTTCTCTAAATAAGAAGCCAATGCAATATTTAATCACAACAATCACACCAGCAATAATAGTCTAACATTGCACTCTTCAAAATGATACAATACAATAAACTATGTTTATTTTTTTATATGCCTAAACGAGGGAAAATAAGTAAAAAAGTCTATGTTTTACAAATCATTAGAAGATACCATGTTGATAACAACACAAATAAAACTAAAGTATCTCTTATATCCAGAGTACCATTTTACATAAAAAACGACTTTAATGGCAGCATAGGCTTCTTAATGATTTTGACCATAGCAAATAGTGTCTTTCCCCTATATCGTAAAGAACCTCAATGAAACAACCAAAAAAACTCCGTATTTCACGAACACAGATAAGCTTTTAAAATGAACAAATCCGTTAATGATGAAATAAATACATCACTCTATACAGCTGTAGCAACCATCGATGTCAGTGCCATTGTTGCCAATTATATTACTTTAGCCAAACGTGTAGCTCCAACACAATGTTCAGCAGTTGTAAAAGCAAATGCCTATGGATTAGGAGCTCACAAAATTGCTCCTGCCCTTTACCAAGCTGGTTGTCGCACTTTTTTTGTCGCCCAAATCAGAGAAGCACTCCAATTAAAAAGCATTTTACCATCAAATGTCACAATTGCCATTCTGAATGGACTTCCACACTTAGCAGAAGAGTTTGTCGCACAATCTGGTATTGTTCCTGTTCTAAACTCTTGGAATGCCATTGAAAATTGGCAAAAAATTTGTCAAAAAAAAGATAAAAAATTTCCAGCAATTGTTCAAATCGATACCCATATGAACCGATTAGGACTGGATCAAAAAGAATTACAAAAACTCATCAAACACCCTACAATTTTCGAAAAAGCAGAAATAAAATACATTCTTAGTCATCTTTCTAACGGAGAAGATGATACCCACCCATCAAATTATGCCCAATTGACTTCTTTCAAAACGATCCTTGCGCAATTGCCTGCTTGCAAAGTTTCCTTTGCCAATTCTGGAGGTATCTTTCTAGGATCAGATTTTTATTTTGATCTTGTTCGTCCAGGCATTGCACTTTACGGAGTTGATCCGCGGGGAAAACACCCATCACCTTTGAAACCTGTTTTAAAACTTGAAGCCCAAGTCATTCAAAGCCGCGTTGTTGATATAGGAGCACCTGTTGGTTATGCAGAAAGCTTTATAACCAACAGACCAAGCACTCTTGCAACCATTTCTATAGGCTACGCAGACGGCTGGCTCCGTACTCTTTCGAATAAAGGAACTGTTTATTTCAACGGGCACAAACTTCCCATGGTTGGGCGGGTTTCTATGGATTCCATTATTGTAGATACGACCGATCTTGAACAAAAACCTCAAACTGGTGACTGGGTAGAACTCATTGGTCCCCATCAAACACTTGAAAAAGTATCTATAGATGCCGATACCCTTCCCAATGAAATTCTAACATCTCTTGGCTCCCGCTATAAATACATTTACACATAAAAACTCTTTAAAAAAATAAATTGATAAAAATCATCATTTTAGAAAATTGAGGGGCTTTTACAAAAGATTTTACAACAATCAACCACACAGAATGGTCATAGCCACCGTACATTCACAGAAATCTCAAAACAGACAAGTTGATGGACTGTTTTATGGAAGTAGCTTTCACCTAAAATACAAAAACTTAGCCTTTCCCCATAAATTGACAAAAAAGAATCTACTACAAAGTTTTTAAAATTAATTTCCCAATTAAAATCATTCGCTTGCATACCACAAGCTGGACTATGTGTAGATAAAAATGATTTAAGAAAAGAATAATGCCTCTTATGAACCATAGTGCCAAGAGCTATAACATTAGGCGCTGGCAAAGTGTATGGATAGTGCCGGCTTACTCCGTTATGAAGCGTAAAGATTGGGGGATCAATAGATTTACCCTTACACCATTCACAAGCGCCGTCGCGAAATGGGATTAGGAGCGAAATGTCTCTTTAAAACAAACACGTGAATTAACAACTCAAGTATATTCTTTTTGGAGCGTTCTGTTTTACATGAGGATCATTCCCCCACTAAAGAACACAATAAATATAAAGTATGGAGCAATGTGTAATCCCCATTATTTAAAAAACATTGCTTTAAATGCTTTTGAAAGCCATAAAGCTGAATTAAGAGGAGATGACAAACTGAGGATTGATTTTCACCTTACGGCTTTACATTTTCCAAAATAAGATTGTCTTCCAGTTTCAAAGATTACGTCAACAGAAATACGCAATCCCCGCCCTCATCTGACAGACAAAAGCAGGAACTACTCATAAAGCTCTTTTTTTCTCAATCTCTGGCTCAAGACATGTTGCTGCATTAAGTTTGGATGTTGATTTACAGGCAACAGCTAAAGCACACGAGCTCTTAGGAAAACAGCGCCGTAAAGTCACAAACTGACTTGCAATGAAGTGGAAAGATGTGCCGGCTTTTATAAGACCCCTTGTAAAAAAAACATAATACATTTGGCTTTGCGTTTGCTCATTCTGACAGGTGTTCTTACATATTTTTTCGTCATATTTACAAAAAGCAGATTAAAGAGAAATATTTAGACAATTCTTGACTCGAAAAGATGCAACAACAGAGTTTCGCGTGTCTTTATCATCAAAAACATTAAATTTGATTTTATTCTTTCTACAACCCGTCGTCGTCACCTTAGTGAGAAGTAGTATGTCACAACACATGCAACAGACGTGCCCCTATCCTCATAGGTTTTCACTCTCGTTTACATGAATTAGCTGGCTAAACCGATGCCGACTAGTCAAAAACCATGTCATACGGTAGAATGCAAAGGAGAGCATGCCTATTGCCGACAAAACACAGCTTTTTGTCGACTTTTTCGATTTTGCTCATGTTATAAAAAACAATGCAAAATTCTAGAAAATAGACAAATAATTCCATAGTAACATGATCAACAAGTACAAAACCCACACAAAATGTGTGGGCTTTTTTCGTTCATGCAAATAAACAAATTAAATATATATTTGTTATTTAATAGGTATTTCCCAATGGTGGACACGAACAAATGAGCATTCTGTCTCCCGCAACATTATCAATACGCGATACAGGAGGCCAATATTTATTGGCTGGATCAAGAGAACTGTTGGGAAAAGCAGCTTCTTGTCGCGAATAGGGTCGTACCCAAGCATCATCTAAAGTATCAGCCACTGTATGAGGGGCATTCACCAATGGATTATTGTCTTTTGGCCAAACCCCATTCCCAACTTTTTTCGCTTCTTCAGCAATAGAGAGTAAAGCATCACAAAAACGATCAATCTCTGCTTTTGGTTCTGATTCCGTTGGCTCAATCATTAAAGTTCCCGGAACAGGGAACGACATCGTAGGCGCATGGAATCCATAATCAATGAGACGTTTTGCAATATCATCAACACTCACCCCATACTGCTCTTTCAACACGCGTGTATCCACAATACATTCGTGAGCAACACGTCCATGCTTGCCCCGATAAAGAATGGAATAAGCAGCTGAAAGACGTGCAGCAATATAATTGGCATTTAAAATGGCTATTTGTGTTGCATATTTTAAGCCATCAGCCCCCATCATTCGAATATACATCCATGTAATTGCAAGAATAGACGCACTTCCATAAGGAGCAGCAGAAACCGCATGTGTTGTCCCATCCTGTTCATGACCTGGTAAGAATGGTTTGAGATGCACTGCAACTCCAATTGGTCCCATACCAGGACCACCACCACCATGAGGAATAGCAAATGTTTTATGAAGATTCATATGACAAACATCAGCGCCAATATCCGCAGGACGAGCAAGCCCCACAAGGGCATTGAGATTAGCACCATCAAAATAAACTTGTCCGCCATTTTCATGAATAATAGAACAAATTTCCTTAATGCTTTCCTCGTAAACACCATGGGTTGAAGGATAAGTAATCATAAGAGCAGCCAATTTATCTTTATGCAATTGCGCTTTCATCTTGAGATCGTCTACATCAACATCACCATCGCTTAAACATTTTACCACAACGACTTCCATCCCTGCCATATGAGCCGAAGCTGGATTGGTACCATGCGCAGATGCAGGAATAAGACAAACTGTACGTTGATGTTCTCCTCGTGATTGGTAATATCGTCGGATAGCCAAAAGCCCAGCATATTCACCTTGAGCACCAGAATTTGGCTGAAAAGAAACTTGCGCAAATCCTGTAATTTCACACAACCACGCATTTAACTGGTTGATCATCTCCAAATAACCCGCTGCATCCTCTTGTGAAACAAAGGGGTGTATATTGGCCGTGCTCGCCCAGCTCACAGGCATCAATTCAGCAGCTGCATTAAGCTTCATTGTACAAGAACCAAGAGGGATCATAGCGCGATCCAGCGCCAAATCCTTATCCGCTAAACGACGCAAAAAGCGCATCATATCTGTCTCTGAATGAACAGCATGAAAAAAAGGCTGAGAAAGAAAAGCAGCATCCCGTTTTTTTCCAAAGAGTCGTGGAGAAACCTTATCAAAGAGTTGTGCCCCCAAAAGCTGCGCTAAAGCACCAGCATCTTCTTCTGTTGATAATTCATCAAAATTGATTGCAATAGTGTCATCATCGAGAACACGAATAAGGCGCCCACCTATTTTGGCTTGATGCGCAATTTCTCGCGCTTTTCCCTTAACAGAAATACTCACACAATCAAAAAAGCTTTTCCCTTCAACATGAATCCCTGCTGCTTCTAAACCAGCAACAAAACGACATGTTAAATGATGAATTCGCTGCGCAATTTCTTGTAAGCCTTTTGGCCCATGCCAAACAGCATAAGCGGTTGCCATATTAGCCAACAAAGCCTGCGCTGTACAAATATTTGACGTCGCTTTATCGCGCCGAATATGTTGTTCACGTGTTTGCAAAGCTAAACGAAAACCAACGCGTCCTTTGGTATCCACGGATTGACCAACAATACGCCCTGGAATAAGACGCGTTAACGCATCACTCACAGCAAGGTAACCAGCATGTGGACCACCAAATCCCATCGGAACGCCATAACGCTGCATAGTGCCAACAACGATATCTGCCCCCCATTGAGCAGGTGGCTCCTGAAGAGTAAGCGCTAAAGGATCAGCTACAACGATAACTAAAGCTCCCTTTTCCTTTGCCTCTTTTATGATCTCACTGTAATCATGAAAAGAGCCTTTTGTATCTGGCCAAGACAAAACAATTGCCGCTGTATCAGGATCAATTTCGCCATTTTGGCTAATCTGAATCCCTTGTGTTTCAGCACGCGTTTGCGCAACACTCAAAGTCTGAGGATGTAAAAGACTCTGAAGAGAAATTTTTGTTTTTTTCTCACGGAAAAAGCGAACAGCAAGGGCATTGGCTTCAGCTAAAGCAGTTGCTTCATCAAGAAGGGAAGCAGCAGAAACAGGCAAACCTGTTAGTTCACTAACCAATGTCTGAAAATAAAATAAAAGCTCTAAACGACCTTGGCTAATTTCTGCTTGATAAGGCGTATAAGCAGTATACCAAGCAGGATTTTCAAACAGATTTCGTAAAATAACCGGAGGCACATAAGTTCCATGATATCCTTGCCCAATAAAACTTTTGTGCACATGGTTACGCTCCATCATCTTGGAGAGTTCTTCCAAGGCTTGTCCTTCACTAGCAGCCTCTGGAAGATTCAGTGAACGTCCCAAATGGATAGAGTGTGGAACAGCTTGAGAAATAAGTGTCTCAACACAATCAAGCTCTAAAACATCAAGCATTTTTTGTGTTTCATCAGGACGCAGCCCAATATGTCGAGAAGAAAAAGAACGCTCGATCATGGTACTCATCCAATCAAAGCTTTATAAGCATCTTTATCTAACAACCCCTCCAGTTGTGTCTCATCCTGCAATGTCATTTTCCATAACCAGCCTTCTGTTTCGGGTTTCTGGTTTACCAGTTCAGGATTATCAGCCAAGGCTTCATTTATTTCGACCACTTCACCATCAAGAGGAGCATAAACATCTGAAGCCGCCTTCACTGATTCTACAACAGCCGCCGCCTCTCCTTTGGAAAGTTTTGTTCCACTTTGTGGTAAATCAACAAAAACCAAATCCCCTAATTGCTCTTGCGCATAATGCGTAACCCCAACAGTCACCATTTGCCCTTCAACGCTAAGCCATTCATGGTCATGTGTAAAATAAGTTTTAGACATAAAAAATCATCCTTTAAAATAACGTTGTTCAACAAAGGGAAGAGAATGAACTGATAATACAATCTTTTTGCCTCGCAGTTCTGTAAAGACTTGTGTCCCTTCAACTTTAAAATCAACAGGAACGTAACCCATCGCGACAGGACCATCAAAAGAAGGACCAAAACCACCTGATGTTACAATGCCAATCTCATTACCTTGATCATCAAGAAGCACCGCACCGGCACGAATAGGTTGACGCGTTTGCGGTTTTAATCCAACACGACAACGAGCCGGTCCTTTTTGCAGTGCTTCAAGAAAAGCCTTTGCACCATAAAATTGTGCTTTTTCTCGAACACTTTTAGGAACAGCCCATGTTAGAGCCGCATCAATAGGTGTCGTATCAGGGGTAATATCATTTCCATGCAAACACAGCCCCGCTTCCAACCGCAAGCTATCGCGTGCGGCAAGTCCAATCCACTCAACACGAGAATCACTCAGCAATTTTTCAGCCAACATATGCGCATGCCCTATAGGCAAAGCAATTTCAAAACCATCCTCTCCCGTATAACCAGAACGCGTTATAAACCAATCCTGTTGTGGTTCGAATCCTTGCATAAAGAACAATTCATTCCCTGGTAAATCGGCATCAGCAAGAACAGCTGCCGCTTCAGGACCTTGAAGCGCAAGCAATACCCTTTCAAGGGCAATCACTTGACATTCAAAATCAACCGCACGCTTTTCCAATTCTAAAAAATCAGCCTGTGCATTCCCAGCATTGGCGACCAACATAAAACGACCCTCTTCCAAACGGGTAATGATAAGATCATCAAGAATACCAGCCTGCTCATTAAGCAAATAATTATACCGTGAATGCCCAATCTTTAAAGCTGCTGCATCAATGGGAAAAGCATAGGACAAAAATTCCACAGCTTGTGCCCCTTCAACCGCAATCAATTTCATATGAGAAATATCAAAAAGTCCTGCATGTGCACGCGTATGAAGATGCTCTTTTAAAACGCCAAGAGGATAAGTTAAAGGCATGTTCCAACCCGCAAAAGCACCAAATTTTGCTCCTGCGTTTTCATGCAAATCATATAAAGGAAGTGTTTTTAAAAAAGATGTTTCTTGTGCTGTGCCCATAATAACTCCAAAGCTGCGCTAACGCCCACAGAATATGGTCGTCTCTGCCCCCTCTGTCATCAACCTGAGAGACTCGCGAAAAGATTTTTCGCTTACACCTTCGGCGCGGGTTCTCCCGACTTTCCAGATCTGCCTTCTTCCTTTTACGGTCCTTAAAGCCTGAGAGATTATGGGCTATTTCCCCTTCGGCGGCAATGCGAAAATTTGCAATCTGCACTCTCCCGCAAAAGAATGAAAGAAACGATAACGCTCTTTCCAGCATATTTAAACCTATAGCCTATCTTCATCACACTGTCATTAGTAAAGTGATGAAAATGTTCTCATTTTAAAACTTGCATAAGCTCCTTCAAAAGATTTATAATAGTGCCCTTTTGAACCTTACAAAAATTGCAAGCAACACATTTTAGGAAATTTAAGACAAAAATCAAAAGCTATAAACAAAAATACCTCTTGAAAATCATGCAAAACGTCACACACTAAAAAGATCGCAAAGCAATATTCTTTCGCGCGCAGTTCAACCTTAAAGATAGGGTTTCATATTCTTTTTGAGAATAAGGACTTCAAATATTTTATAAGTATGATTTTAATGCACAAGAAGTAGGTTTTCTGCTTTCTCAATAGTGTCATAAATAGCGACTATTTACAGACTAAAACTACCGAACAAAGGTGACAAAATACTCATGAAAGCTGGTAATATCTCTTACAATTGCGAAAATGATCTTCCAAAGCAAATTGCTCTTTTTCCTTTAGAAGGTGCACTCTTACTACCCGGTGGTTTTTTATCACTCAATATTTTTGAACCAGAATCACTTGAAATGATTGAAAATGTTATGGTAACTGATCGTCTATTGGGCATTATTCAACCACTTTCATCGGATACAGATCGCTTCTCTACACAACTTTATAAAACAGGCTGTATAGGGCGTATTACAAACTACAGTGAAACAGGAAACGGACAACTGTTCATTATCTTACAAGGTGTTTGCCGCTTCACTTTAGAACAAGAATTGAAAAACACAAAATCCTATCGAACAGCTCTCATCCAATCAAACATAAAAGACTTGCAAGAATTTGATATTGAAGAAAGCATTAACCGAGAGAACTTACTCGACGTTGTAGAAAAATATCTAACCATACATGAAATGGAATATAATTGGAGCAGCATCATAGAAGCCCCTACACCTATATTGGTTAATGCTTTTTCAGCTCTTATCCCCTTTACACCAGCAGAAAAACAAGCTCTCCTTGAAGCTCCAGATATCGAAAGCCGTGCCCAAACTCTTCTTGCATTAACAGAACGCTCGCTCATGAAACAAACAGGAACAGATTACCGCTTAAACTAATGAATGTCCAAACATGAAAAAAATGACCACAGATCCCAAAATGCTCGAATTGCTCGTCTGCCCAATGACGAAAGGCACGCTCTCTTTCAACCGAAAAACACAAGAGCTCATTTCTCTCAAAGCCAAACTTGCCTACCCTATTCGTGATGGCGTTCCCATTATGCTTGCCTCAGAAGCGCGCCCTTTGCAAAACAATGAAGAAATAACGCATAAAAAATAAAAAATCCTCATGCAATTTCCCTCTACAAGCCCACTGTTATCAAGTCTCTATCAATATGATATCTCAATATTTACGATTTCTGAAAAAAGAACTTTACAATAAAGATATTTATATCGCTTTACACCTTGTAACAAAAGCCAAAAATATCATCAGATTCTCTCATTCCAGCCTGTTCATACTGAAGCAATCAAAACCATTCGCTTGCACCACACAAGCATCTGAATAAAAATGGCTCTTATGAACTTCTTAAAAGCAAGAATTATAATAACATTTTGAACCAACTCAGGTAAATGAAATTTATTATATTAAACATAAAGATTGTTATATTTCATGGACTTTAATTTATACTATTTACGAACAACATATTTGAGATACCTCGATTTAAGATGAATAAAAACGACAAGTTATATCATCTTATGTATACCATATCGGGACAAGAATATTTATCTGTTTGCGTAATCTTTGAAACGGAGAAGCAACCTAATTTGGGGGAGAAAACATAAAATCGTAAAGGAGAAAATCACCCCATTACCTTGCCATCACCCTTTAATTTCGCTTTACAATTTTTACAAGTATCTAAAGTATCTCAAGCAATATTTTTATGTATAATATACGCATTAATTACGTGAAAACTTGAAACAACAAACAAGAAACACTGTTGTAATTTCAATTGACGATTGAAAGTAATTGCCTTATGAAGGAGGCTTGTGTTTTTGGTTGTATACGCGACAATCAAATAGGGTCTGGAAGCCCGAAAAACTCAAACTAGAAATAAAACCGCTTTTGCGGATATCTCGGAATTTCCGAGGGCTCTTGTTATGTCCAAGTGCTTTCAGCACTAAAAGCAAGGGGCTGACTCGGTTTCAGCACTTCGACCCCGGAAACGCTTATTCCATAAAAATATAATAAATTCAGTGTGTTATATGCAATTATTTTATATGAATCCACTTAAGAATCCACACTTTTATGCATGATCCATTTGACCCTTTTTTATATAAGATTGCCATGTATGAATAGACCATAAAAAGCAAGTCATGATACAAATATTATAACGCATGTGTGCATTCAAATGAAATGAAAAGCAGATATCATTTATAACAGTTTATAAATTTTATGACACGTTTTTATCACAGCACAAATCACATTGTTTAAAAATTTAGTCGTTTGGAATTATCGATTATACGTTTAAAGAATGGTATGAGTTTTGCTCTTTTTTGAGCGAAACCTTCAATCGAATAATCGTTTGAAACTGTCATAAGCTTATAGGTTTAATTTATAAAGATTGCATAAAAGGATTTAAAGACAAGATCACTTTTAAAGCGCTTTCTAAAAGTTTAGAAAATGATAGGTAATCAGCATAAATATAATATCATGACTATAGAATGAAAATCACAATGTTATGTTTTATGAAAGAGAAAGCTTTTTAATGATATAACGCAAGCAAGAAAACTTCAAAACCATTGTAATCTCACATGGATTTTTACTCAATTTTGAGTCAAAAGCTGTAATATTTAAAGAATGCTCTATTCTAAGATAACGCCCCCAAAAATGGACCGGCTAATATTTAAAGAAATTAGGTTTTAATGAAAAGTACAAATACGCTTATGAGAACCTCACTAAATGAACGTTTAAACGTTTGAAACATAAAATGAGATCTTTATAAGAAACGTTAAAACTTTTTTTTATTACAGTTATAACTTAGTTATCATTTGCTCTTAAGAACGTTTCATTTATGAAAAACGAAGATCTAGATTTCACAGCAGAGCAAAATCTTGAAAACCTTACATTTTATAAAAGCGTTTGTTTATTTATCTTATGAAAAGCTGCTTTTAAAAACCAATGCTCGTAAATGTAAAAAACCTTTTTGTTATAAGATATTCACTTAATATGCATGTTCTTTTGATTGGATTGTTAAAGCTACCGAGCGTTTTGATTTGTTTGATAGCCATAACAAGCGTTTATAGGCTCTGTAATTCCAACGAGTGATTAAAGATCATACGCATCGTTTACGTTTCTTTTGATAAGTTTTCATATCTCTCATAGAGCACTTGCAATATGATACGTTTTGTATATATGCATTCATTACTCCATTGTGGATGATTATTTTTTATCATTATAATCGTTATTTGAAAGCCGCGTCATATCATTTGGCACGGCTTTTTTTTATTTTACTCTCTCTTTTATGATATGTTTATAGCAA
>NZ_JBHIRR010000020.1:0-24261 GCF_042197325.1 Bartonella sp. AA16NXGY | reverse complement strand
TCTCCCCCACATTTATGTAAAAAGACCTCTAAACAAAACTGTTTAGCCCGTCAATGGTTAATACATCAATATCCCCAGTTTAATGCTACAATATATTTATCAATAATTAGAGATAAATTCACTCTCCAGCTCCTCTAAGCCACTCAACACGCATATAAACGAGACATCATCCTATCAAGCACATCCTGTCGTCAAAAACCATCATAGAAAACAATAAGAAACGTCTTTGAGAGCCTTTCAAGACAATTACGCAAAACTCTTTTTCCTGCCTTTGCTCGCCAAATTTGGCGAGCAAACAAAGTCTTGATTTTCTAATAAGTTATATTTAATGGCATTTTCATCAAAGAACTTTTCTCCAAAGACAATGATCTGAGTGATCTGAACAGAAGAGTTTTGTCCAGTGCTGTCAGTGTTGTCAATTCTTTTTAGAGCCTATATTATTTTTTTAAATGAGAGAAAATTAAAAACATTATATTTCAATATGTTAGCATTTTAACGATACAACCTATATCAAGATACAACCTTAAATACAATCCATAATATATATTTGTCAGTTTGTGTCTGTAAATTGAACTGACAAAATAGACTATTTTAGTGACTCATAAAACTTATCAAAATACTCACTATGATATTTTAAAGCACATGCTTCATTTGTCTTTTTTCCATAAAATAAACAGCAAATTTCACTACTTTGCTGATCTGATCTCTCTCATAGGCTGTGGATAAACAGCATTTAAAAAACTTTTTGAAAAAATATCCGCTTTTTTAGCATTTTTTCCAGTTTTCTCACTATTCATTCAAAATGGATTTAATAAGCTTCGTTTTAATTCTTTTGATAAGAATTAACCCTCTCATATGAAAACGGAGCCCTGTTGTAAAAGGGCGTGAACTGGATCATTTGCACGTGAATTATGAAACTGTAAAACCTTATCCCGTAACCTTTAAAAAAGGTAATCCAAAAGTTACAGAGATCTCTAATCCAGAAAAATTCTATTACGTGACTGAAATGAAATTCGCAAAAACAGGTAAAGAGAAAGATAAAACCACTGTTATTTATAATAACAATATCACAATAACAGATATCCCTCTTGACGCTTGTGAGTATATCGTTAATGGTAAACCCGCTCTTGAATGGGTTATGGGGCGTCAATGTGTTAAGACTGATAAAAAGAGTGGCATTGTTAATGATGCCAATCGTTATGCTGTTGAAACCATTGGCACCCCTGCCTACCCTCTAGAGTTATTACCATAAGTTTAGAGACAATGAAAATTGTTAAGAACTTACCAAAATTAGAAATTAGAGAAACTGAATAGACTTGGCTTGCTAAACTCACAAAGGGGTATAGAATCTTATAACCATAATCTATACCTCTCTTGTTAAGTTGATTAGATACAATCTTTAAAAGGAGTGTTTATATGCATTATTCTAAAAAGAAGAAACTTACACTTTTAAATACTCTACTTTGAATTGCTTTAAGACTTTTAAGAAATCCTATCTTAAAGTGAATACGCTTCTTTTACATTGCCTTTAAAAGATTAAACCGTAATCTAAAATGATAGCTTTATTGTTATCAGAAGCTTTATTTAAAGAGGGTTATGTATATTCATTTTCTTATATTACTTATAGGTTTTGAAGGTTTCTACCCCCCAAAAAAACCCTACAAAACATAGAGCATTAGTTGAATTTACAGGTTGTATTTTGATATAGGTTGTTTTTTGAAAAATTGATAAAACTTAAATTATTGAAATATAATGATTTTAATTTTCTCTCATTTAAAAAAAATATAGGTTCTAAAAAGAACTGACAAGACTGACAAAACTCTTCTGATAAGGTCACTCAGATCATTTACTTTTGGAAAAAAGTTCCTTGATGAGAATGCCATAAAAAGAGTTTTGCGTGGTTGTCTTAAAGACTTCAAAAGAGATTTCTTTATTGTTTTATGCTGTTGTTTTTAACCAAAGGATGCCATTCATACCGTCTATCAGGACGCCGACCTAATTCATTTCCCTCTATAGGAAATTCACGAATATAGTTACAACGACATAAAAGCTCTAAAGCTTGCTTAACGGTTTGATTGTCTGTTAAATATTTCCAATCACGTTTATAAACATCCCTTGCTATAAAAACATCGGGTAAACAATCACAGCGTTCAACAATTAATTTTGCACGCTCTGCTGTTAATGTATCCCCCGCCGCATAAAGTCTTTTGGCATGACTTAACAGATAACTTGTCCAACGCAACGCTGTTGTGATGGCATAGAGTCCAATTTCTAAACGACCACCGTCAAGAAGTTCAAAAATCAACGCAAGGCTTGCTATGATCTTTGGCATTTTTAAAAGATGCGATTGTAAGCTTTCTGAGTAACTACCTCCTTTTGCCTCTTTATGAAGATGCTCTAACCATTCATAAAACTTCACTTGTGCTTCAACAGAAAAACGCATGATCAGGGGCTGTTCGGGAGACCCTAAGCGTTTATCACGAAAAGAACGAAAAACCCCTTCATATTTTTGCCACCCCTCTTGATTAGGCGGTCTATCAATCACTTGCCACTCTTTATTGTCATCGGGCCATACAATCATTTGAAAGCGTTGCAATAAACCGTCATCGTTTATCCCACGGTGTATTGCTTGAATAAGGGGAATAAGGCGTGAAGGTTGAATGCCCCCAATAATGGAAATGGTTGCATTGGGAATATGAATGGTTCCACGTTCAATACGGTCATAGGTGTATGACGTATTGCCATTAAAAGCTGTTAGATAAAAGGCACGATCTGTTTGGTATTCCTTTCTTTCCATATTAGCTAAAAAACCAGCCAATTCATCTCGTACCATCAAGAGACCACGGGGGTTTTCTTTTAAGAGTTCCCCAAGCTTTTCGACAGTCACATCGTTGACAATAAGACGTCGTTTATCAAGAGTATTATCATCACTTTCTTTGTGTTCAATAGATTGCGAAAGAAGGGCAAGGGCTTGTTCTTCATCTTGATCTTTGAGTGCTTTATAGGCTTGTTTTTTCTTTTCTCGTTTATCTAATTCACTAAGAATATCTTTCTTTTCTTGCTGTTCTTTCTTCTTTAACCATTCTTGATGCCATTCCTCTTGAAAGGCATAGAGAGGAGTTAAAGCGGCTTGCATGGTAGGTGTTTTGAGTGTTGAAGGTTGCCCCACAAGACCCCCCCAGAGATTAGGAACAATTTTCCAATTATTATCATGTTGTTTTGGAGCGATACGCACGCCATTTCCAATGACAGCAGCCAAACCACATAAAGCAGAGATAGCAATAAAATCGATAGAAGATTGTTGAAGATCGGCAACCTCATAAATATAGTCCATTAATGGCATTGGCAACTGTAATAAGCTAAAAGGCTCGACGGGTAAGAGAGCCGTAGCAATCGATTTTAATTGCCCCCAACCATTTTGTTGCAAGGCTTGTTCATAAGAAATGGCTTTTAAACAAGTATTTTCGTTTAAAGAGACATTATCGTTATCATTGACGGGAGTATTTTCATTATTGTTTTGTAAATTACTATTTTTCATAGTTTCCCTCTTTTAAGAAAGTAATACGTTATTAAAATCAGTTCCTTTTGGAGCTTGCATCATAAAGACCTCAAAGCCTTGGCTATAAGCACGCGCAGCGAGGTTAAAACCTGCTTTACGACCCGCATCATCACCGTCCATTGCAATGGTGAGACGGGCTTTTGTAGGGGGTAAATTCACACGCATCATGCCACTGGTTGAAAGAGAAGCCCATAAATCAACGGGCTCTGATAACAACCCAGACAGCAGAGACAGCCCCGTTTCAATGCCTTCACAAATAACCAGATGTTTGGGATTTTCTTGGCTTAAATGCACCCCACCACCCATTACAGATCCCAACATGGCTTTTACTGGTCTTTGATCTGTTTTGCAGCCATTGGCTTGTAAAAAGGTTCTATGAATGGCGAAAGAGCCAGCGCCCTTAACAAGAGCAACCAACGCGGGCAGTGTAACCCCAGAAGGGTGCGAACATTTGTCGTGAAAACGTAAATCGGGAGGCAAATCACATGTAATACCCCGCATACGTAAATAGGTTTCTGCTAAAGTATTTTTGATTGGTTGGCTTTGTTGCCAAATTGCTTTTGCTCTCTCTGCTTTCTGTTTTGCTCGTTTGAGATCAGCACAAAACTGTTTGGAGAAAGAGAGCGTCTGATCATAAGCTTTATCAAAAAAGGCTTGTTTTCCAAGCAAGCCAATTCTAATAAGCGCTTGTATGATCTCTCTAAAAGAGCAGCCAGCATAACAAGTGAGTAAAAGACGCCCATCATGTCCATTGGCAAGGGATAAGCTAGGCAGCCTATCATCATGAGCAGGGCAACGGGCTGTTCCATAACGCCCATGCCAAACTCCACGTAATGCACAAGTAATTTTTTGAGCTGTTGTATGCAATGCATAAGCATCGCTTGTTGTAGCATTTGTAAAATGCATAAAATCCCTTCCTGCTACTTGCATTACAGGACAGATTCTGTTATTTCGGGATTTGCGAAAGTCGAAATACTTTGTCTGTCCTATAAGGCGAAGTTTTCTTTAGGCGGCGTCGTTGCCACGTTGGTTTTTTGCCTTTTCGATTACATCGCAAAGGTCAGATTGTAACCAGCGCGCTAAGGAACCAATCTTTAAAGGCTTTGGTACCGAGCCATCAGCGACCCGCCGCCAAAGTGTTGAAACGCTTATATTAAGTAGTTTTGCACTCTCACGTACTGTGAGGAGTGGTCCGTTTGGAATCATGGAATCCCCTTTATATTAAATGATAGAATCACTGTTTATTAACTATATATAAATAGCAATTCGTAGCAAACTTTTCCAGCAAAAAAAACAATATCTTGTGATTTTTTATCAAGAGAAGCAATAATTTGTGATTGTATTATCTGTTATGGATAAAATAAGGAAAATGGAGACATAGAGCTATCCACAACTTTTATTGTTTTGATCAGTAACATAAGAAGCCCATCTATCCATAAAAATACGACGCTGTTCTAAATAGTCTGTGCGACGATAGGCACGCTCCACTTTTCCCCCAACCGTATGACCTAGAATGGTTTCAGCGACCTCATAAGGGGCATTGGTTGTTTCTGCGAGCCAATCACGTAAACTAGAGCGAAAACCATGCGGACAGGCTTCAAGTCCTGTTTTTTTCATGTATTGTAACATGCTGTTCTGTGCAAGGGGACCACGACCGGTTGCAGAAAAAAGAAACCCATTACGAGATAAAAGGCGTGCTTGTTTAATCACTTTTAGTGCTTCTGATGATAAAGGAACGCGGAATTCTTCTGTAGCATCGCGTCGTCCTTTCATACTTTCAGCAGGAATGGTCCATATATCCCCATCAATCTGATCTTTATGCATATAGCGCAAAGGACGTGTACGAACGCCTGTAAGAATAAGCAAACGCAAAGCCAGTTGTGTCATTGTTGTTGTTTTGCAGAGTGACTGATAAAGGCAGGAACATCTTTCCAGTCCATTGCTGGTAAATTTTGTGCTTTATGGCGTTGTTTCCCTAAGAGAGCCCGTGCTTTTATCGTTGCTTGTAAATCAACATCCAGCCCCAAAGCAGCAGCATGTTTGAGACAAATATTAAGACGATTTATTGCTTTCTCTGCGGTTGCAGCTTTTGCATGCCAGATGGGAGCAAGAACATTGCGTATCTCTGTTTGTGTAATTTCTGAAATAGGAATACAGCCTAATTTGGGGAGAGTATAAAGTTGTAAAGGTAGAAACCAATTCCCAGCCTTGCCATCTCCTTTTAATTCAGCTTTACGACTTTCAAAAGCATCTAAGGCAATGTCTTTTAAATAATGGAGATTACTTATTGCCTCACGCTTTTGTTTGTCACGTTCTTTAATGGGATCACGCCCCTCATGCAAAACAGAACGCCATTGATTTGCTAATTCACGGGCTTTTTTTAAAGAAACATTTCGCAACGCACCCAAGCCCATTTCGCGGCGCCGACCATGAATGGTATAACGATAAAGCCATTGAGCACCACCATCTTTACGCTTATGGAGAAGCAAGCCGGCACCATCATTATATTTGCCAGCCCCCAATGTTGCGACAGCCCTTGCATTAAGACGATTCATAAGAACCATTTTTACTCCTTTCTTGTACAATTTTTACCCACACACCAGCCCCGCTTTTGACGTGCAAGCAAGTGATATTAATTGATTCAATCTGAGAGGGTTTGTGATGAGAAAATCTTACTATATTCGGAGTTATGATTCAAGTTGAAAAAGGATGATTTATTATTATAAATCAATGTGTTGCCAGACTCCGGAATACCAATGCGAGGGCGCTCGCAACCGGTGGGGACATCAAGTGAAAGCCAAAAATCTACATTTTTACGATATTTCTTTAGGCAAAAAAATTCGCTTCAGAAGAAACGTCATGGGGTTTTCTCAAAAACAATTAGGAAGTCATTTAGGCGTAACATTCCAACAAATCCAAAAGTATGAAAAAGGCTTAAATCGCGTAAGTGCAAAACGTTTACAGGAAATTGCTCATATATTAGATGTTCCCGTTTCCTTCTTTTATGTTGATGGCGCAAAAAAAGAAGAGAACCTCTATCATTGTGATGACAGAATAGCAAGCAAAGCAGAATATTTACTTTTAAAAAATTTCAGAATACTGACCCGCAAAAAACAAAGAGCAATTTTGCAGTTGATTTCTGATGAAAAAAATAACCCCTTATTTTCATAAGTTCATTGCAAAGATAATCAAAGTCCTTAATAATCTTGACAAGAATTGTGACTGTCTCCCCACACTTCATGAGAATGAAAATACTTAATCTAATCTGATTTGTAAATAATCCGAATTCTAACGAGTTTAACTTAGAAATAGTGCATTGATTTATAATCATAATCTAACGTTATTGATATTGAATAAGTGTTTCGAATATCGTAAAATTCTTTCATTTCAAATTTGTTCTATATTGAATCAATCAAAATCTCTTGTTTGCACATTACAAGCAAAGTTGGCGTGTGAGTAAAAATGTACAAAAAGGCATACCTCTTATTGAATCGTCTCACATACCAAGAGCTGTAACGACATTGAGTGCTAAAAAAATGGATGATGGTGCTAACTTGCTCTTTTATTAAACGTAAATATGGGGGTGTTCAACGACTTTCCACTCATATGAGTCACTTAAACAAAAGGCTCTCCAAACAAGCCTAAGAATATTCCAACGCACTAAAAAAACACTTAAATATATCGAGAAAAATCAAAGATCTTATACTACCATACTCCAAATAATGATATTTTATAGCATAACAGGATTAAAGTAAAAATAAGAAATATAAAGTAAAAAATAGACACGAAAAAAATATATATAACTTTCATAAGAATTTATCTATATATGGATACTTAAGTTTATCCTGTTGTGCCATAAATTCTATCATTTAAGGTATGAGGATATGAAGCACGCATACCTCCTTGAAACATTCAAATGTTTTTTAGATGCCCAATATCTTTTTAAATATTTTTAGGCCTGCTTGTTGAGCCTTTAGTTTAAGTGAAAAATGGGAAGCCGCTAGAATCTAGCTGTTTACAGACTGTAATAGGAAGCTTCGCTTTTAAAAGTATAGGGAGAAAATTAAATAATTCAACAATTAACAGATAAAGTATTAAAAGATTCCACGAACGCGATACGTAATACCATCCTTAAAAAATTCACAAAGTGAGAAGGTACACATTGACAGAAGATAAGGAATTCACTTAATTAAAGTGTTTTCTAAAGAGATAATAGCTTAGCGTAAAATATTCAATTTTTTCAATTCTGAAAGATTAAAAGAGACGTATTATTTGAAATAAAACAATTTATTGTGCTAATGATGATGATTGGTGTGCACAAAATTGAGTTGTTGAAAATCAAAAATATAATTTAATGATGTTCCTTGACCAACTCACTCTCTCCTGAGTATAGCACGGGGAATAAACGTGGAGAGACATGAGGAGTATATAGAAAATGAGTTATAAAGTTGCAATTGTCGGCGCAACCGGAAATGTTGGTCGTGAAATGCTTACAATTTTAGAAGAACGTGGTTTTCCTGCACATGAAATTGTCCCTCTAGCATCACGACGCTCATTAGGACAAGAAGTTTCTTATGGAGATAAAACTTTAAAAGTAAAAGCACTGGATACTTACGATTTTTCTGACACAGATTTTTGTCTTATGTCTGCGGGAGGGAGCATTTCCAAAGAATACGCCCCTAAAATTGCTGCTGCCGGCTGTGTCGTCATCGATAATTCCTCCACGTGGCGCTATGATGCCAATGTTCCGTTGATAGTCCCTGAAGTCAATGGCGAAGCTATAAATGCCTTTTCTAAGCGTAATATTATAGCAAATCCTAATTGTTCAACAATTCAACTGGTCTTAGCTTTAAAACCTCTCCATGATGCTGCAATCATTAAACGTGTTGTTGTCTCTACATATCAGTCTGTTTCTGGAGCTGGTAAAGAAGGAATGGACGAACTTTTCGAACAATCACGTGCAGTTTTTGTTGCAGACCCAATTACATCAAAAAAATTCACTAAACGCATTGCCTTTAATGTCATTCCTCATATCGATGTTTTCATGGAAGATGGTTATACAAAAGAAGAATGGAAAATGACGGTTGAGACGAAGAAAATTCTCGATCCGAAAATTAAATTAACAGCCACTGCTGTTCGGGTCCCTGTCTTTATCGGTCATGCCGAAGCCGTCCATGTTGAATTTGAAAAACCACTAAGCGCATCTGAAGCACAAGCGCTCCTCCGCGATGCACCAGGCTGTCAGCTTATCGATAAACACGAAGATGGTGGTTATACCACACCTTATGAAGGTACCGGAGAAGATGATACCTTTATTAGCCGTGTTCGTGAAGATATCACCGTTGAAAATGGTTTAGCTTTCTGGGTTGTCGCCGATAATTTAAGAAAAGGAGCAGCATTGAATGCCGTTCAAATTGCTGAATTGCTCATTTTTCGTAATTTGATAAAGCCTAAGTCCGCAAATTAACGCCCTGTCCGAAAGGACAAAGAACCCCTAGCCGGTCTGTCAAAAGTCCGGCTTTTTTAACAGCTTCCCTCTAACACCATCTTAAAAGGTTATTATTTCAAAGCATTGGCAAATTCCACTCTGAATATTCTCAGCTCTCTCTGCCTTAAAGAATGAAGCTCTCTCCCTGCACCGATCTGAACACAATCGCGCTTTTTAAGGAGCTTGCACTAATATCCACCTTAATGCCGCTTTACGAAACAGCAAGATCAGCAGCGGAAAGCATTTTTTGCTTCATGCTGCTGATCCTTTTTGTCATTCCGGTTGTAAAATTAACTTTACCCTTATCGAGCAGGATAAGTCACGACACGGTAACGCGTTTCATTACGTTCAAAATTTTTGTAATTGACATTATCAGGAAAGGAGGGATTATAAGCACTCACGTGCTTTACAGAAACGCCTTGTGCTTTTTGCGACGGATTTAAAATTGTTCGTTCATCTCTTTTTTTAACACCTGTAGAATCGATAATCATATCTGTTCTGTATAGTTTTTGCATATTTTTCCGTGTTTTTTGAATCGCCGGAAGAGCTTTAAAGTCGGAAACAGCCTGTTTTACTTTTTCTTTTGGCGATTTTACCATGGATTTTGATTTTGCTGGCATCTTTTTAAAAGCAATGGTAGGAACATTGTTAACATTGACGTAACGTGCAGATGCCCAACCAACTTTTCCATGATAACCAAGAGAACACCAAGTTTTATTGGATAGGCAGCCATAAATTTGCACTTTTGCTCCCATTGGAACCATTGCGATAACTTTATAAGCTGTCGCAGGGCCTGTGCGTAAAGATACCTGACCTGATGCAACACGAGCAACTGTTCCTGTAATGGTTCCAGCTTGTGCGTGAAAAGCAGTCACAGCCACCCCTGACGCTCCTAAAGCCCATAAAGTCATCATTGTTGATAAAAATTTCTTTCTTAACATTATTTTTCTTCCTCTCTTAAAACGTATGAAGGGCAAAAATTCGCCTTTGCAAAAATTTGCCGCGTTTAAATCCAATGATCAGCAACCTTTATTCCCCCCAATCCCCCACAACATTGCAACAAAATTTCTCTTTATCGCCTACACGAACACGGCCTTTTGATCTTGATTGCGCAGTATGTTCTTCATGAATTTACGGCTAAAGCATCATCTGATTGTCCGGTTCTTCAACCAATTGTCCCTTACAGAAGTTTTTAAAGGGGCATTGGTTCCCTCAACAAATGATTGCAATAAAAGAATTAATTATTTGAATTTCAGAGAATTTCTATGAACAAATGATGATCAGCCCCCAAAACAACTAAAATAGAAGGAAAAATAATACTCTTTTAAAAATAAAAGTGATTGAATATTCTCTAAAGCTTGTATAACTTTAAATCTGCCTAAAAAGATACAGAGTATATTGAAACTTCCCTCAAAAAATTTCTCGAAAAAGAAAGTTAAAAGCATATGACATTAAAAAATTTTTCTCGTAGTCGGATTATAGGATTATTCCTCTCTCTCTTTGCACTTTTTTTGTCTACTGCTTTTTCCATGGCCGCAGACAAAACAAAAATCAAACTTGGTATTATGGAAGGGCGGGATGCGATTATTTGGAAAACAGCTGCTGAACAGGCTAAAAAAGCCGGTTTAGATATTGAACTCGTTTATTTTTCTGATTACGCTTTGCCTAATGATGCTGTTAACGCAGGAGAGATCGATGCGAATGCTTTTCAGCACGCCCCTTATCTTAATGAACAAATGAAACAACGTGGCTATAAACTTTCAATTGTCGGCTATACATTTATTGCTCCAATCGGTGTTTACTCACACAAAATAAAAGACTTAAAAGATCTTCGTGATGGTGCACATGTTGGTATTCCGAACGACCCATCTAATGGTGGAAGAGCCTTACTTCTTCTTAATTCTTTAGGTCTCATTAAGTTAAAAGATCCTCATAATATTCTTGCATCTCCACTTGATATTATCGAAAATCCTAAAAACCTGCAAATTCGTGAGCTCGATGCCGGTATGTTAGGACGAGCTATTGACGATTTTGACCTTGCAATTATAAACACAAACTGGGCTATTGTTTCCGGATTAAACTTCGAAAAAGATGTAGTCGCATGGGAGAGCGCAAAAAATAATCCTTATGATAATATCATCGTTGTACGCACGAGCGAAAAAGATGAACCATGGGTTAAAAAATTAGTTGCCGCTTACAACAACGATCTTATCCGTGCAAAAATCAAAGAGATTTTTGGCAATACCGCCCAAACATCTTGGTAATTGTGCCAAATATCCGAGTAATTGTGAATGGAAAAACCTACTCTTATCTCCTTAAAAAACATCAGCCGTTGTTTTAACAAAACGGCTGGTGTTCCGGTGATTAATAATCTCTCTTTAAATATCCATGCTGGTGAAATCCTTGGCATTATTGGGCGCAGTGGAGCAGGAAAATCAACACTTATTCGCTGTTTAAATGGGTTAGAGAAGATTGATGCAGGATCCATTTTTTTTGAAGATGTTGATATTTCTAATCTATCAGAGATAGAATGGGCGCCTTACCGTCAACGAATTGGGATGATTTTTCAACATTTCAATCTTCTCTCATCGCAGAATATTCTTGATAACATTGCATTGCCACTTAAATTAAGTGGTGTAAGTAAGAAACAACGCCACAAACGTGCCCTTGAACTGATTGAATTGGTTGGGTTATCTGGGAAAGAATATTGCTATCCGGCACAATTGTCCGGGGGACAAAAACAACGCGTTGGCATTGCTCGTGCGCTCGCTGCTAATCCTAAAATATTGTTATCAGATGAAGCCACCTCTGCTCTTGACCCTGAAACAACACAATCTATTCTAGAGCTCCTTGCTGATATTAATAAACACCTCAATCTCACGATTGTGCTCATCACCCATGAAATGGAAGTTGTGCGCACCATAGCGCATCGCGTTGTTGTTCTTAATCAGGGAAACATTGTAGAAGAAGGACGTGTGAAAGACATCTTTACATCACCGCAAGACGATACAACCATAGCCATGCTCAAGCTTGTAACCCCGCAACTTCCTGAAAAATTTGCGAAAAATCTCAAACCAATCGGACGAGAAGCTGTCATTGAAATTAATATTGCCGGTGAAATTGCCCAGCAGCCTTTTCTTCATCTTCTAGAAAATGAGAGTGGTTTAAAAGCACGTATTTTGCATGGTGGCATTGATACAGTTCAAGATGAAACCATCGGGAGACTCTTCTTGGCTCTTCCTGGAGAAGATAAAGAAGCTTTAGAAAAAGCTGTTCAATGGTTAACGAAAAAAGGACGATATTGTGAGGTCTTAGGCTATGTTTAATGTTCTGTCTCATGAACTTCCCCAAGCTGTTATTGATACAATATTGATGACACTTAGTGCTTCTGTTATGGCATTTATTATAGGGCTTCCCCTTGGTCTTCTTCTTCACACAACAGCACGCGGAGGGATTTTTTCCTCATCTCTCATCAATCGCCCTTTAAGCATGATCATTGACAGTATTCGTGCCATTCCCTTTATCATTCTTGCATTTTATCTTCTTCCCGTTACGCGTATCGTTGTAGGAAGAGGGATAGGAATGCCTGCTGTAATTTTTATACTGACCATTTCAGCTATCCCTTTTTATGCACGCATGGCGGAACTCTCTTTTAAAACCGTTGAAAACGGTCTCATTGAAGCGATCCGCTCGATGGGTGCAAGTCGTCTTCAAATTATCAGACATGTTCTTATTCCTGAAGCTCTCCCTAGCCTGATTACAGGTTTTACAGTCATGGTCATTTCTCTTATAGGAGCCACCTCACTTGCTGGATATCTTGGTGGAGGCGGTTTAGGGGATATGGCAATCCGCTATGGCTACCAACGCTACAATACCTTCATCATGACCATCGTCATCATCCTTTTGATCGTGCTTAATATTACAACCCAATGGACTTCTGATAAAATCGTACAAAAACTTGATAAAACAAAACATTAAAAGACTTAGAATTTCACATGCCAATACCATCATCCCCTTTGCCACTTTCCAAGTGCACCAACCCTTGCCTATCGAAAACACTCATAAGAGATTAGAAACTTTTTTCTTAAACAGTTTTTATCTCTCCCCATCCGTTTGTAACATGAAAGAAAATAGTTTTAATGGCTTTAATATAAAAGAATATAAAAGGGGATAAAATAAGAGATCTCACAGTATGTGAGACTCTCTTTAAATTAAGACATTGACCACAACCTCTCCAAACCGTAGATAACACATTGAATTTATAATGATAATATGGCGTTATTCATATTGAACGAGAACTCTGAATACCGTAAGATCCTCTCATTCCCAATTTATTCCATATAGAATCAACCAAAACCTCTCGCTTACACGTTACAAGCGGGAAGAGCCGTGTGAGTAAAACTATACAAGAAAGAAAGGCATGCCTCTTATGAATTATCTCAAGCGCCAAGACCTGTCTTAACATTGGCGGCTTATAATATGATGGTGCCAGCTTTCTTCTTCACAAGCATAAAGATAGGGGTGCTCAATGGCTTTATCGTTATACTATTCACAGGCGCCATTGCGAAATGGGCGTGACAAACGTTGAGAGATGTTGCTTTAAAATAAGCCCGTGAATTGGCAACGCAAGTATATTCCATTTGAAGCGTTCTGTTTTACGTGATGGGTATGATCCCATTAAAGAACGCTATAAACAAAAGCGTGAAGCAATGCACTATCTACATTAAGAAACTCCTCTTCAAAACGATCTAGGAAAGATAGCAACCTGCTATGGCTATCAACGCTATGATAGCTCCACCATATCTATTATCCTATAGATTATTCTCAATATCATCATTGAAGAAACTTCTAATAGAATTGTATAAAAATTTTATAAAATAAAGCACTCAAATAATCTAGATATTGGAAGGCAATCTAGATATTGGAAGGTTTTTCTTCCACAACAGCAACAATAAGCCATTGAGCTGTAAGAGCTGGTTTTTTTAACTTTTCAATTTCCACCGTAACCCCATAATGGAAAACCACTCGACCAGAAGGACGAATTTCTGCGTCGTCTAACACAAAACGCGCACGTATCCGTACCCCTGTTTTCACAGGACTCATGAAGCGTACTTTATCGAAACCATAATTAATCCCCATTGTGCTCCCTTCCAACTCTGGAAGAGCTTCATAAGCGAGCGTAGACAAAAGCGATAATGTTAAAAAACCATGAGCAATCGTGCCGCCAAAAGGTGTCTTTTTAGCCTTTTCCTCATCAACGTGTATCCATTGATGATCATCTGTAGCACATGCAAACTGATTAATCATATCCTGTGTAACAAGACGCCACTCCGATAATCCCACTTCTTTCCCAATAAAACTGGTGACATCTTGTACTGTTATTTTTTGCTGCATAACGCTATTCCTATTTTATTTGATAAAAGAAACCACCCCTCTTGCTTTTATAAAATCCATTGATTAGAGCATCAAGAATAAAAGATTAATTGTCTTAAAAACAAATGCACCTTATGAATGAGAAAAGTTCTTTAACAGAATAGTTTTCAAATAGGAAAAAAGAATGGCAAGCAATGTGAACCTAACAGGTTTAGCGCATGATTTGAAACAACGTGCAGAAAACCATCCCCCTATCCGTATTGGACTGATTGGTTGTGGTGAAATGGGCACAGATTTATTATCAAGTATTGCGCATATGGATGGTATAACAGTCGCTGCTGTAGCCACGAGGACACCGTCACGTATTTTTGATGCCGCTACACTAGCCTATGGCGAAGATGGACATGTCTGTGAAGTTGAAAATACTTATGCTCTCACCCAAAGCATTGAAAAGGGTTTGATTGCAGCAACAGATGATATTAACCTTGTTTTGCGCCATGAACAAATTGATATTATCGTTGATGCAACAGGCTATCCCGAAGCAGGAGCAGAGATTGGTATCAAAGCGCTTGAGAATAACAAACATCTTGTCATGATGAATGTTGAAGCAGATGTTACAATTGGCGCTTATCTCAAACATGAAGCAGAAAAACGAGGGCTCATTTATACACTTGGTGCCGGCGATGAACCTACTTCTTGTATGGAACTCATAGAATTTGTTTCAGCCCTTGGACATAAGATTGTTGCAACGGGTAAAGGAAAAAATAATCCTCTGCGCTTTGATGCTACACCTGACGCTTACGAAGAAGAAGCATTCCGGCGTAATATGAATGTGCGCATGTTGGTTGAATTTATTGATGGTTCCAAAACGATGGTTGAAATGGCAGCCATTGCCAATGCCACCGGACTTCTCCCCGATTGCCCAGGAATGCATGGACCACGAGCAGCGCTACAAGATTTAAACAAAGTGCTTATTCCAAAACAAGATGGGGGCATTTTACAACAATATGGTGTTGTAGATTATTCAATAGGTCCAGGTGTTTCACCTGGTGTCTTTGTCATTGCCGAAATAGCACACCCGCGTTTACGCGAACGTATGGAAGATTTAAAAATTGGTCAGGGGCCTTACTTCACCTTTCATCGCCCCTATCATTTAACAGCAATGGAAGTTCCCCTCACCTGCGCACGTATTATGCTTTATGGCAAAAAAGATATGGTTCCTCTTAGCCATCCCGTAGTAGAAGTCTGTGCTGTTGCTAAAAAAGATTTACATCCAGGTGATCAGCTAGACTTTATCGGTCTTTATACTTATCGTGCTTGGATAATGAACATTGCAGAAGCACGCGCTCACCACGCCATTCCTTGTGGTCTTTTGGAAAAAGCAACAGTAACCGCTGAAATTAAAAAAAATGAACTCATTACAGTGCATAATACTGCTATTCGTGAAGATCAATGGATTGCACGTCTTCGTGCTAAACAAGACCTTTTACTTCATTGCCCTTCTTCCGCTAAGCTATAAGTACTCCTGAATTACCTTACTTAACAGCATCTTTCCCTTACACAACAGAACAACCCAGAATACACTTGTATCAAAAATTCAGGCTTCTGTTTTAATAAAAGCATTTTCCAACGACGCACATCCCCACTTCGCTCTCACAATATGTCCCGTAAATGCGACAGTATAAACCACCCCATGAGATGGCATAAGATTCATTGTGTATCACTATCTTTACTCTATGAAGATACAAACCAGCACCATCATTTATTTTCCAATACTACAACAGTCCTTGAACCTTAGAGATAATTCATGAGAAGAATTTTTAGTCTTTTTTTTAATAATTTTATCCATACACGAACGCAACTTGTTATACGTAAAAAATACTTCTGATGGATTTAACATAAACAAATTTAAAATGATAAATAATAATTTCTCATTTTTCTTATTGCATGAGAGCCATGGATATAGGGATATTTTTTATTTTATCCCCTTATGAAAGATAAAAAAATTTAAAAAGGATAAAATATACCTTTGACGAATAATCTTCATATGAGAAAAGGTAGACAATATTAAAAGACTGATAAAGATAGTAAGTATACTAGCCTTATTACTAGAAAATAATCATAAACTGTAAAAAAAAAATCAGGTTACGCTAATTTGTAAAAAACAACATAAATGTAGGATCTTGAACTTTAATAATGTTAATAAAAGCTACATTTAGTATTAAGATTAGTGATTTTATTATCTAGTATAGTATAAATAATAAAATATTTATTTTTTAAAAATAATGAAGTGAACAAAAAAATCCTCGACTCTGTCGATGAGCTTCCTACTAAAGTGTACTAAATATTGCAAAAAGAGTTACAACAGTACCTAATACATCCCCAATACATAAAGAAGCAAGAAGTGATAAAATACTTATTCCCCCCCAAAAGGCTGAACCTGAAAAGGCAGCAGCTTTTTCAGGTTTCCCTAACGCAATAACATCTTGTTCCTCAACGCCTTGAATAACAACTCTATCCACAGCTTTAATAGCTACATTTTTTTCTAGTGTAGGAATAGTAATTGCCATTCTCTCTTGAACTTTATTTTTTACAAAACTTGCATTTCCCTCTATAGTTTGTATAAAAAAAAGAATAAATAGTGTAAAAGTAAATGAACATACACGATTTTTAAATATTTTAAACATAGCTTTCTTTGCTCCTCTTTTTCTTCACTGAAAAAATGAAAGAATATTCACATATATAAAAACCAAAAATTATATTTAATCATTTATATAATTGCACATAATAAAATATTATATGTAATTTTGTTATTATAATATAACACATTATGTATTACATGTAAAGATAAAAAACAATAAATGATAAAAATAATTTATTCCTTTTACGCCATAATAACTCAAGATACCAACAGTAATATTTTGTCATTTTTATTGCTATAATTAAAAATAATAATAATTTATTAAATTTCTTATTATAAGAAATATTACGAAACAAATTCATTTAAAAAATTATATAATAGAGCTTTTATAAATAATTTAAAATGTAATTAATTTTAAAGAACTATAAAATTTAAAACTGCCAATATAATGATATATGATTGTCTATTATTTCAATAAATATAAAAATGAAATTGGTATCAAATAAAAACTTGATCTAAAACAAATCTATCCTAATAAAACAAATTTAAATAGTGTACTATTTTTCTATAAAACAGGTATAAAGTGTAAAAAAACAATTAAGATCTCTATCTTCAAATGGAAGAGACGTTAATAAAATGATTCTCAACTTTTACTGATATATAAAAAGAAAAAATACTGCATAGCATCTTAAAAAAGGTAATTCAGCCCCCTTTATCCCATACAGCATAAAGAACACAAAATATTGACTTTCAAACCTAACAAAACAAACGCATAAAATAAGTAAATCTATCAGATTTACAAAACCATTATAAGCAATACTAGAGCTCCAACAAACTACCTAAAATTAAATAAAAAGAGAGTCATGAAAAATGAAATGATCCCCAAAATACTGAAAAAACTTTCTTTCTTAATTTTCATAAAAGTTATTCCATATTTTTCGTCAATATTGTAGATCACAACCATATTTATATTTTAAGTAATTATATTTACTCTATATTAGTAACAAATAATTCTCTTTGAACGAAATTTTTAGCAATATTCACATAACTGTCTGCAATTTGTGAAAAACGAATAATAATAAATAATTGATTAAATGCTTGAAAGAAAAGGAATAGAGAAACTTACTAAAAAATTGCATTTTTAAAATACCAACTTAAGTAGCGCATTGAAAAAATAACGCCATGAAAACTGATATTGAATGATAAATTCATCAACCGATCACTTTAATCGCAAAATATTAATCTATAATAATAATTTATTGTTTTGCATGTTGAATGAGAAAGCTGACGATTATAAAACTCTCTTAATTTTAACTCTGTTTATATTGAATCAATCAAAATTCTTCACTTGCAAATCACAAACGAGATCGGTGTGTGTGTGTAAACACACTTGAAGAAAGGAAAATATCACTTATGAGGTATTTTAACTAACAAGCGCTGTTAACACAGTATTGAAAACTAGCAAAGTGAATGATGGTGCCCATTTTTACTTTAAAAGTGTAAATATGGTGGAAAACAATAGATTTTATATTATAAGGCTTTACCGTTATACTATTCACGGGCGCCGTTGCAAAATAGGCTTGGATACCTTGAGAAATGTTTCTTTAAAACAAAAGCGTCAATGTGCAACACAATGGCGTTCTGTTTATCATGTATCCAACGGTGTTTCTTGTATCCAACGGTGTTTCTTACTGAATCATCTTATAAACTGCTCTATGAGATTACAAATTCATCTTACGTGAATTCTTCCCTTTATATTTATTTTTTCTCATGAACACTAAAATCTGTTAAGACACTATCCAAAGTAAAATAAATCAACAAATATTTCTATTCTTTTGTAATATACAGATAATTGAATAGATTTCCTGATTGCAACAAAAGTCTGTACTATTGCAATAGTAGAAATACTTTGATCATCCTCGCTCCATAATAAAAGAATAATATGTAATTTACAGAAAAAATTACATATTTAATATATATGAATATATAATTATTAAAAATGAGAATATACATCAGAAATAATTATAAAAGACAACTATCTTGAGAAAGATTGCCTAATATTACAGAAAAATTGCGGTGGCTTTGCTCAATAAAAGCTTCTCTATTTTTAACAAAGCTCTCATTTTTATGCATCCATATGTGATGTAAAAAGACGCCTATTTGCGTTTCTCTTATAGATAGATTAAATAGTGACAGCACCTTTGATCACTTTGTCTCTTTTGACTTCTCTTTTGGGCATTAATTTATGGTATCTAACCCACCTTTTCTCGCTCTTTTACCTTTGGGTGCACATGAATATCACGGAGAGCACCTTCCTTTCGAAACCGACTGGATTATTGCTGAAGCTTTTGCAAAAGCCCTCACTTTACAAACAAAAGAGCAGTTTCATATCGCACTTTTACCGGTTGAAAAGATTGGCTATTCTATAGAACATATGGATGTTACAGGCACGCAAACCCTTACCTTTTCTGATGCGATTAAGCGATGGATAAAGATTGGTGAAAACTGTTATCACAAAGGGATCAACCGTCTTCTTCTTCTCAATGCTCACGGAGGAAATTCACCTTTAATGAGCATTGTTATCACCGAATTACGAAAGCGCCTTTCCATGCTCGCTGTAGCAACAAGCTGGAGCCGTTTTGGTTTACCACAAGGTCTCATGGAGCCATCTCAACAACATCTTGATATCCATGGAGGCTTTATCGAAACCTCTCTCATGCTCTATTTAGCACCAGAAAAAGTCCATATGGAAAAGGCAGAAAATTTTCATAATAAACAAGCGGATATGATTGCCAATTATCGGTATTTACGCGCTTATGGTCCTCATGCCTTTGGTTGGACAATGAAAGATCTAAATACGCAAGGTGCGGCAGGAAATGCAAGCAAAGCAACACCACAAGCCGGTGAAGCAATCTTTTCTCATGTTCTGTCTCAGCTTCGTGATTTACTTGATGATATCAATCGATTTAACATAAATACATGGCAATAAAGAACAATAAAAGGTCTCTCCATGGAAACGATACACCCCAAAAAACTTCCCGTTACGGTTCTCACAGGCTATCTTGGTGCTGGAAAAACCACCCTTCTCAACCGCATTCTCAGTGAAAATCATGGCAAACGTTATGCCGTCATTGTCAATGAATTTGGTGAAATTGGTATTGATAATGACCTGATCATTGAATCAGACGAAGAAATTTATGAAATGAATAATGGCTGTATTTGCTGCACCGTACGTGGTGATCTCATTCGCATTCTAGAAAGTCTGATGCAACGTTCTTATCGATTTGATGCGATCATTATAGAAACGACAGGGCTTGCTGATCCCGTTCCCGTAGCACAGACCTTTTTCATGGATGATACTATCCATGAAAAAACAGCTCTCGACAGTGTCATAGCGGTCGTTGATGCAAAGCATTTTCCCTCTCAACTGAAAACAAGTCGTGAAGCTGAAGACCAAATTGCCTTCGCGGATATTATTCTTTTAAATAAGATTGATCTTGTCACCCAACAAGAACGCAGCCATGCTGAATCCCTTATTCTGGCCATTAATCCCAGAGCCATAATTTACGCAACAGAGCGCGTTAACATCCCTGTTGATAAACTCCTCGATCGTAGTTCCTTTGATCTCCAACGCACTTTAGATAATGATCCCCATTTTCTTGACCATCATCACGCAGATCATGTATGTGGTCCCGATTGTAATCATGATCATGACCATCATCACGCATCCACCATTCATGATATTACCATCACTTCTGTAAGTTTAAAAACAGATGCTCTGCAACCAGAAAAGTTTTTCCCTTGGATCCAGCAGGTTACACAGCAACAAGGACCTGATATCTTGCGTCTTAAAGGCATTATCGCCTTTCAAGGAGACGATGATCGTTACGTCATTCAAGGGATACATATGCTTCTTGAAGGACAACATCAACGCCCATGGCGTGAAGATGAAAAACGAGAAAGCCGCCTTGTCTTTATAGGACGCTCTCTTGATGCTGAAAAATTAAAAACTGGTTTTGAAAATTGCGCATAAGTGAGTGATAATGCCAAACATTACCCATTATGATCTCAAAAGTTACTGCCTTTCCTGCGGTTTTATAGGCAATAAACCAGCCTTTGTTTCCGTAGAAGGTTTCATTGTTTTTTTTAATCCAACCCCACAAATCGTTGAAGTTCACCAAGGAATAATTTCAAGCCATTTTTCCCATGACAATACCGCGATCATCACCGGTGGAGAAGATGGAAAAGTCTGTCAAACAACCGCAGCAGATCACACGGAAGTGTTAAGCCAAAAAGAACGCAAATGGATAAACAACGTTGCTTTTGGTCCACAAAAAGCTTTTGCTTTTTCCTCCTCACGCCTCGCATTTGCGCATATTGGAAAAGAACGACAAGAGCTCACACATGAACGCAGTGTAGAAGGCCTTGCTTTTGCCCCCAAAGGTTTGCGACTTGCCGTTGCCCATTACAATGGAGTCACTCTTCATTGGTTATCAACGCAAATATCTCCCACCACATTAGTATGGAAAGGAGCTCATTGTGGTGTCACCTTTTCACCAGACAACCGCTATGTCATTTCCACCATGCAAGAAAACGCCTTACACGGCTGGCGTCTCACTGATAATCAGCACCTCCGCATGAGTGGCTATCCAAGCAAAGTCAAAAGCTGGTCTTGGAGCGCAAAAGGAAAATGGCTAGCAACATCAGGTGCCTCTGCCGCAATTGTTTGGCCCTTTCATACAAAAGATGGCCCTATGGGAAAAACACCTCTAGAACTAGGCACACGAGCAAATGCACTTGTTAGCACCGTTTCATGCCACCCAAACAAAGAAATTGTAGCAATAGGCTTCAATGATGGAATGATTTTAGCGGCACAATTCCATGATGGAAAAGAAGTCCTTCTAAAAGGTTATGGGAAAAGTGCTATCTCAGCACTTAACTGGGATCAAGCAGGGCAAAACCTCTCCTTCGGTAGCGAAAATGGTGAATGTGGTATAATCAATATCACTGATTAAATTACACCAACAAACGCAATCATCGCCGATAAAAAATGCCCACACAATCCTCCAGAAATCTTATCCCCTTGCATCTCCAGAGCTCTCAGAAATCCTATCTCCCTAATCTCCCCCCAAAAATCTCCTAAAATCTTCGTAATCATTAAATCTTCCCTCTTCCTTTTCTCCCCCCCCCTTTAGACAAGAAAATACCTTAAACATGTTTTTTGACCTTTTAACATTGCTACCCCCATACAAGAATAAAAACATCACTCTCAAGACCGCCCCCCATCTCCCTATAAACATCTATATAGGCTACATACTTCCACAAAAGCATTTTTCTTAAAAATTCGGCAAAAAATAGCTGATATCATCATTGAAACAACGATTTATTCTTACGATCAGAAGAAGGGAATTCAACACTATTTTCCTAAATAAAAAATTTTTTGATTTCCCCCTCCAAAGAGCAAAGTTTCCTACGAGCAGCCTTCCACACTTTAGTTTCTTGCCTAGAAAATTCTATCTAATAATCATTTCATGGAACTTCTATTACCGCCCTCTGTTCCGGTATCTCCTTCATCTCCGGATTCTGTTCCTTCTGCTTCTTTCCCATGTTAAACCAAAGCCTTCTGGGTCTTCTGACCCTTTGGATTCCTCGTCTAATCTCCAAATTAGAGCGGTTGTTCCACAGGTTCCAACTTATCTTCTTTTGCCAAATGCCTTATTTCATGCTGGTTTAGTGGATATGACCACGCAAAATAAGACGTTAGAGACAATGCGGAATGCTTTTCATTCCTTTGGGAAAGATGATAAAAAGACAGCCTTTTTTCTGCGTGCTTATGGGGGGAGCCATCACTATGCTTCCAATTTATCTGCTTTTGAATATGGTTATGGTGCTGAGCTCGATTATAATGCATTTCAAGCAGGTGTTTTGTTAAACGAGATTGAGAGTTTATATGGTCGTACATTCTTTGGAGTTTTGGGGAACTATGGAAATCTTTCTCTACACCCTCAGGATGTTGAACAAAGCAAAAAAAGCGCATTTAATAAATGGTCTGTTGGGGCTTATGGAAGTTTGCAGCATGATACCGGTTTTTATATGGATGGGGTGTTATCGTATGGCCTTTTTAAAGGTGATGTTTTGACACGAGCACGGGGTAAAGCTATTGCCAAGGGTAAACAGTTTAGCGGTTCTTTAACGAGTGGCAGAACGTTTGCAACAGGGTATAAAGGTGTTGTTTTTGCTCCGCAGATTCAGGTTGTTTATCAGCATCTTCAGTTTAATAAGACGCGTGATATTGATTTAGGAAAATTTCATGCAATAATTCAGAATGCTCATTCATCATTTTAGATATTGAATAAAAACTAAATATTATAAATTTCTTTCATTTCAAACCTGTTTATATTTAATCAATTAACCCCTTGTCCATCACAAACGAAGCTGGCATGCAAAGAAGGACTTTTGAAAAAAGGTAAATTACTTCTTATGAACATTCTCGAGTGCTAAAATCTGCGCAAATATTGAATGCTGAAAAAAGAATGGTGATATCCGCGCATGACCGCAATGAAAATAATATCCTGTATCTTATCGAAATTTCTCTGCCACCTATCACTTACAAAACAACAACCATAACAACACGATAAAGCATACTTTACTTTTATTATAATTTGACCTCAAACTCCCTCTTTTTGTTCTAAAAATAAGTATCTATCCAAAATTCTTAAGTAAACATCCTAAAAAAGAAACAAATAATATGCGTATTAAATGATATAAACGTGAATAAAGTTCTAAAACAAAATTCAAAACAATGCATAAAACTCATAAAGACTAAACTTATGATCTATAAAAATGAATAAAGAAATGGACAAAAACAACCACCTATATCGTCTCTTTTGAAAGATTATGCCGAAAGCATTCAGCATTCAAACTTTTCATATTCACAATGAAATCTGTCCTCATATCTTAACATCAAAAATTTTAGAAAAATTTCTCATCGCATAAAAGAAAGCATCTATTGTAATCTTTTATATCAAAAAATAACCATATTGATGAAGCAAAATAAATTTTAATACATTAAAAGGCCGAAAATCTTCTGCCTTTTAACTAAAAATACATATTGCAGCTCATCAAAAAAGGTGGCGCAATCCAGCAGAGAAACTCGTTCCAGAAAAACCAATTTTCTTAAATCTATGCTGATAAGTGACA
>NZ_JBHIRR010000019.1:0-29499 GCF_042197325.1 Bartonella sp. AA16NXGY | reverse complement strand
CGTTTGTGTGGTACTTAGTTCACTCATCTTGATTTCCTCCTATTTGAGCGCAATTCACCCGTGGCGTGAATCACGCTGGTGTTTAAAAATGTTATTTGGTTGTTAGAGTTTGGATTTTATAGGTTGCATTATGTCTTCAGAAATTATGGTATCTACATAAGGCTCGTCTTTATACCCAGAGATAGTGATACAAAGTTCACCTAGATTGTGAGTATTTCTCACAACTAACTGTGCACACAAGGTAGGTTTAATTCCATATTTATACATGATTTATTTTTTCTCGTTTGTTGTGATACGGCTTTCTCCGCAGATCTCTGAATCTCCGTAAATTTTTGCGTCGCCATAAACTCTTGCATTGGGATAAACAATTGCATTTCCGTAAATCTGTGCGTTTTCAAAAATGCGACCACCACCATATACTCGGGCGTTATTATAAATTTTTGCATTGTCATAAATTTTTGAACCCCAAGTAACACAAGCATTATCGTAGACCCAGCAATTGCCATCATGAGAGAGATTGCTTTCATTTTCTATAAAGCCCCCAAGGTCCCCAGCCTTAACATCATCAAAATCTCTTAAAGCACGAATGCGGTACAATGTATGGCAACTTACAATATCGGTGGTTTCATTAGTCAATTCGTATTTTTTCACCATGCTTTTTCTCCAGTGGACATGACGTTATCGCCATCAATATCCGCATCACGATAAATTTTTGCGTCGCCATAAATACGTGCATTACCGGAAACTGTTGCCATTCCATAAACTTCGGCAAAACCGTAAACATGTGCATTATGTTTAATTCGTGCACTACCATAAACTTCAGCATCATCATAAACTTGAGCATTATCGTAAACGCAAGCACAAGATAAGACGAATGCATTACCACCTACCCAGCAATTACCATGATGCGATAGGTTGTTTTCATGTTCTATAAAGCCGCCTAAATTACCTTTTTTAATAACTCCAAAGTCTCTTAAAGCGCGGATACGGTGAAGAGTTACCCCTTTAAACTCAGCTTTCTCATCAGTAAGTTCGTACTTCTTTTCCATTAGTTTGCTCCAGTGGATATTCTGCTATTGCTGCCAATCCAATCTTCACAACGTAAATCCGCATCACCGTAAATTTTTACATTTCCGTAAATGTGTGTATTACCGCCAACTTTTGCATTTCCATAAACGCTTGCCTTATCGTAAACATATGCTTCATAATAAACATGAGAATTGCCATAAACATGTGCATGATCAAAAACTTTAGCGTCACCGTAAACGTATGCATCACCGTAAATTTCTGCATAATTGTAAACTTTTGCTTCATCAGAAACGAGTGCATCTCCATAAACCCGCGCATCACCATAAACATAGGCATAACCGGAAATATGTGCATTTTGATAAACACGAGCATTATCATAAACCCTAGCATAATCTCCAACCCAACAATCGCCCCCATGACTAAGATTGCCTTCCTTTTCAATAAAACCGCCAAGGTCACCTTTTTTGACATTTCCAAAATCTTTTAATGCACGTATGCGGTAAAGCGTGCGTCCGCCAACTTCATCCATTTCATCAGTCAATTCGTATTTTTTTTCCATGATTTTTCCTCCCTAACGCCTCTTGGCGATTGTTTGTGCGTGGTTTATATAATTACTTATATAACTATAATTATAAAATAGCAAGCAAAAAATTATAAAAAGTTATATTTTTATAAAAAATATTATAATATCTTGCTGAATAAGAGGGGAGGATAATTAGCGATAAGTCCGAATCATCTTGCTGTAAGAACTTATTGGCAAAATAGCAAATATCTCTCCAACCCACACAATTTTAACATTCTTAATAGGTAAGGCATTCCAAGAAAGCAGATCTATTTCACCATTCATTCCCCTGCTAATCTGCTTTATATATCTTTTATTATCATGTGTTAAAATAACGGCTTCTTTGCCAAAAAAGGATTCTATTGTTTTAATTTGGCGCCGTCTTACGATAACCATATCTCCATCTTTATAGGCTGGTATCATAGAATCTCCTTTAACTTCAAAAGCAACCATATCATCAGGTAAAGCAAAAGGAATTTCTACTTGTTCAAGACCATCTTCAGGGATTTGTTCAAAACTTGGATCTATCTGTGTTCCTGCTCCAATATACCCCATAAGAGGAACAAAAGTTATTAAGTGATTGTCCCCTTTTAGTTCTTTATATAATTCTAAAATGGCATCTCGATTAGAGCCGCGTGGATCAGAATCTTTTAACCACTTAGACACTGAAGCTTGTGTTACGTTTAGCCGTTTGGCTACATCTTCTTGCGTTAAGTTAAACTCGGTCAAAATCTTTTTTAATGTGCTTATGATATTAGATTTATTACTCATACTTCTGCTTACCTTATTTTTTTATCGTTGATAAAGATAATTTTCATTGACTTTATATAACTATAATTATATGAATAAAATAAGACAAAGCTGTAATTGGAGCTTGTAAATGGATCAACGAGAAGATTTTAAGAATTTGACTAAGTCAATACGGGGCAAATTTAATTGGACACAATCAGAAATGGCGAAAATGCTTGGTGTAACTCAAGCAGCTGTTTGCAAGTGGGAAAAAAGAGGATCTATCTCCGTAATAAATTATCTCAAGCTGCAAAAGTTGAAGGATAGTTCTAGCCCTATGCCTGCTTTTACTACTTCTCCCACAGATAATAATGAACATCAACAGCAGCATACACATTCTTAAAGAAGAAAGATCAGAGATGATAGATGTCCCGCATATCACTATAAGTAAAGTCAAGTTGATTAATCTTGTTAATAAGATTGGACGTGAAGACATATATTATGGTGTTCGCTCGCCTAATCAGACATGTGAAAGTTGCATAGATCCCTCATCAACAGGTTATCTTATCTATATACTGCAAAATATTTTTGCGCGTGATGATAGAAATTATTTTCCGTTATTGCCATACGATGATTTTAATCAATGGTTTTCATCTGCCTTTACGCAAGCTTTTACAACTTGGTTTGATAATTATTTTTCTCAAGATTTGTCATCTTTTCATCGCCTAAATGAGCTACTTTTGTTTACAGCTTTAGTCGAAAGTAATCTTGGCTTCTTAAGGGATGACCTCATCAAAAAAAGAGAAGAAGAAATCAAATTAATAAATGATGCGTGTAGTGTGCGTCTGAATTGAGTTAATCCACTTTTTTAAAGTCTATGAGGCTTTGTGTTGTTACAGTCATTTTTGTTTCTGGTTGCAGTGGGGATGTATGGGTAATGATTAAAGTAACTTGGTCTTTTATATCTTCTTCACGTGCTGCTACAAAAATAAGGATTTTTGAAGGTTTGCCTTCTGAGGGAGCTACAGAAATATTAACATCGATTTCTGGTCCCGTTCGAAAATTCTTTGCTTTATCACAGAAGCCAGGGAATACTCGCGATTCTGCAACCGCGTCAGGATTAACATATGGTGATTGTATTTGCCAAGTTTTTTGCCTAGGTTTGTATATGATGCCATATCCAAGAATAAAGCGAGAACTATCTTTTAGCTTTATATTTAAAATATGGACGACAGTTTGTGCATTATTTTCTACCTTTAAGAAAAGAAGCGTCCACTTGTCCTTTGTTGGAAGATGCGGTCCAGTTGCATATATGGAAAGTGGCGGTCCTAAATCCTGTACTCTTTTGTTATCTAACAAAATTTTAATATGTTCTTCTGACCATTTGGCAAGATCTTTTGTCGATATCGCTTGCTCTCTAAGGGCTGTCGTCTGTTCTTGGCTTTCTGCAAATTGCTTGCTTATCCATTCTCTATCTTCTTCTCGTTTTTTTGCAGCTGTTTCTAAATCATCTTTCCGGATTTTGGCTGCTTCTTTACGGTCTTTATTTCTTAAAATAAGCGCTACTGAAAGTGATCCGATAAATGACAGGAAACCCGTAAGAAATATCTTTATCCATTCTTGCATCTTTCCCCTCCCCACTTTTTTAGAATCGTTGGGAGGATACTTTTTCATAAACATTTTTTCAAGACAGGCAATCACAACACGCTCTGTCATAGCAAACATATAAATACGTAGAGCCTTAAGGGGGGATTATGATCACTAACGCACAAACCATTTTATGTCTTGATCTAGGGACCAAGACAGGCTGGGCGATATGCGGTGCGGATGGTCACATCATCAGTGGTGTCATGAATTTCCACCCCCGATATTTTTAAGTCGGTGGAATGCATTATTTACGCTTTAAGAGATGTCTATCAGAAATAAAACAGACAGTAGACAGCATTGACGCGGTGTATTTTGAAGAAGTGAGGCGTCATAATAGTACTGATGCAGTGCATATTTACGGTGACTTGTTATCAACCTTAACGACGTGGTGTGAACATCATCAGATACCGTATGAAGGCATTCCTGTTGGCACAATTAAGAAAGCAACAACAGGAAAAGGAAACGCATCAAAAGTAAAAATGATTAAGGCGGTGTGTGCAAAAGGACATACGCCTAAAGACGACAACGAAGCAGATGCTTTAGCAATTTTATATTTAATGAAAGAAGGGGGTATATATGTCCAGTAAATTACCGTGGACGAGGCTGTTTGCAGATAGGTGGATTCTTGATCTTGCTTGTTTATCTCCCATTGAATGCAATGTTTATATAAAATTGCGTTTGCAAATGCTTTATACTGGAGAGCCGCTTTTAAATAACACAAAGGTCTGGGCTAATTACACTGGTTGTTCAGTAAAAATGTTTATGAAAGCGTTAGAAGTTTTAATAAGCACGGGTCATATCGAACGTTTAGACGATGGGTGTTTATGGAGTTTAAAAGTTGAAGAAGAACTCAATAACTCTAATGAAAGCTTAGATAAGGTATCGAAGACATCTCGGTCAAAGAAGTTATCAGAGAGAGCAAAGAAAGCAGCGCAGGCAAGATGGGATAAACATACAAATGATGCTTGTGATGATGCTAAAGCCATTGAAAATACTGATAAAAATAATGCTAAAGCCATGCTTAACGATGCTAAAGTTATTAAGCATGATGCTTACGACATGCTTAATGATGCCTATATATATAACATAAACAATAACACTAACATTAACAGTTATAATAAAAAAACTAAAACTATCGTTTTAGCAAAAAAAGAAATTGGTTCTGAAGATTTAGAAACAATCGATTTGGTTGACGAGCCAACAGAGGTTGCTGCTGTTGAGATTACATCAGAGCAAATCGAAACCTCATCAGACAACCAACCTTCCATTCACGAGCAAGAGAACGTTCCCAAAAAAGCAAAACGAGCGCAAGCTAATCGCGGTTGTCGATTGCCAGAGGATTTCAAACCTAATTTGCAATACGCAATCGATCAAGGATTAACGCATGATGAGGCGCTGTTAGAAACCGAACGGTTCACAAATTACTGGATAGCAAACCCAGGTAAAAATGCAAACAAACGAGATTGGCAAAGGACTTGGTACAATTGGGTCACAAGCCCTATCGGAACGCTAGCAAAGAAAAAAGCAAGATTAGAACAGGAAAAACGGTTAGGTGGTTATCATGGAAAATTCACTCAGAAAACTTTCACAGAACAGCTTGCAGAAGGCTTCAACGAACTCAGAGATCATCTCTCATCTGGAGAAGATTATGGAAATGATCAGTCCGGGGTATCCATTGACGCTGAAAGCTGGGAATACATTGACGAAACAGGAGGAAGAGCAAACCTTAGATGCTTGCAATCTTCTACAAGCGTTGCTCTCTGTGAAAGCTTCAGTTAAGCAAATTGAGCAAGCTTCTTTCCTACTCTCAAGCATGAGAGTCCCTGCGAACACAGATTCCAAAGCCGTTGTTCTATCCTATAGCATGATGCTGGAACGGATTTCAGCATATGCTCTGAAAAAAGGCGTCGAAAATATCGTAACTGGTCAAGCAATTGGGATATCAAAAACATTTATGCCAACTTGTGGAGAGCTTTTAACTTATTGCCAGACACTAGAAAATACCCTTCTTTCAAAAGCCGAAACTGTACGTAGAGCAATTGAAAACACACGTGAGAAAACACTCAAAGAAAAAACAGCGAAAGAGCATTTTAGACCACTAACGCTTGTTCACAAGCAAGAGCTTGAAGAGACTTTAAATGGCATTGGTGGGATAATGAAACGCTTTGGTCCACAGCAAACTAGTGAAAAGTGCTGATCATTTTACAATTAGGTATGTGTTTAAATCGACAAAAAGGCACCATACAAAGCGATTTAAAGATTTTACGATTAACCCCCCCATATCCGCAATATAAAACGCTCTGTACGGTCAAATTTTAGGTAAATAGACCAATTGGTAAAATTATGGACTAAAAACATGAGAATATTAAAAGACCTATTCTTAAAAAAGCGTAAACAACCAATGCAAAAAGAGTTTGTTGCAACAGCTGTTGGTTATGTTCCTTGGGGGGACGGAGCAGAGGAGTATTTTTACAACCTCTACGAATACGAAGACGGCACAAGAGAGTGTGAAAAGTTTGATGGCGGACAGTATTATACCACACCAGAAAATGCGGCTTTTAGTACCAAAGCGCAAGTAAAAGCATGGGTTTACGGTGGGAATATTCCGAAAAGCGTTCTCAATTACGAACCTCTTATAGACGAGATCAATAAAGAGATCAAAAAATTACCGAAAACCACAGGAAATAAATATGTTTACAGATAAACAGCTAAGAGCCTTGTTTGGCATTATAACTTTTATATTTTTATGTTTTTTAGGAATTAAAAAAAATCCCTACTTTATTCAAAGTATTTTGATATTTGCATCTTTTGGTTTGATAATAGTAACAAATATTTTTGTAATTTTATGCAATTCTCATATTCCTTTTGAGTTGCAGAACAATCCAAAATATAAAGATGATGATACAACGGGTTGGGTGAAACTAACACGTGATTTACAACAGTATTTGCACAGACTCTCAAAACTAATAAGTTTAGCGCTTGTCGTTTTAATTTTCCCAAGTAGTTATAAAGAAACGGTCTCTTTACCTATTATTTCTAAGTACGTGGAGCATAAGCTTTCTTTTTCATTGGATACTGTACTTTGGTACTCAGATATTGCTCTTTGGTATTCCTTTTTAGTTTGTGTATTGTTTCTTATGTTACATACACGCAGTTTAATAAATATATCTATTTACACACTACAGTGCTCAGTTAAAAAGCCATAGTAAAATTTCCGATTTTATAAAACTGTTCAGATTACGTTGTCTCTTCTCAACGTTCGATAAAATCAACAAGAGCATAAAAATCTATCGTGGGCTGCTTGATTTTAAAGAACATGACCTCTAGGTGTGAAGAAAGATGGGCTAAGTCTTTCTAAAGATGCCCTACTTGCTCTAGAGGTGAAATATGTGGGATTGGGTTGTTATGCCGAGCTTGCCACAAATCATGCTTTTGTTGCAATTTAAGCCAGAATTCCGCATCATTTAAACCCGCTTTTTCTAACCGTAAAGCTAAGTTAATACTAATCGCCGCATGGCAGTTTAAGACGCGGGATAAAGTTAAACGTGCAACGCCAAGACGATTTGCAGCTTCTGTTACTGTTAACCCTAATTCATCAAGCAATTCTTCTTTCAAAATGCCGCCAGGGTGTGGAGGATTGTACATCATAATAACACCTCAAAACTCAATGGTAATCTTGATAATCAACCAGTTCAACGTCTGTCCCAATGAAACGAAAGGTAACACGCCAATTTCCATTGACACGCATTGACCAGTAACCTTTTAAATCGCCCGTAAGCGCATGTAGACGATACGATTTAAGAGTAACTTGTTCAGGCGCGGATATTGTATCTAAAATTACTAAAATGTTTGCTAATTTTTTAGCATGCGCGGGTTGTATGCCTTTGCAGACTCCTCTTTCAAAGAATAATTTCAACCCTTTATGCTTAAAACTAACGATTGCCATATATACCCTCTTGATACTATACACCATGCATTTATGTCAATTGATTATTTATCAAAGAGCATATTAAACATAATTTTATATGTTAATAATTAATAATATATCATTGAAATAATTGAAAAAATAATAAAATTATGCTAAGATTTTTTACATATTTAAATACCAATTTAAGGTAACTAAAACATGCTAAACAAAGTGACATTAATCGGACGCCTCGGTGCTAACCCCGAAAGCAAAACCATGACTTCTGGAGCTGAAATAGTCAATTTTAGTATAGCAACTTCTGAAAGCTATACTGATAAAAAGACCAATCAAAAAATAGATAAAACGGAATGGCACTCCATTGTGGTTTTTAATCCGCATTTGGCAAAAATTGCTCTTCAGTATCTCAGTAAAGGTTCAAAGGTTTACATAGAAGGCAAATTACAAACCCGTAAATGGCAAGATAAAAATGGTCATGACCGTTACACAACAGAAATTATTTTGCCTCAATATAAAGGCGAGTTGTATTTGCTTGATGCAAAGAAAGAGCAATCTGTACACCCCTCACCCATTACTTCTCAAAATTATGCTATTGCCTCAGGTGCTGATAATTATGGTGCATCTCTTAATGATGGCGTCCCATTCTGATTGAAAAAATATGGCTAAAAGAAAAAAACATGCAAAACGTGGACGTCCTCGTATTAATGGATGTATCAGAGAACCCAATGGTCGTATTTCACGGACAAAAATGCCTCATAATCCCATTGACAAATTGGCAATAGAAATACGTGCCAAACGCTTTGGCTTAACCATAGAAGAAGCAAAAAATCCGCTTTCCGCTACTTATATCGGACGGCTTTATCTGCAAGGTGTAATTAATCAAGATCAGTATGATGCTGCACAAAAATATCTTGAAGTGAGAAATAATTACCTCTGTGCAAAAGCCTTACCAAATGCAATTTATGATGACTTTACTCCATCTTTAAATGAAGAGGCAAAAAAACAATGGATTGAAAAAACTACTCATTACTATGAAGCAATGAAAGAGGTGCTAAAAGAAGCACAATGCCTTTATAGACAGCATAATCTTTATGCCGCACTACAAGTATCTTGTTAGTGAAGATCAATCACTGCCACATCTTGTCGGTTCGCTGTATGTTGCTCTGAATGCACTTCATAAACATTTTATACAAAACCGCTAAATTTTAAGCAGCATTTTGAACATTGATAGTGATCTCTTTTCCAAGAGCAATGAGAGTGGATTCTAAAGCATCTAATTTTGTTGCGTGGTTTAAATCCAATAATCGGTCAATTTGTATTGGGTGAAGTTTTAAAAGACGCACGAGATCAGCTTTGCGTAAATTCTTTTCAACCATAGCGTTGTGTATTGCAATTTTTAAAATAACTAATGAAGATACTTCAACAAAAGGATAGGCAGCATCACGAGCTCCAAAAGGGACCACTTCTCGATCTTGGAAACGCCCCATAATAACTGTTAAAAGGGCATTTTTAGCGTGTTCCAAAGCCTCTTTTTCGTCGTTACCATAGGTAATAAATTCTTGAAAGTCTTTGGAAACGACAAGAAGAGTATCATTGTCATCTTTGATAAACTTAAGTGCATATTTCATTTACATCTCCATATTCAGACTTACCTTAGGTCAAGATCTTTAAGAATCTTTTGAACTAATCCCGTTCCTAATTCTTTCCGCGTACCATGCATAGGTAAAACGGATTTTTTAGAACCACGTTTTACAAGCAAATGGCCACCTTTCCCTGAGGTAAAACTGCAACCATGTTTCGTAAGATATCTTTTTAATTCTTGACTGTTCATAAATATAATATAACATCTAAAATGTTTAAACACAACATAAATGTTGTTATTTGTATAAAATTAAAGATTGGCTTTTAAAATACTAAGTTTTGATCAAAAAAATTAAAAATACACAATATCGTGATTTTTCTATTGACAATACGTGAAAAATCGTATTTAGTGGCAGTACGGCACTGGTTGTATTGCGTCTAAAATTCAAAAATATCCCCTAAAATTTGATAAAATCTTAAGCTTTCAAGAGGGCTTAAAGTACTGTTTTTATTGATAAAACAGACTAATCTATTTTGCACATATCAAACGCCATTCAGTAACCAATGATGTCATTAATTCATTGCCTCAAAAGGAGCGAAGATGAAAGCAATCATCACCAAGCCAATGTGTGTTGTTGGCGATAATAAAAGCACTGTTCGTTTTGAAACTTCAACTCCCAATAATCCATTTGTTGAGATTTCCAATCAAGTCTACGCACGTCTCAAGCGTGCAAATGCCGCTAAACCTTTTGTTGATGTTAAAACAAAAATAAAGCCTGACAAGGAAGTTGAACAAATTAAACAGATAGAACAAGAAGCCGTACAAACATCGTCTGAACCAGTGACAGAGGAAATTCCACTCGAACAGCCAAAAGCATCTAAAGCTTCCAAGTCACCTACCCCAAAAAAGGCTTAGAAGTTGAAGTTAATCATCCACCAAAAATGGTATCTTCAACAGGCAAAAGATACCTTCACAAGCCTTCAAGCCCCTCGCCTTAATTGGGCTCTGCGTAATGCTCTAAACACTACAGCAAAACAAGTTGAACGCTTCACTGAAAAGCAAGTTGCAGACATCTCATCAGCCCAAATAAAGCGTATAAGAAGAGGTGTTTATATTAAAGAAAAGGCGACAGCAAGGTTTCTTGAGACAGATATCATTGGTTCTGTAACACCGATACCTCTTAAATTTTTTAAAGCAAACGAAACAAAACGCGGCGTAACTTACACACTGTTTGGAAAGAAAGAAATCTTACCCCATGGTTTTATCAAGGGAGGCAGTTTTCCAAAGCGTGTTGAATTAAAAAAGCTGAATGGGAATGTGTTTCAAAGAGCGGATGGAGATAAATTTCCCATTGCAAAACAAGAGGGACCTTCAATTGCTGGGGTGATGTCCAAACCAGAGATTGCAAGTGCTATTGCACAATATGCCAATGAAAGATTAACCAAAAACATACAGAGACAACTTTCTCGTCAAGAATACGCTGCTAATAAGAAAGGCTAGATCCTGTTCTCAAGCTTTATCTATATATTCCATATCCTTATGAGTTTAAGCATTACATATTCTTATTGCAATTTTAAAAACAGATTATCACTTATGCTTTGTTTTTTCATAAAAAAAATCAATAAAATCAATTCAAAAGGTACTTCCCAGCGGGTTGGCTTCGTTGCGGGGCAGGACAGCGCGAACTATCGCTAGCGACAGAATTTTCAATTTGACTGTACATTGTACACATAACTCATTGATAAATAACGAATTTAATGTGTTAAGTATTTCCTTATCGTATTAAATCTTGTTTTTCAGTTGGTACCGTAAATCTCTCTTTATCCTAATACGCCGTAACCACCTCCTTCTTAGGACAGAAAAGAAGGCAAGGAGCAACTATGAATAAGAAGAATCGTAAGGGTCTATCGGTTCGTGCGTTTGCGAAGAAGATGGGTGTTTCACATAATGCAGTGGTTTCTCGGATAAAGACAGGTAAATTTGATGCGGCTCTTTTTGAAGATGGTTCTGTCAATGAAGCGCTTGCAACAGCTATCTGGAATGAGAATCCAACAAAGCGCCCTACTCCATTTTTAGCACCGGATGGTCAACCGCTGACAAAGATCAAACAAGCCTCCACAGATGGAGCCAATGAATACAAGATAAAACTAGAGCGGATGCAAGTTGCGCTAGCAAAAGAAAAGATTGCTCTGGAAAAGTTACGCGAAACCACTGTTGATCGTGAAGAAGTGAGAAAAGAAGCATGGAACTTTGGAAGAGCGCATCGAGATACAATGCTCAATTTTGCCTATCGCTTTGGTACTGAAATTGCGGCGCAAGTGGGATGTGATGCTGCGAGCCTTATTGGAGCTATCGATCATCATATGCGCAAAGCTTTAGTGGAAAATGTCGTCCCTGTTTCTTTTCACGATCCCAACATTTTAGAAGAGAATCCAGAACATGATAAGTGATGCTTCGCCCTCGTCCTCTGGTGCTGGGCTCTTTTTTTGCTATGCGAATGAAGGACGCCGTCCTGACCCGCCTTATACTGTTTCCCAGTGGGCTGATAAAAATCGTTATTTGAGCACAGTTACGAGTGCTGAGCCTGGATTATGGAGGACTATACGTACCCCCTATTTACGAGAGATCATGGATAATCTTTCTGTTTATGATCCGACTGAAACAACGGTTGTGATGAAGGGGGCTCAGATTGGAATGTCGGAAGCAGCGTTGAACTTTTGTGGTTATGCCATTCATCATAGTCCAGGACCTGCCCTTTATGTAATGCCGACAGTTGAGACCGCTAAGAAACTGTCAAAGTCTCGTCTTGATCCGATGATTTCAGCTAGCCCTGCTTTAAGTGAACGCATTGCTCCTGCTCGTGCAAGAGACAGTGGAAATACAATGTTTTCAAAGGAATTTTATGGGGGGACATTGATGATTACAGGAGCAAATAGTGCTGCTGGATTGCGTTCTTCTCCTATTCGCTATTTGGTTTTGGATGAAGTCGATGCTTACCCATTGAATGTCGATAATGAAGGCGATCCTGTAACAATTGCGGAAAAACGAACCTCTGCTTTTATTCAACGTAAAATTTTTAAATTGTCTACGCCGACACACCGTGACACAAGCCGTATCGCCAAGGATTTTGTGCTAGGTGATCAGAGATATTACAATGTCCCTTGTGATGCATGTGGTGTTCTACAACCCATTGTTTGGTCACAAATTAAGTGGCCAAAAGGCGCCCCCGAAAAAGCTGTTTTTGTTTGTGCGCATTGTGGTCATGAACATGCCGAACATCGTAAGTCCACCTTAATGGCAGAAGAAAACGGTGCTTGTTGGATCGCAACACAGGAGTCAAGTAAGCCTCGTCTGCGTTCTTACCATATTTCAGCGCTTTATTCGCCATGGCTGACTTGGGGCGATTGTGCGCGCGAATTTTTAAGAGCCAAAGAAGACCCTGCTCTTTTGCAAGTTTTTATTAATACAGTGCTTGGAGAGCCATGGGAGGACAGAACAGGCGAAGTTGTTGATCCTGATAGCCTCTATGCAAAACGCGAAGATTATCCCCTTGCACCAGAACAATCCGTCGTGTTGACAGCAGGCATTGATGTGCAAAATGACCGCTTGGAACTTGAAGTGGTGGGATGGGGGCGTAGTGAAGAAAGTTGGCATATTGATTATCAAGTGATCCTTGGTGATCCCTCTTCTTTTGAAGTGTGGGACCAATTGGATGAATATCTTGCAAAACGTTGGCCGCATCCAGGCTATAAAGAGGGGATTAGGATAACAGCGGCTTGCATTGATACCGGTGGTGGACACACACAGGCAGTTTATAATTATGTACGCCCGCGTGAAGGGCGGCGTATCTGGGGCATTAAGGGGCAAGCGGGATGGCGTGCGGTATGGCCACGCCGACCAAGCAAAAACAATAAAGGACAGATTAATCTCTATATTGTTGGTGTTGACGCGGCAAAAGATATTATCACGGCACGGTTTAAAAAATCGGGACCTGAAGCATCAGGGGCTGGTGCAACACACTTTCACAAAAGCCTTGACCAGGAATATTTTGACCAGCTAACCGCTGAAAGAAAAGTCATCAAATATTTCAAAGGCTTCAAGCGTATTGAATGGCAAAAAAGTGAAAAGGCAAGAAACGAAGCCTTGGATTGTAGGGTCTATGCTTATGCGGCTTTACAAGGTCTGATTTCGGCGGGAATAAACCTTAATCGAGAAGTTGATATCTTAGAAGAGCGTTTGGAAAAACTTAAAATTGAAGGTTCTGTAGAGCAACCAACATCTGGGATTTCTTCATTCACTTCTCCAAGAAGATCTCAGATAGCAAAACCTCAAAGGAAACAATCCAGAACAGTGATGAATCCTTATATGCGAGGGGATTGGAGGTAATTTGTGGGTGAAACTTTAGAACCAATTAACAGCAAAATTGACAGACTGGAAAGTTTAAAAAGGCGGCGTGAACAAATTGAAGAGGCTCTTTATTCGGGTGCGCAATCAGTGCGTCACGGCGATAAGCAAGTCAGCAATCGTTCTGTTGAGGAACTTCGCAGAGCGCTTGAGATGCTGAACATACAAATAGCCAACCTTGAAGGGCGCAAGCGTTCACGCGTTTTCTATTTTAATATATCACGAGGCTATTAATGGCTGGTTTTTTCAATAAACTCACAGGCTTTTTTACAATTTCTCGTCAACACAATCCGCCTTTTGAAGCTGCAAGTAAAAGCCGCCGTATGGGTGGTTTTGACCCCGCAAAAAAACATATCAATAAAGCGATTGAAGAATGTGGTGATACCATTGTTGCTCGTTCAAGATGGCTTTATGATAATGAATCTCTTTATGGGTCTGCAACGGAAGAATGGGTCTCTGCGGCTGTTAGTGATGGGATTAAACCTTATCCTCGTATTGAAGGTTTTCAAGAAGAAAAGAAAAAGCTTTTAGACTTATGGTGGCAATGGGTTGATGAGGCGGACTATGATGAAGATGCCAATTTTTATGGACTTCAAGCAACCATTGCACGAGAAGTCTTTCTAACTGGTGAATGTTTTGTAAGACTACATTATGTTGACCTCTACGGGCGCTCTGGTGTGCCGCTTCAATTACAAGTTTATCCCACCGAAATGTTAGACCTTACTTACAATGGACCGGCTGATATTGAAGGCAATTACATTCGTATGGGGATTGAATTTAATGCCAGTGGCAAGCGCGTTGCTTATCATTTCTGGGAACATCACCCCTATGATGATGTCCCTGCAAATATGGCATTTGAGAGCCAAGAGCGCGTGCGTGTCCCTGCTGAAATGGTCATTCATATCAAAGAGCGCCGTATTGCCGGACAATTGCGCGGTTCTCCAAAAATAACGCGCGCTATGACAAAGATCTTTCAACTCGAATCCTATGACGACGCAGAACTCGATAGAAAAAGGACGGCGGCTCTTTTCGCGGCGTTTGTCAAGGACAATTCACCAAACGTCGAAAAATTATCCGATAATCGTGATAAAAACAACGTTGAAGAAGAATACAAAGCACCTGTCATTGCGCCCGGTGCATCTCTTTATTTAGGAGAGAATAAAGAAGTTACATTCTCAAATCCTGTTGAGGTTGGTGGCTCTTATGAGGCTTTTCAATTTCGCAATATCTTGAAAATTTGTGCAGCACTTAATATGCCTTATGCCGTTGTGACTGGAGACGTTACGCGGGGGAATTTTTCAAATGTACGCACCTCCATCATTCAGTTTAGACGGCACGTCAAACAATGGCGTGAACATATTATTGCCTTTCAGTTTAACCGCATTGTTTGGGAGCGTTTTGTTGAAATGGCAGTGCTTGCTGGATGCGTCAATTTGCCAGGGTGGGAAGAAAATTCCTTGCCATGGCTTCAATGTGAAAGCTTTGCACCCCCGCTTGAAATGATTGATCCAAACAAGGATATCTCAGCGGAAAAAGAAGAAATTCGTGCAGGCTTGAAAACACGACGCATGGCACTTGCCGAGCGTGGCTTTGATATCGACAGCATTCATGCCGAACTGCAAGAAGAGCACACAGACGCTCGTGCGCGCGGCTTATCTTTTGACACGGATATGGCAGCGACCTCTGATAGCAATCAAGTAATTGATACCGCAGATTCAGAACCTTCTGAAACTTATGAAAGTAACCAAGGCAGTGAGGCACATAAAAATGGTGAATAATCTTGATATGCCGTTTTTGGCATCACGGCTTTTTGGGGTTCCTCATATGCTTGCCTCGACAAAGCTTGATATCATTTTGAATGCTCTTGCACCACGCCTTTTTGAGGGAGAAAAGTTTCCCATTGAAGCTTATTCGCAAGAGAATACAGAAGCTTTAAGACCCCCTGAAACTTATGTAGTACAAAACAATGTTGCCATAATACCGGTTCATGGCACGCTTGTGCGCCGTGGTGCATGGCTTGGGGCTTTATCGGGGCTAACCTCTTATGAAGGTTTAAGCGCTTCTTTTCGTGAAGCCATTGCACAACCTGATGTTCGCGCTGTTTTACTTGATATTGATAGCGGCGGTGGAGAAGCCGGTGGTGTGTTTGATTTGGTTGAAGAGTTTCAAACACTCTCAAAACAATACGACAAGCCCATTTGGGCACATGCCAATGAGTTTGCTTGTTCTGCAGCTTATGCCATTGCTTGTGCGGCTTCTCAAATATGGGTAGCTCGCACAGGGGTTGTGGGCTCGATTGGGGTTGTTTGTGCCCATCTTGACCAATCTCGTGCGGATGAAAAACACGGGCATAAATGGACCTTTGTCTTTGAAGGTGATCACAAAACCCATGGCAACCCTCATGAACCCTTGAGCGATACAGCACAGATAAAAATGCAAGCCGATTGCGCCCTGCTCTACGAGATGTTTGTCGATTTGGTGGCGCAAAACAGACGCTTAAATGCTGCTGCAATTCGTGACACAAAAGCAGAAACTTTTATAGGCACCCAAGCGATCACGCTTGGATTAGCAGATGCGCAGGGCACCCTTGCGCAAGCTTTGGAAGCCTTAACGGATTCCATATCACAAAACCCAACATCAACAGAAAAAGAAGGACAAAACACATGGCACGCACACAATACCGCGCTGAAGAAGAGGATGACGAAAAGATCGTCGACATCATCAATGACGAGGAAGAGGACGAAGACGATAGTGACATCGACAAAAACGCCGAAGACTTCGACGATGAAGAAGAAAACGAAGATGAAGATGAAGACAATGAGGACAAGCAGGAAAACATAAAAGCTGCTCTTGAAAAAGAAAGAAAGCGCGCAAAAGCACTAACAACCCTTGAAAGGCAAGCAAAGCACTTAGGCGTTTCTTTTGACGCAGCAAAAGCTATTCAAAACGGTATGAGTGTCGAGAAAGCACGCCAGTGTGTGTTGACGGCTGCTAGCTCTCAAAGCGCGTCTTTAAAAGTCTCGCCTTATACCCCTCATAGTGATGGGACGAGCAAGGCAAAGATTTATGCAAAATGGGAAGCAGCTTGGAGGGCAGTGAAATGACGAATATTATTTATGACGACGTACGCAATGGCGCTTATCTTGGACCCTACGACCCCGATATGTCAAATGAAGAAGTGCTGTTTGCATCAGGAGCATTCATTGAAGCTGGAACTGTCATGGGGAAAATTACAGCATCACAAAAATATACCCCCCTTAATCCAGCAGCATCAGATGGCAGTCAAACACCGGCAGGGATTTCTTTTGCCACTATTGACGCAACAGAAGCAGATCAACGTGCCGTGATTACAGCACGCTTATGCACTGTAAAAGCTTCTGAACTTCTATGGCCAGATGCCATCACGGATGAGCAAAAGAAAGCAGCCATTCAGTCTTTAGAAGACCATAACAACATTCTATTGCGATAGGAGAATGCACACATGGATATGAATTTTTTTAAACATGATGCTTTCTCAAGCATCACAATGATGAAAGCCATTGAAAACTATGAGTTTCAACCTGGTCTTGTAAGCTCTCTTAATCTTTTTGAGGAAGTTGAAACCAGTACCACAGTGGTTGGTATTGAACGGCGTGATAATACATTTTCGCTTATTCAAACCAGTGAACGTGGCGCACCTTTGACAGAAGGTGATAGAGAGGGTCGTAATCTTCGGTTTTTCAAAACAACACGGATTGCCAAAAGTGATACCGTAAAATCAGAAGAAATCCAGAACCGTCGTGAATTTGGCGCAGAAGATCAGTTAGAGACAGCAATGAAATATATTGCCAAGAAACAAAAGAAACTGATTTCTGAAATAGAATTGACATGGGAAAATATGCAGCTTGGCGCTGTTCAAGGGGTGGTTCTTGATGCCGATGGCTCTGTTATTGTCGATTGGTACAAAGAATGGGAAATCGCACCACCAAAGCCGATTGATTTTAAATTAAATAATGAGACAACCAATGTTGCGGACCATGTTGATCAAGTCATTATGAGGATGATTGAAGCTTCAAAAGGAGCATTTTCTGATCGTTCGCGGATTATTGGGCTTTGTGGTAATGAATTCTTTTCCAAGTTGAAAAACCATAAAACAATTCGTGAGACCTATTTAAACACAGCCTTAGCACAGACACTCAATAGCGCCGGAGGTGTTGCAACACCAAGTTCGATTGGCTCTGGGAGCTTTGGTAGTTTTGACTTTGCAGGTGTCACTTTCATTAATTACCGGAGTATTCACAACTATAATGTAAGTGCGAAGGCTGGAACAAAGCGCGCTATAGGCATTAAGCCTGATGAATGCCAATTCTTTCCTGTTGATGCGCCTGGTGTCTTCCAAAAAACCTTTGCTCCTGGTGAAAGCTTGGATTTTGCCAACACGGTTGGAAGGCCGCTCTACACGATGCTTATCGTCGACCACGACCGTAATGCATGGGTAAAACCGGAGGTCTATAGCTATCCGCTTTACATCTGTACACGCCCTGAAATGCTGTTTAAAGCAGTGATTGGAGCGAAATAACATGCGGTGGAACGGGCTGCTAAACCAAATGGTTAAAGATGTGCGCAACACTTTTGGGCAGCCCATCATCTACACGCGAAAAGACAACCAGCAATCTTTTCGTATCACAGCGATTTACGGCATTAAACATTCGGAATCGGAAGCCGGTGGCAGAATCTCTACCACAATTGCAAGAAAGGAACTTGATCTTTGTATCAATGATATCGGGGGAATACCACCAAAACCTCAAGATAGTATTGTGGTCCTCTCTCCTGAAAACAGTAAAGCCCCCTCTTCTCAAGAGCACTTCGTGGTCACAGATGTCCAAGCCTCTGAATCCGGTATGTATAAGCTTATCTTGCGGGAGCTAAAACAATGAAACATCTTTGTCTTGTGTGTTTAAAAGTCAATAAGGCTGCCCAAGAACCCGGATTACTGCTGCAAACCTTGGATTTGGAATAGCACTAAATCGGTAATTCCATGGTGCGCCGGTACGGTGACTGATGTGACATCCTTGGTATGTTATAGTTACTGATGCAATTCTTGCCCAAGTAGTCCTTTCATTATCTTCAGGGCTTTCAAATACAATAGCTTGATTTGTTACTAAAAGACGTCCTAAAATTGGAGTATTTTCGCCAATATCAAAGGTAACGCGTTCTTGAACTCCCAACAGTTTTTCATTTTGTACTAAACGATAATCATATTCACTTGCGTCAAGTTCTTGAAACATTTCACATGCTTCCTCAAAATTAGAGGGAGGAATATCTGATTGCCACAGAGCAACTTCTTGCTCAAAGCTTTTTTCCTTTTTTGTCTCACGATAGGCAATAATAACAAAAATTAAAACAATAAAAATGGGTACTAATAACCATGGCGTAATAGTTACTGTTACCACAATGCCTCCAATCAGTAGAGCACAAAGAAGAACGATCTGTACCCTCTTTTCTAACCGTTTTTTTTCAAGTTCCGGCGACATTTTATTAACAACTGATAAATCAGAAGAAGGATGGATATGCGGGGGAGGCATTAAAACCTGCTCTGAAACTTTTTCTTTAAAACGTTTGTTGCGTTTATCTTGCCAATGAACAAAAATAGACAATGCAATAAATGCAAAGAAAATTAACCTGAACCATCCCCAAAAACCTAGACCATCATTTTCGTCTGACTTTTTATCTTGAACATGGATACTTTGCTTATCAGTATTCTCAGGTAGTGCCTTTGTCACGCTTTCATTTTGAGTAGCAACATCTATTAATAAAGTCGAGGAGGAGGAAAAAATTTCATTATTGTACGCAACTTGATCTGGTTTGATTTTGTGAAAAAAAAACGCACCTAATATTGCAGAGCCGAGAAATAATAAGACTCCAATGCCAAGGGTTTTCAATCCATTTTTGCACCATTTTTTTATACACACTAAAACAAGTCCGACAACCATCACCGGTAACGACAACAAACATACGATCATCGCAATTGTATCAAGTATGTCGAGCATTATTGTCCCCTCCACTATAAATAAAAAACTAAGCTGGAAAATCTAAAGTGAGTCGACAAATAAAGTAAATATGTGCTTATGATTTTTAGAAAAAAGTGATATTATTATAGGAGTATGAATAATCGAAACAGGAACCTAACGAACACCTTAAATACTAAGCAGATAAGCTACCGAGATAGTTTATTTTCGCACATTAAAGGCTTTGACTCATTGTATGTTACTCGCATATAGTGATTTTGTGGGGTGTGGTTATGCTATAACACACCTTCATAGGAAAGCATAACGACGGACTTACTACCGTGTTTTTCAGTGCTCGGCACTTTCTAATTAAAGAGTCAATGAAAAACGTCTAAGTAGTAAGGAGTTCACCATGAATACTCTATAGAAATTAAAGAACAAACTATTGGCCAAGTAAACAGTTCAAACTGTTAACGCACGTGAATTATATTGCGTTTTTGGAAATAAAGTCTGAATTTAGAAAACGGTGGAAAAGAAAAAGAATACCACATTACATTAGACATGGCTAAACATCTTTCGATTATAGAGCGTAATGACAAAGGGCATGAGGCACGTCAATACTTTAACAAGTGTTCAAGGCATTGATTTATAATGATAATCTAGCGTTATTCATATTGAATGAGAACCCTGAATAACGTAAGATTCTCTCATCTTAAATCTGTGTATCTTGAATCAATCAAAATCACTTGCTTGCACACCACAAGCGGGGCTAGCGTGTGGGTAAAAACTATAGCAGAAAGGAGTAAAAATGGTTCTTATGAATCGTCTTAATGCAAGGGCTGTCGCAACATTGGGAGCTGGTAAATATAATGATGGTGCCGGCTTGCTTCTTCACAAACGTAAAGATGGTGGTGCTCAATGGCTTTATCGTTATACCATTCATGGTCGGCGCCGCGAAATGGGCTTGGGTGCCTTGCGAGATGTTTCTTTAAAACAAACCCGTGAATTGGCAACTGGGTGGCGGGCTGTTTTACGTGAGGGGCGTGACCCCATTAAAGAACGCAACAAACAAAAGCGTGAGGCAATGCGCAATCTCCATTATTTAAAAGATATTGCTCTAGATGCTTTTGAAAGCCGTAAAGCTGAATTAAAAAATGATGGTGAGTCTTGTAATTGGTTTTTACATTTACGCCTCCATATTCTCCCTAAATTAGGCTGTCTGCCCGTTTCAGAGATTACCCAAACAGAGATACGCGATACCCTTGCCCCTATTTGGCATACAAAAGCTGGAACTGCTCGAACAGCACTAATGCGTCTTAATCTTTGTCTCAAACATGCGGCTGCATTAGGGTTAGATGTTGATTTACAAGCAGTAGAAAAAGCAAAAGCTCTCTTAGGCAAACAACGTCATAAAAAACAAAGCTTACCAGCCATGGATTGGAGAGATGTGCCGGCTTTTTACCAATTTCTCTGCAAAACAACAACTATAAAACATTTAGCTTTGCGTCTGCTTATCCTTACAGGGGTTCGTAGCAATCCTTTGCGTCATATTCGTGAAGATCAGATTGAAGATGATATATGGACAATCCCTGCTGAGAATATGAAAGGTTTGCGTGACGCTACAACAGAATTTCGCGTACCTCTATCATCTGAAGCGCTAAAAGTGATTAAACAAGCCCGTTGTATTTCCAAAAGTAATTTCATTCTGTCTTTTTCCGGTCGTGCTCCCCTTGCTGAGAATTGTATGGCAAAATATATGAGAGACAATAAAATTGAAGCCTGCCCCCATGGTTTTCGCTCTAGTTTACGCGATTGGCTAGCAGAAACAACCGATGCCCCTTATGAGGTCGCTGAAACCATTCTAAGTCATACAGTAGGAGGGCAAGGAGCGTGCCTATCGTCGCACTGACTATCTAGAACAGCGCCGCGTTTATATGGATAAATGGGCGGCTTATGTCACGGGTCAATCTTAAGATATGGGGTGCATAACCCCATTATCTGTGGATAACTTTAGCTCTCTTGTCTCTCATTCTTTCTCAATAAGATTCATCACGTATTACATCAGAAATTATATGATAAAATATTGTTTTCTATAAATAAAATACCTTCAAAAATGAACCAAAATGTGCTTAATAAATAGGCATGATTTATTTCCATTTTTATAGTGAAAGGATTTTAGAATGACAGAAAATGATATTCTTTTAACAGACCGTGAAAGTGCAAAATTGCTTCATATGAGTGTCTCAACATTCCGGCGTCATGTGACCAATGGCTCTCTCCCAAAACCTTTAAAATTTGGTTTTTTATCCCGTTGGTTACAATCGGATCTTTTGAATGTAATCGAACAAGCAAAACAGCAACGTTATAACGACGCGGCATAAAAAGAAAACCTTGTCACGTAAGGACGGACAAGGCTTTCTCAAACTCATCACCCTAGAGATAGCACAATCCGTTCTATGACGCAACGTTATAGGATTTACAATGATGTGTTCTTTTAAGAATGCGCAAGGTATCACACGTGCATTACGTGGAGTTTGGCATGGGCGTTATGGACTTGCTCATTGCCCTGCTCATGATGATAGGCTGCCTAGCTTATCCCTTGCCAATGGACATGATGGGCGTTTATTGCTCTATTGTTATTCTGGCTGCTCTTTTAGAGAGATCATACAAGCGCTTATTAGAATTAGATTGCTTGGAAAACAAGCTTATGATCAGACGCTCTCTTTCTCCAAACAGTTTTGTGCTGATCTCAAACGAGCAAAACAGAAAGCAGAGAGAGCAAAAGCAATTTGGCAACAAAGCCAACCTATTAAAAACACTTTAGCAGAAACCTATTTACGTATGCGGGGTATTACATGTGATTTGCCTCCTGATTTACGCTTTTACGACAAATGTTCGCACCCCTCTGGGGTTACACTGACCGCGTTGGTGGCTCTTGTTAAGGGCGCTGGCTCTTTCGCCATTCATAGAACCTTTTTACAAGCCAATGGTTGCAAAACAGACCAAAAACCAGCAAAAGCCATGTTGGGATCTGTAACAGGTGGTGGGGTGCATTTAAGCCAAGCCAATCCAAAACATAAGGAATTATTTAACAAACTTTAGAGCTTTTATGCTGTTACAACTATCTTCGTGAAATTTATGAAGACAAAACCCAAAAGGCGGTCGGCCTACAAAACGCTATGAATAGCTCACCTTGGTGAAAAATCATAGGACCACACAATAGAGAAATCTCTTTTGACAGTTTTTCAAGCCAATCGCTCAACGCTCTTTTTAGTGACATTCTCTTCATTGCTCTTTTTTCAAAGAAAATGATCAGAGTTCTTCTTACAAAGAGTTTTGTTGCTTTTGGAGAGTTATTCCAATGTTTATGTTATTTTTTTAATAATAAAAAATAAAAAACATTATATTTTAATATTTTTGTTTAGGATCTTGAGCTACTCTATGGAAATTTCTATTTTTGTAAAAAATCCAAACGTGCAACAGCATGGTAAAATATATTTTTATGACGTTGGTGATGATCTCAAGAAAAAAGAAAAAAACCTTACGATAATAGGAGTCATTTGGAAGTATTGATGGTATTAAGTGAATATCAGCTACAATATCATTGGGATTTATATTACTCGTAATTGGCATTTTGGATGCATGGCTCATTTGTTCTGCGAATTATTGGACTTGAATGTTTAATCTATAAAGCCCAGTATTGATGATATTAGAATAAAAGCCATCTTGATTTGTAAGTTTAATCGAATGCAAATTGAGAACATTCGATATAATAACAAGCGTATGCTTCTTAGCTAGCCCCTTTTAAGTAAGATAATAAGTCCACCTGCCATACTGTTTTGATTGGGGTTGAGCTCAGCTTTATAATAAACATCAAGCTTAAAAATACCGTTCGCTTATTTTGAGTTACATCAAACTGAAATACCTATAATTCTTTCTCATCAAAAATCTTGAATAAAAAAGGCAAGTTGCTGCTTAAATTACTGCTAATATCAAAAAAATCAAAGCCAATTTTGCCACCATCTTTGACACTTTTAGTATATAAGATCCCGATACATGAGACAAGCACCATATCGTTCTTCCATCGGTATGTCCTATATCTATTCACGAAACATAGCTGCTTCAGAGTGGGAAATACTATATATTTGTAGCAATTTCTTTTAATTGATTCATATCAAAATACAAATCCGATACCTTTTGGCAAAATTTATCAAGATAAATAAACAATTCATCAGAGAGAGATATCTTTTTTTCTCGAATTCTCATTAAATCCTCAGTTTTATTATTTAACGGATGCGCTTCAAAATTACTTGCACGATTTCCTGCTAATTTGGTAGGCATATAATGATTTATGATGTTACAAAAACTACAATCTAAAGGGCCTGAAACATTACTTCCAACCATACCAACGTAGTTATTTTTATTCTCAAAACACTTATATAATTCTTTAATATTACTTGCAAATGGCTTATAGACAAAAGCATTATAGCCATATTCGTGAATTTTTTCATAACCACATTTCACGAATGTCTCATCAGCGATATTTAAGAAACCCAAATCTGGAATTTTTGAAGGAAATTTCACAGGCTGTTCTATTCCAAACAAATTATTCTTATCTATCCTATCAATAAAATAATTCCACTGCTCAAAATTAATACTTGCATTGAAATCAATAATAAATTTTACATTTTTGTTTTCATTAACAATTGCAATTGTATCATCCAAATACTGATTCGATGATTTCAATTTTATCAAATCGTAATTACGTATCTCATCATCAATAATTGCACCTATTCCTATCGTTTTAATAGATTTCATTAATCCAGAATTAATAATTTTAGCCATTTCAACTTTTTTAAAAAAATCTTCCAACCCAAAGAAATAGCTTAAAGAATTTGCAAAGTGTTTACTTTTATTTATTGATCGTTCATTTACAGATTTTATAAAATCGTCCGGCATTTCTCCGTGACTAGGTGACAATGGCAACTCCATAGCAAAGGGCGAAATAACTTTATCCTGAGCAGTAAATAAAATTATCAGTTCTGTTTTTTCAACTAACACACCAGAAGAACTGTGAAAAGAATCCGATAGTTTATATTTATTGGTGTAAACTCTGATGCGTATATCCATATTTTATCTCACAGCCAGAAAAAAAATCCCGTATCATATTTAACTGAAATCTATTCTCATACTTTTTTCTATTTTCAAAATTAACTAAAATGAACTCGGGAGTAGCGATACGTATTAGAGCTAACACTTCTGCCAAATCGAATCTCTCCGATAAAGTAATCGTCACACTATATGGTACGCTATCTTTTTTCATACATTCTATGTTACGCACCCACGTTTGTTTATATTTTTTACTGTCTAGATTTCTTATCTCTGAAATAACATCTGTGCCTATTTGTATCCCTAAAAAGAACGGATTACTCTTTAATAGCTTCAAATATGGTTGAATATAGATGTGCCCCCCTGTTGCAATCCGAAAATATTTTTTGCAAATGAGACACATACAAGTATATTTATGAAGTAAATCATAATCGAGCTCAAAAGGCTCTCCACCAGAAAGAATAATAAAATCAGATTTTATGTCATTTATTGTATATAAAGATTCAGGCAACGCGTCATCTCTCACCATATATTCCATCGAATACGGACAATGATTGCAGCCCGCACTGCAATTTTCATTACAAATTACAATATTATCGCCCATGAAATTTCTTATTCAAGTTCATATAATCCAATACTAATTGTTTCATGAAAATATTTTGGTATAGAGAAAGATCAGAAATTTTTTTAGCCACAAACGCTTTTATCATTGGTAAAGCTTCATCCTTTGATATAGACAGCAAATGAGAAATATAGTCTATCCGTTCTTCTAAATTGAGAGATAATCTTGGACTGGTGAAAAATGTTAAGATATCCAATTCCGGACTGGCTTCTTGACATAAATCCCAATCCACTACCATAAAAGAACTATCAGAAGTAACAATGATATTATCAGGATGTAAATCTCCATGTGATAAGATTATATTCTTGCTTAATCGATCTTGAAAGATCTTATTGATTTGATCAATAATCGCCTTTTGATGTAGCAAATCCATTTGGCTCAATACAGTACCCCGGATAAACTCCCATTCGACTATTTCATCGCAAAGTGTTATCAAATTTGGTGCAGGATAGAGACTTTGTCGAAAAGAGCCATCCTTGATGTTTTCATTAATGCACGATGCTTCCGGATAAATTTGCCCATAGCAAAACTCTTGATGCTTGCGTTTCAAGAAATGTTGTTTTGACGATTGTGCATTTTCAGGCTGTAACCAAATGATTTCTTGTTTTCTGACAAAAATAATTAAAGCAGACACCCCAAAAATCACAGCCATAATCACTGCCAACCACAAATTAGCTTGCCAGAATGTTGAAAAAACATGACCGTATAAAAAACTGAATGCAAAGGATACAACAGCTGTAATAATGGCTGTAAATGATAAAACAGTCGCGATAGCTTTGGGATCAATCAGTGAATTTATAAGAAGAGACGACAGATAAGATCGATAAGCAGATTTAAAAACACATAGCAGTAAAAATCCTAATATAAGAGCCGCAATGATTTGAAATGACATGAGAAAAAAAGCAATGGTTACCATACAACCAATCATTAAGACGGGAAAAATAGGATTTTGAAACTTTGAAAAATACTTCTGAAACAATATATTGGAACTTGCTGAAAAAAAATTCCCAATGATAAAAATAATCGAAACCAAAATAGCAGGTTGAAATGGCAAAAAATCAGAAAATGCGATAGAAACAGTTCGATTATTAACCAAAATAGCAAAAGCTGAAACTGCACTTAAAAAAACAAGAGTGAAGCGATAAGGGTTTTTGACTTCTTTACGGCTGGCGCACATAACTGTGAAAATACTCGGATGAGCGTTGATATGAAAACTATCTAATCCCTTCGTCAGTTTTGAAAACATAAAAATAGCAAAAATTAATGAAAGGATTTGAAAAATTACAGGCAATGCAGGATGCACATAATAAAGTATTCCCCCTAAAAAAATAAGTACCGTTGTCACACTATAGGTAACAGCAGCCACTTCGGACTTAACGGAAAACAGTGTGCGATGCTTTGGTACTACAGAAAAGAGTAAACTATCTTCCGCACCTGAGAAACAAGCGGCCGCTAATGTGATACACAACAAATAAGTGGCGTAAGCAAAATATGCATAATTCATAAAAAGAGCTAAAAAACCGCAAAGAAAGAAAAACAGCCCAGTATAAATAACGCGCTTACTTCCATAAACATCTGATAATAAACCCAAGGGGACTTCTAAGATCAAAGGAAGCAATAAAAAATAACTACCGATTAAAACAATATCCGCTTGCGACAAATGCAATTTTTCCGACAAAAAAAGTGGTAAAACAGCAACCACTAGAGCAGTAGACTTGCTAACGCTATAAATCTTAAATTGCTTAACCTTATCCACAAAATACCTTCCCACGACATCCGCTACATGCGCCAGATTCTTTCAAAGATTTTAAAACGCTTTGAGCAGACCAATCTATTGCCTCATAATTTGTAGATTCCCAAAAGCTTCTGAATAAAAGCAATTTTTTAAATCTCCATTATAGTCCAATACCAAGGATCAAAATGGAAATAAACACATTAACGGCGACGAAACGTACGCAGAATTTTCGCCTAAGTAATAATTAATACAATTTACAAAATTTTGTGACGTCCATGAGATTTTCCTTTCTTGGAACTTTTTATCTATATAAATCTGGAGGGGGGATTCTTTCCTTGATAATTCATCTCTCAAATGAAAAAGTGAAGCGTTTGGCGGAAGAGTTTTGTTTCTTAAAGCCTTAGATCGATCCTTTGTATTATTTTTTCTAGAAAAACTAAATGACGACGTATCGAGCGGACTGAATCCGATATAATCGACATCTTTGCTTATACAAAAATCGATAAAATTAATAATATTTTCTAGAATCTCTTTGGTAACTGTCGCTCTTATTCCTATACTTTGCAGAGGTTGAAGATTCTTAACTGTTTCAATGTTTTTCCACACGCGATCAAATTTATTCGCCCCCCGTATATCATAATATCCTTGGACACTAGTCGAATCCATAGAAATAACAATTTCTTTTATGTCATACTGTGAAATCCATAAATTTTTATGCAATAAGATGCCATTAGTATTTAATTCAACGGGCAGACCTAGTTCATTCAACGTTAATAAAATATCTTTAAGCTTCGGATGCATTAAAGGTTCTCCCCCAGAAAGCATCACTGAGGCAGCTCCTTTTTCTTTCAACATTCTAAATAAGGGTATTAAACTTTCTGGAGTATGCCAATTTTTTTCCTTAATCCTCCAGCAATCGCACATGATACAAGGGCTATTGCAATTCTGGATAATATGTATAATAGGTGTTACAGGTACCCATAATTTTTTAAGATCAAAAATCGAATCTGACGCACTAATCAAGTTTTCCTTCTTTAAAAGAAAGCCATTCTTTTCTAGTTCTCTTAACAAGATTGAAAAATCTGATGCTAAAATCTCTGTCTCTACATTAAGCTTTGCCGCAACAGTTTCAATTTTCTGATTCTGTAAAAAACTGAATCAATTAAAATTATAACTGAATCATTAAGCACAATAGTCGAAAAATCATTTAATCTAGTTATGCTATTCTCGTCGAGATTAATACAAAACATTTCCCCTCCTAAATTGTTTCTTAATAATACAATGGATAAGGGCGCTGCAGCGCTCTTATCCTGTTTTTTTATTTTTTTCTATCTCACACCAATGGTTTATAACAAGTTAAAGTTGCACTGCTCACAGTGCCAATCACCTGCGGTTTTTTATATGACATAATATCCCCCTCATACTGTTATTATGTACTTTATTTATATTCAAGACAATTAGTATTTTATAAAAAGTTTACAACTTTATAATTGTAAAATCAATTTAACTGTATTACGCAATATTCAGTTTGGAAAACAAATTAGCCTATACCGGTATAAATCGAAAAACTCTTGTGCTCAGCTAATTTCCATTTTAATTAGTAAGTTCATTCAAAAAGTATTATTCCTGATTTCAATGGCTATTTCACTTAAATCGCAATAAGAAATATGCAATGTTCTGCTTTATCAAGTAATTTTAAAAAGATTTTTTTGGGCTGAAATAAAGAATAGTTGTTGCGTAAATCAGCTTCTCAGAAGAAAAATTTTTCAATTATTTTTCTGTTTTAATTGTAATTTTGTGAAATACTACTTGCGGTGAAATTACTTTTAAAAGAGGTTCTACTCGACGCCAAAATACAAACTTTTATTTCTTATTAAAGATACAATCATATTGATTTATAATGATAATTTAGCACTATTCATATCGAATAAGAATCCCAAATAACGTAGGATTCTCTCATTTCAAATCTGTGTATGGTTGAATCAACTAAAACCACTTGCTTGCACGTCACAAGCCGGCTTGTTACTTCATAAGCGTAAAGATGGTGGTGCTCAATGGCTTTATCGTTATACCATTCATGGTCGGCGCCGCGAAATGGGCTTGGGAGCGTTGCGAGATGTCTCTTTAAAACAAGCCCGTGAATTAGCAACAGGATGGCGGGCTGTTTT
>NZ_JBHIRR010000018.1:0-31194 GCF_042197325.1 Bartonella sp. AA16NXGY | reverse complement strand
TGGTTCAACAGGGGCAGAAGGAGGAGAAACAGTATCCAGAGATGAAGTGTCCTCCGGAGCAGAGGGCTCAGATGGCAGAACATCATTAGTAGAATCTTCAACTGGAACAAACGGTGCAGGCATAGGTTGCACAGCAGAAGGAGCCTCCGGAACTGTTGGTACAGAGGGAGGCTCAGACGGAACTGGTGCAGAAGGAGTCAGCGTCGAATCCGTAGGGATAAATATTTCAGACGGTTCAGATCCTTCAGGCAAAGAAGGTGTAGATGGTATAAGTGGAGGCTCAACAGAAGGGGGTTGTTCAGGTGAAATAGTCTCTGTTGGTCGTTTAGAAGGAACCGTCTCTTCTTCAGATTGAGGAGGTAAAACTGTAGACGTTGGCTTAGAAGCAGTTTCAGAAGAATCTAATTCAGGACCAATGTAAACACTTTCGAGACGAAAATCCCAAAAATCCCCTTCTCCAACAACCAATCTATTCTTTGGATCTGCATTTCCAGAAGAAGAACTTGGACCATAGACACGAAGTTTATATTGATAAGGAAATCCATTCACCGTAGTATAACTATTGGCTAACTTAAAAGAACTTTCCTCTGCTGTCCCAGCAACTTGAACAAGTGAAATACTTTGACTTCCTTTATTGCCAGCTTCTTCTTCTAAGGTTTTGGAAAATTTCTCCATCATGAGCAGTGTACTTCCCAAAACATTCCCGTAGATCAAAATACGATCAGTTTTTTGAGGATTAAACGAGCCGTCATTATTCACAAACGCACTCATCTTAATCTGCACATTTCCCTTTGCATTATAGGCTTCTTTATCATATTGTATCCCCTCTATTGGATTTATGTCATTTAGATTACTTCCTTTCTCAATATATACTTTTCCAATATATAGCGTTTGATAATCTTGAGATATAAATTTATCAAAAAAAATTGTGCTATCAGAAATGCTTATAGACGAAAGTAATGAATCTACAGGAAGAGATTCCAGTAAATCTGTATGTTTTCTTTTGGTGAGATACCATGCAGAGCCATTTGTTAATTCTAAGTGAACAGTTGATGCATCCTCAACACGAATACCCCCTGTAAGGATAGAATCCTTTGCTTTCACCAATAGAGAAGAATTATTTTGAGCCTTTAACAATAAATCACCAGAGATCTTTGTCCTTTCTGTTAATTCAATGGTAGCTTCAGCTCCATAAATATCATCTCCCGTACTATAAATGGCAATACCATCGGGAACTGAAAAAGTTGTCTGTGACAAATGCAAAGATGCTTCACCCCAAACAATTTTTTCTACTTTTGAAAGTTTTTCACTCCCTACCTTAAACATATCACCCCATACATCTGGGCCTAATCCATAAAAATACAGACCGTATACTCCCTCACCCTGAACAGAAATTTCTGTACCTTCAATCTTAATATTTGTCTTTTTAAACTCATTTGATGAAGCGTATTCTTGAACCAATTTACCTTCAGCATCTGCATAACCTGCAAAATTCGTAATCAAGAAGCCATGCATATCAGTGAGCTGAATAAAATCACCACGTAATTGAACATTACCACCCTGTGATATGTCAAAAGCTCTTGGAAATTCATCAACACTTTCATTATCAACTACAATCGTGTGTTTCTTACCTTTTCCCTGAATATTGGTTGTATCAATAAGATATTTTCCCCCAAATTGTGTTGAAAACGCACCAATCTCATTAAAAGTAATAGTACTGCCTGACATCCTAATGAATGCATCAGAACTACTAACAAATCCAATCCCTTTTGCATTCAAATTATCTGATACAATATCAATATTTACGCTCACTAAAGCAATATCGGTTTTTTTTCCTTCTGCACATACAGCTTGCAAACTACCTTCAATCTTCCCTCTATTCATCACAACTTGCCCATTCTGAACACGAAAACCGGACATATCCTTAATATTTGAATTGGTTAGAACAAGCTTGCCATCATCTTTTACAGATGCACTATATAAAAACATCTGCTTTGGCCTATGCGAGATAATATTTGTCTCTAATAAATTTAAAACAGTTCCCTCTTTTTCTATAGAGAAGACAGCAACAAAATCATCTAGAGAAGAGACAGAAGGAGTATAATTTTTATTACTTATCGTATGTTTTTTACTATCGCTATATGTAAAAAAACTCTCTGATACATTACAGGAAGTTCCTAAATTATTAGGATTCGCATTAACACTCACGATTGGCAAAAAAGAAACAATAGCCGTTGTAATAAATAAAAATCTATACCCGCTTAATACATTAACCATAACTTTATTCCCAATTTGCCTTTCTCCCCCTGTTAGTTAAAAATAAAAAACATTCCCCATAACATTAAGTTAAACACACTAAAAATAGCAAGTATAAAACTTAAATAATCACTTTATACTTCATAAAACACTCTATAACTTATGTAAAAATTACTCTATATTTCATAGGCACCTAAAAACGATAGTATAAACCGCCTGAAAAAATAATCCCTGAAAAACCACCTTTTCTAAGGCAATGCTGATAAGTTACATCTCCATGCAAAGCAAAGTTTGAAGACAACTGAGCCTTCAATCCCATTCCAGTTTCTAGAGAAGAGCCAAAAGCCCTTATTGGAATTCATCTCCAAACCGCACACGTTGTTTTCCTCTAAAACTAATGGCAAGCTGAAGCTCGCAATTGAAAGAAACAACAAGAGCCTCTTCAGAAGCAGCAAGCATCTTTCTTAAAGACCACCAACACGCATCACCCATAAATCAAGTTTTCCCATCTCAATATCAAAACCATCAATATCAGACGCCTTATCAAACCGCACATTTTGATAAATAACCTAAACCTGCGGATCAAAAATAACCCCTTTATGCCCTGTCGTAAATGACTTGCCCGCAATCAATGAAGCACTCAAAGGTGTTTCCTTCAATGTTGCTGTCTTGCCTCTTGCTTGCGTGAGAACATCCCCTTTAAATAAACCATAGGAAAAAAGGACATCTATATAAAAGCCTGTATCATGCTGCATGCTGCCATATACTGTAATAGACCATTTATCAAATGTACTTTTTTGCTTTCTTTAACATCTTGAGGTTGTAGAAAGTTTTTTTCCATTATTCTCCATTATTCCAAAGCTCAAAGTGTGATGTGTATCCTCAATCGCATTGAGCAAGACACTTGCCTCTATACCATGAACAACAGAAACCTGAATCTTACCTTCATCAAAGGAAAGAACCACCCTGCTTCACACCAAACACAGATTGAGATAACGTAGCATTTCTACCACTTTTCTTTTCGCCATTTCCTGTAATAGAACTCTTTTTAAAAGAAGTTTTATTATCTTTTGACACAACCACTGCTGATGTAATCTTCTCAGATCTCTTTAATTCTAAAATTCCATCAGCTCCTGAAAGCCTTTTTCCCCTTTACTTTTTTGCGGCTTAATAACTATGTCATGAGTTCGTATTGTAAAAATAACACCTGCAGCTCTCCTATCCAATCCACTCATATATAACTTATTACGACTTCCAAAAGTACGAGAAGCATCAACTGTATCACACGAATACGACTTAAAAAGAGAATTACACGAGGGGTTATAATCTTCTGCACTCACATCTATATTGTGCACGAAGAAAGAAATAGAGGTCGTAAGAGAACACAGACATAGCGTTTTAGTACTTTAATCATAATTTAGTCTAAACTTCCTTTATTTTATTCATAAAAAACTGAAAAGACACACCTAGTTCATCTACTTATTATGTACCGTTACATATAATTTGTTTTGTATTATATGTAAAGTCAAAAATCAGAAAAACGACACAACAAAACCATGTTTTGTGCTTATGTCTTTCACAAAGGATGTATTAAAGAAAAATACAATTAAAAATGATAACTTAATCCACCAGAAAAATGCGTTCCGGAAAAGCCGTCACTCGTAAATTTATGCTGATAAATCAGATCGCTATGAAAAATAATTTTGGGAGATAATTGCGAAAAAACACCAAATCCAGCTTCTAAAGAAGTCCCAAAGGAACCAAGCTGGAAGGCATCTTTAAAATATACAAATTGTTTATCATCAAAACTACGAATGAAATGAAGCTTACCATAGAATGAGAGAACATGTGCATCTTTATCTTTAGTAAATGTAAGTGTCTTCGTTAAATACCCACCAATACGCATCCCCCAATGATCTGGACTTCGCATATCAATATTAAAATTATCAATATCACGAGTCTTATGAAACTGGAGATTTTGATAAACAAACTGAACCTGTGGTTCAAAAATAAAATATCGGCTGCCTATCATAAACGTTTTACCAGCAATTAAAGAAACACTTAGGGGCTTCCCTCTCAATGCAGCCGTTTTACCTCGCTCAAGTGTGAGAACATTTCCATTAAACAAACCATAAGAGAAGAGACCATCCATATAGAGACCCGTATCATGCTGCATGCTTCCATATGCTGTGATTGTCCATTTATCAAATATACTTTCTTGACTTTGTTTAACCTTTCGAGGCTGCAAAGAAAGCTTGCCATAATTTCCCATAATCCCAAAAGATGTCGTACTGTATGCACTTTCGATTTTCTTGAGTAAAATACCTGCCTCTAGTGCATTATAATCAAGCTCACCGCCATAATCACCATATTTAAATGCAGACAAATTTGAAGTATAATGATGATGTCCACCGTAACCGCGCAAAAACAAAGCGGGATTTTCATCATTTTTCAACAACCGACCAGGAACAGTTCGCAGCGCTTGCAACTGCTTGCTTTGATTACTGATATCCATCAATCCAGCATAAAATAAGGTATTTGGCACAAGAATATAAGTCAAAACCTGTGGAACAACGACTCTCACATTTGGCTCAAAATGAGAAGAAGGCTCAAAAACAGATGCCGGAACAGAAGAACCAGACGCAGGTGGAGTAACAACAAAAGGAGTGGGTGAAACAGATGGCGGAACAGAAGAACCAGATGCAACTGGGGAAACAACAGAAGGAATGGATGAAACAGATGACGGAACAGAAGAACCAGATGCAACTGGGGAAACAACAGAAGGAATGGATGAAACAGATGACGGAACAGAAGAACCAGATGCAACTGGGGAAACAACAGAAGGAGTGGGTGAAACATGCGGCGGAACAAGTGAACCAGATGCAACTGGGGAAACAACAGAAGGAGTGGGTGAAACATGCGGCGGAACAAGTGAACCAGATGCAACTGGAGAAACAACAGAAGGAGTGGGTGAAACATGCGGCGGAACAGAAGAACCAGATGCAACTGGGGAAACAACAGAAGGAGTGGGTGAAACATGCGGCGGAACAAGTGAACCAGATGCAACTGGGGAAACAACAGAAGGAGTGGATGAAACATGCGGCGGAACAGGTGAACCAGATGCAGGTGGAGAAACTGGATTAGATTCAGCAATAGCGGGAACAACAGGTGCAAGAGAGGAAAGAGGATTGGGGATCTCAAGTACAAAAACATCAGATACATTAGGTGTGGTCGTAAGATGGGAATCCCTATCAGGAGAATCTACAGGAGAAGAAAGACTTGGCTCCTGAGACTTTTGCTGAGAGTTAGAATCAATAGAACCATCCTCACCTCCAGTAATATTAGGATGAATTTTAGGAAAAGAAGGAATATCATCAGAAGAAGGGGGGACAACCAAATCAAGAACAGGAAAAACTTTAGTGGAATCAACAAATTGACTTTCAAGTCGGAAATCCCAAAATGTTCCAGAGTTTTTAAGCACTCTTTGATTGGAATCTGCCGCCCCTAAAGCAGAGCCTGGACCATAACTCTTAAGATGATACTGATAGGGGGAGGCTTCAAGTGTGACATACCCCCCCTTTAACTGAAAAGAATCTTCCATGGCTTTTCCATAAACCTGAATAATGGAAATCCCCTGATTATTACCACCATCTCCCGTCAATGCCCCTGGACTTCCAGGAATCTTATAAACATGAACTGTTGTTTTTCCTTCAAGATCACCATTGATTAAAAGCCGGTCAGTTTTTTGCTCTTGCAGAGTTCCGCCTTTATCCAAATATGCATTAAGATAAAGATTCACATCACCGTGCGCTTTATAGACAGTCCCAAATCCTTTTCCAATGAGAAGTGTCTGATAACCATTTGTTTTTTTAGATTTTAATTCTTCAAAAACAAGAGAACTATCCGTAAGATTAACCGATGAAATAGAAGAATAATCTTTTAACCTAGAACCAGAAGCATCAGAATTTTGCAATTTGTCATATTTTGGTCGCGATAAAATCCACTTTGAACCATTTTTTAAATCTATCTTAGCTGTAGAACTTTCATCAACATGTGCGCCTCCTACAAGGGTAGAAGCATCAGCCTCAATCTTTACATTAGAACGCTCAACAGCTTTCAGGAGTGAATCTCCAGAAATTTTTGAATTTTGTAAGAGTTTAACAGAACTTTCGAATTCTCGACTATAAATAGCCGTACTTTCTGGAGCCATAAAAGTTGTCTTTGTCAAATGGACAGTCCCTTTTCCAGGTATAATTGTTTTTTTATCATTTAAGACAGCTTCCCAAAAAAAGTGCATGCCATTAAATCCATTCCCTCTCACAAAAATATTGGAATATTTTATATGAGCAGCATTATGGTTATTCCCCTGCACTACAATACCATGAACATTGTCGACATTAACGTTTCCTTTCTGGAAATTAAGAGAGCCTTTCCCCTGAAGCATACTAAAAGCAGAACCTTCACGATAATTATCTGTATTTGTTCCCAGTTTCCCCCTCCCACTAATAGAAACGCCCTCTAAATTAATTTCTCCATCTCCTCCTGTTTGAACACCAATACCATCAGCAAAATTAATTTTTCCTCCTTTCATATAAATTTTTGCACCATTATGACTCAAAAGACCTATCGCATCAGAAGATGTCTTAATCTCTGTCTTGGTCAAAGAAACAAACGACCCTTTACCCCCAACACTGATCCCCATTCTGGTTGCTTTAATCACCCCATTCTGCATCTCAAAAGCTCCCTCATCATTAATATCGGCCCCTATCGACACGTTATTTAACATGGAATCAAATAGAGCAACGCCTCCCCCATTTGAGGACTTTACAGCTGTTGTCCAAGCGTTTGTTTCTGAATGTCCATGTGCATTCGAAACACCGTTAATGATTATAGCCTCTCCCTCAATGACTGTATTTTTCCCTGATGCCTCTATGGCAGCATCAGAACTTTCACCCGTAAGTTGATAAGTTTTCTTGGCAATTTCATGCGTTTTACCATCATTACAGCGATAAAATGAGGCACTTTCGTTACATGAATATGGCTTCTTCTCAGAAGAAATCTCACCTGCATCAGTATTGTATACAAAGAAAAAAATAACCGTTGTAAAATGATATAAAGAGAGATGATTTTTAAACATAATTTTCTACAAACTTTCTTCCCCTTCTCTAAAAACAAAAAACACGCGTTCTGTTTAATAACTTTGGTTGCGCGTGATAATTTAAAATACGTTTTGTGTTTTATATATCCGCCCTATGTTTTATGTAAAGCCAGAATCCCAAAATATCACAATTTAAAATTGTATTATTTATAAAAACGCGTAAAAATATAGATAGAAATAAAAATTCCACCCCAAAGCAGTGATTTCAAGAGAATTTAATAAAAATAAACTCAAAGAAGAAAAACAGCATAAGAAGCAAAAACTGCAAACCAGAAAGCCTTATCTCGTTTCTAAAAAGAAACAAACTTGCTCATGCAAAAAAAACATTTTTTTAAAAAACTTATTTAAAAAGTTGCAAACAAATAATAAAAAACCACAAGCTATGCTTGTGGTTTTTTAAACAACTTACCTCAAGATGATCATCCTAAAAACGATAGCGCAATCCACCAGAAAAACTGATTCCAGAAAAACCACCTTTACTCAACTTATGCTGATAAACCAAATCACCATGAAGCGCAAATTTTTGAGACAAGCGAGCATTAAGACCTAATCCAGCCTCTAGAGAAGAACCAAAAGCCCCTAACTGGAAAGAATCTTTAAAGCGCACAGACCTTTCTTTTCCAAAATCATGGGCAAAATGAATCTTTCCATAAAAAGAAACATCACGATCTTTTTCAGACGCAGTAAGAGTCTTTATCAAGCGACCACCCATACGCACCATCAATTGATCAAGTTTATCCATCTCAATATTAAAATTATCAATATCGCGGGCCTCATTAAATTGAAGATGCTGATAAACAACCTGAACCTGTGGATCAAAAACAACACCTTCATATCCTGTGGCAATTTTCTGACCACTCATCAAGGAAACACTTAAAGGGTTACCCTTCAATGTTGCCGTTTTACCCCGCGCAGTTGTCAGAACATCTCCCTTAAACAGACCATAAGATAACAAACCATCAACATAGAATCCTACATCATGCTGCATACTTCCATAAACTGTAGCAGTCCATTTATCAAATGTACTTTTTTGGCTTTGTGCAACATCTCGAGGTTGTAGAGAAAGCTTTCCATAAGACCCCATCACCCCAAAGGATATAACACTGTCAACATTTTCAACAGTTTGTAGCAAAACACCTGTCTCTAGTGCATAGTACCCTAGATCTCCCCCATAACCATATTCAAGCGCAGATAAATCTGAGGCATAACGATAACTTCCACCATAGCCACGCAAAAATGAAGCAGAATTTTCATGAATTTGCAACATTCCACTAAGATTAGTCCGTACTATCTCCAACTGCTTGTTTTGATTGCTGATATCTATCAAACCAGCGTGGAACAAACTATTCGGCAAAAGTAGATAAGTTGGCACCTGAGGAACAACAGATCTTACACCTCGTTGAGACGGAGAAACATTTTCAATTTCAGAAAGACTATCTGTAGAAGACGCTGGAACAACATCACCAGAAGATTCGGGAATAATATCCTCAACAGAAGCACGTGCAGGAGGTGTACGTTGAGAAACCATAGGAGTTTCTCTATAATCAGCAGTTTGAACATATTCATTTTCTAAACGAAAATTCCAAAATGCTCCTCCGTTCAAAGCAAATCTCTGTTTAACATGCTCCTCCCCTCTAGTAACACTTGGGCCATAAGAACGAAGAACATATTTATAAGGCGCGCCATTTAATGCAACATACTGCCCATTCAGTTGAAAAGAGTCATACGATGCATCTCCATAAACTTGAATAATTGAAACACTATGCGCTTTTTCGTTTTTTTCTTCTAAACCTCCCGCAACCCCTTGTATATGGACTATAGTTCTTCCCTTAACGTCACCATGAATGAGAAGCCGATCCGTTACTTGATGATCACTTGTATCACTAGGATTTAAACGTGCATTCAAATGAATCCAAGCATCACCAAAAGCCTGATAAACAATACCTGTTCCTTTTCCAATATAAAGCGTTTGATATGCATGATTAGTACTGGACTTTGGTTTTTCAAAAGTAATGGAACTATTAGAAAGGTGTACCGATGAAATAAACGAAACACCTCTATAATTAGGATCTTGTAATTTTTTCTGTCTTGGTTGCAATAAAGCCCACTGTGAATTATTTCCCAAGATAAGGTCGACTTTAGAACTGTTATCAACCTGAGTTTGACCGACAAGTGCAGAAGCATCAGCAACAACCTCTATAGAAGAGTTACGATCAGCCTTCAGCAACAAATCCCCAAAAAGCTTTGTTTCCTTTAAAAATATTTTAGATTTTCCAGATTGACTGCTATAAACAGCTATACTATCTGGAACGACAAAACGCGTCTTTTTCAAATCAACGCGCAATGATTTTCCCTCTGACGAACCTTCTGATGCTGCCACACCTTCAAAGTGTATACCATAAAATGCATTACCTTTCACTGTAATATTGGAATCTCCAATATTAATCTGAGGAGCTTTATCTCCCTGCAATAAAAGCCCATGAGCATCAGTAACATCAACAGAACCTTTCATAAACTGAACATAACCATCTTCAGATATATGAAAAGCTGCCTGACGACCTGCATCCAGCCCTTGATCATCCTTGCCGGTACTCCCCTTGCCGGTAATAGAGACACCCTCTAAAATAAGATATCCTTTTTCTTCTGCTTTAACCCCAACTCTCCCTAGGCTAATTTGCGTATTCGTTAAATCAACACCACTTTGAGATTTTCCTCCAGCAAAAGCCCCCACTTTGATTGCATCAATTGATCCACCAGACATTACGATGAATCCACCTTGAGCTTCCACCCCCACTAAAACCCCACTCAACGTGGAATCGCTCAGAAAGACGCCCGCTTCTTCTGATACCTTTACTCCATATTTCCAAAAATTGTTTTCCGAGTTATTCTTTTCATCCAAAATACCCTTAACAGTTATATTCTTGCCACGAATAATTGTACCTTCCTTAGACGCCTCCATGGCTCCATGAACACCATTAACATTTTTATCCATTAACGAATAAACTTTATTATTAATTTCGTGCGCTCCACCATCAGAACACTGATAAAATGCTGCATTCTGATCACATGAAGACTGCTTTTTTCCAGAGATAACCTGAGATTCAGCATTGCGTGCAAAAACACCAACATTGTGTGTCAAAAAAAGAAGTGCCGTTGTAAAAGTACATAAGGAGAAGCGATTTTTAAATAGATTGACCATAATTCCACCATAATCCCCCCTCTTCTTACTAAGATCTATACATAACGTATCAAAAAACTTAACCAAAAGAAAAATATTTAATACGTTTAGGTTTTAATATCGTGAGTTTATTAATATTTTTTGTGTTTTATGTAAATATGGAATAGAAAAATTACTCGAAAATACAATCTAAATCTGTCGCTTTTACAAAGAATTTGCAAAAATATAACTGAAGAACGACAGAAAAATCACCTTTAACGTTGTTAGTCAAAAACACCCTTAGTCAGTTGACATGCATTAAGAACACCTACTTTAACTGCCGTCTAATCACCGCCAAAACGGATATAATCAACATCCTTACGATAATATTATATTGAAACAGTGTACACTCTGTAAGCAGACAAAACATATGCCAAAATTGAGAAACAAGAGTTCACATATGCCTTTTAGGCAATCTTCATGGTAAGACAGTCTAATAAAAAGTAGGAACGTGTAAAAATCAGTTCCGATTTTACCTTTTCCTTTTAATTCAACTTTACAATATTCAAAAACATTCAGAGCCATATTTTAAAAAGTGAAGATGACACATGACTTCATCTTTTTATTTATGCATTTAAAGAAAACACACTTTCAAAAAACAATACGTCATTATGTTTCTCATTCACCAATTTTCTCAGATATCTCTCATTTTTTCCATCCCCATTTCACAACGACAGCGGATATAATATCAAGTTCATCGGATACAGCCCTCATTGTGCCTGAGTAGCATCTTTGTCTTTGCTAATTTCTAATATTGTAAATCCTCTCCTCTTAATATAATTCCCCAAATTATATTGACTCCTTTCTTAAATGATTATCCACCTGCCAATTTTACATATAATAGACAAAGGAATGCTTTTTATGGATTCATCATAAAATCCTTGAAAATATTTCAGCACCCTAAATTAAAAATATCTTTATAAATCAAAATATTATAAATAATATAATAATCACTCTGAAATACGCGTTTTGAAACAATAACGTACAAACTCTTCAGACTTTTCAAAAAAATGAAAGAAGTCCAACCTAAAAGCATATTAAAGATATGCAAAGTCATACTCTCGTAAAAATGCTATAACACAAGATGAATAGATAATGAGAAAAGCCACAAGTACAACTTGTGGCTTTTTGAAAGATTAATCAAAAACAGGAACAACACTAGAAATGATAACGCAATCCACCTGAAAAACTCGTTCCAGAAAAACCAGCCTTCGTTAGTTTGTGCTGATAAACCAAATCGCCGTAAAGCGCAAATTTTTGAGACAATTGGGCATTAAAACCTAATCCTGTTTCTAATGAAGAACCAAAAGCACCTAGCTGGAAAGCATCTTTAAAATGCACAAATTGTTTTCCTTCAAAACCATGAGCAAGATGAAGCTTGCCATAGAAAGAAACAACCTGAGCCTCATCAGTAGCAACCAGCCTCTTTGTTAAACGCCCTCCAACACGCCCTACCCACTGATGAAGCTTTCCTAAATCAATATCAAAGCCATCCACATCACGCACCTTATTAAATTGAAGATATTGATAAACAACCTGAACTTGCGGATCAAAAACAAAACCGTCTTCCCCCACCATAAACGTTTTACCAGCAGTCAATGAAGCACTTAAAGGGAAACCCTTTAATGTTGCCGTCTTGCCACGTGCAGTTGTTAGAACATCACCTTTAAACAAGCCGTAAGACACAAGACCATCAACGTAAAAACCTGCATCATGCTGCATACCACCATATGCCGTAACTGACCATTTATCAAATGTACTTTTTTGACTCTGCTCAACATTCAAAGGTTGCAAAGAAAATCTCTCGTAAGCCCCGATAACTCCAAAAGAAGTGGAACCATACATATTTTCGATTGCTTTCAGCAAAACACCTGCCTCTAGTGCATTATAATCAAACTCGCCGCCATAACCATATTCAAGCGTGGAAAGATTTGAAGTATAACGATGATTGCCGCCATAACCGCTCACAAAAAAGAGAGGATTTTCACGACTTTCTAATAAGCCCCCAGAAGTAATTCGCAAAGCTTCTAACCGCTTATTTTGATTGTTAACATTCATCAAACCAATATGACGTAAGGCATTAGGCAAAAGGAGATAAGTCGGAACCTGCGGAACAACAGCCTTAACGCCCGGCTTAGGACGAGGATGAGGCTCCGGAGCTGGTTCTGGAGAAGGTTCTGGTCCCGGAATTGGCTTAGGAGAAGGATCTGGTTTAGGTTGAACATCAGAATCTATAGACCTACTTTCAAGGCGAAAATCCCAAAATTCCCCGTTACCTTCAACTAATCTCTGATCCATACTTGCTTTTCCAAACTCAGATTCTGGACCATAACTATAAAGCTTATACTGATAAGGTAATTCGTTTAAGGCTACATAACCACCTTCCAACTGAAAAGAATCTTGCTTTGCTTGTCCAGAAACCTGAATGACTGAAATACCTTCAGCATTCCCCCCCTTTCCCGTATATCCTCCTGGACTTCCTGCAACTCCATGCACTTGGAGCTTTGTTTTTCCCGAAACATCACCATGAATTAAAACACGATCCGTCTTTTGATGATTAAGAGCACCACCACTATTCAGATATGTATTAAGGGAAATAGAGGCACCATCCCGTACTCTATAAACTTCACCCTTTCCCTTTCCAATACGAAGAGTTTGATAATCATCAATAGAAGGAGATTCTGGTCTTTTAAAATGAATAGAGCTATCACCCATAAGACTAACGAGTGAAATAGAAGAATCATGTGCAGCCGCATGTTGATCTTTTTGCAGCGGTTGTTGTAAAATCCATGTAGAACGACCTCCCAAATAAAGTTCGGCATTAGAGTCTTTATCAACGTGTGTGCGACCTTCAAGCGTAGAAGCATCAGCCAAAACGATCACAGATGCCCCTTTCTCAGCTTTTAATAAAAAATTCCCTGAACGAAGAGTGCTTTTCATCAAACTCACCGCACCAGAAATAACATTGCTGCCATAAAGAGCCGTATCGTCTTCAACAGAAAACTCTGTTGTATCCAAATTAACAACTTCCAATCGTGGTGGAGCTTTTTCTTCCTCTAATGAAATCTCCTCTTTTTTATCCCCATCTTCGCTCCATGGCTTTTCTCCCTGAAAATAGATACCATAAGATCCCTCACCCTTTACGGTAACAGAAGAAGACTTAAAATTAGCCTCGGTCACATAAAAGTTATTCGATAAATCTTCAGCTTCATCTTCAGCTTCATCTTCAGTTTCAGCTTCTGTTTCAGATCGTTCTGGTACAACACTAAAAAGCTTGACGGGATTTTCTAATAATATACCATGTGCACCCTCAACCTTAATAGTCCCCCCTGTAAACTCAACACGTCCCCCTTCATCCATTAAAAAAGCCGCATCATTTTTATCTTTGTGGCCCTTTCCAGTAAGAGTGACACCATCGAGAATCACCGTCCCTCCCAACATCGCAGAAATCCCATGACTGTTGGTAAAGTTAACCTCCCCACCTTCCACCCAAATATCTGCCCCGCTATAACTGGAAAGACTTGCCTTCCCATCACGCGTATTAACTTTTGCACCCTCTAAAATAACCAATGAATTCCCCACAGCTTCAACAGCCCTATCACTGTCCTCTATAATCCCCTGCTTTATCTCAATTATCCCATTATGAGCGAAAAGAGCTAACTTTGTATTTTGAAGCGTCGGTTTTTTCAAAACAATCTTTCCGTCATCTGATACAGCCACACCACGCAAAAAAGATTTATCAGAAACTTCACTGCTAACAGTTACATTCTCTCCATAAACTCTGGTCCCTATTCCCTTCACCGTTATAGCAGTGGGATTAGCAGGGTAGTTGGAAACATTTGCACTCGTAATTGTATAAGATTTATTATCAATTTTAGGATCTATCCCGCAATTATCACATACATAATACAACCCACTATAGTAATAAAAACTAGGATTCACTCCTCTTCCATCAGAGTCTGCATCTTTAACAGAGTTATCTACATTTTTCTGATGTTTGGTGTCCCCAGCCAATCCACTCAGCTTACGATAGTCATTTCCTCCACGAATACCCTCATCGTTATTGCCAACATTAATCATATTAGAAGGGTAATAATTATCCCCACTCTCTCCACTAAGAGGAAGCTTATGCTTATTACTCCCGCTAAGCTGAGGAGAAGAATTAGCAGAGACAACTGGGATAACCTTTATAACATAACGATTACTATCCTTCCCCTCTGCAGCCGCATACACTTCTCTTCCATTTTGAAGCAAAGAGAGGATAGCTGTTGTACAAGCACATAAACATACATGATTTCTAAAAACTTTAATCATAGTTCCCTCGAAACTTTCCTTCCCCTCTCATTAAAAACAAAAGCACTTACAAAACACCCCCTTGCACACCTCAAAAATACGAAAAGTGTAACAAAAGAACATGCCTCATGCTTATTTGAACTGTGCAATGAATTATCCCAATAAATTTGGCAAAAGCTCTACGCTAAAAACCATCTATAAGAGAATAACAACAAAACACAATTTATAAGTGTATAATGCATTCTGTATTTCGTGTAAAGAAAAAATGAAACCAGTGCGTGTAATTAATTAAAAACACAATCTAGCCTTGTGAACTTTAAAAATTAATCCACAAGGAGATGAATGAAACAATGATTTAAATCCGTAAAAAACAAACTCTCAAAAACGAGCTTTAGAAAACATCAAATATTATATTAGATAATATCAATACAGTACTAAAAAGGATAACGTAACGCATACCAGTCTGCTGAACGCTTAAAAAGCCGATAAAAGCGAAGCACTCTATCGCATCAGTAGCAGCATAAATTTTAAGAAAATTCGCTTTAGCGGAGAAAAGTGCTCTCATACACAAAAAAACTATGTTTTTTTGCTCAATCAAGAAGACGAAAATCTTTTAAAGACAACACAAGTTGTTACAAAGAAAAAAGGCAGCACAATGTGCTGCCTTTTCTAATAAGGTACACAGTGTACCTTATATTAAAACTGATAACGTACTCCTCCGGAAAAACTTGTTCCCGAAAAACCAGCCTTATTAAGCTTATGTTGATAGAGAATATCAGCATGCAGAGAGAACTGTGGCAACAATTTGGCATTAAAACCTAATCCAGCCTCTATAGAGGAACCAAAAGCTCCTAACTTGAAAGCATCATTGAAATGCACAGACTGTTTTCCTTCAAAACCATGAGCAAGATAAAGCTTACCATAGAAAGCAATAGCATTCACGCCTTCAGAACCTGTAGGAATCTTGGTTAAGCGTCCACCAACACGTGCTACCCACTGATTAAGGTTACCCATTTCAATATCAAAATTGTCGATATCACGGGCTTTATTAAACTGGAGATGTTGATACACAACCTGAACCTGCGGATCAAAGACAAAGCCCTTATATCCTGTCATAATTGTCTGACCACCAGCTAAAGAAACACTCAAAGGATTACCTTTTAATGTTGCTGTTTTACCCCGTGCAAGGGTGAGAACATCACCTTTGAACAGACCATAGGATAAAAGACCGTCGACATAGAAGCCAACATTATGCTGCATGCTACCATATACCGTAGCAGTCCATTTATCAAATGCACTCTTCTGACTGTACTCAACATTCACAGGCTGCAGAGAAAGTTTTCCATAAGTTCCCATAACGCCAAAGGATATAGCACTGTCAGCATTTTCAATAGTTTGCAGCAAAACACCTGCCTCTACACCATTATAACTAAGATCACCTCCGTAACCATATTCAAGTGCGGACAGATCTGAAGCATAACGGTAACTTCCACCATAGCCGCGCAAGTATAAAGCAGGATTTTCACGAACCTCTACCATTCCTGTAGAAGTCATCCGCAACGTCTCCAATTGCTTATTTTGATTGCTAATATCCATCAAACCAGCGTGGAATACACTATTAGGCAAGCTGAGATAAGTTGGAACCTGTGGAACAACAGACCTTACAAATTGTGCAGGAAGGGCAGCAGATCCAACAGACTTAACATACTGATTTTCTAGACGGAAGTTCCAAAATTCTCCACCATCCTTAACAAATTTCTGCTGAACATGCTCCTGTTTCGAAGTCGCTTCTGGAGCATAAGCACGAAGGGTGTATTTGTAAGGTGAGTTTCTCAGTGCAACATAATTGCCATCGAGTTGGAAAGAGTCTTTCTTCGCTTGACCATAGACCTGAATAATTGAAACAGTATGAGCAATCTTGGCATTCGCTTTACCATCTCCTACATTGCCCGCATCACCTCGTACATGTATTTTTGTTTTTCCAGAAACATCACCATGAATGACAAGCCGATCAGTGACTTGCTGATCACTCGGATCACGAGGATTTAAACGTGCATTGAGATGAATTACAGCATTACCCTGTGCCGCATAAACAGTTCCTTTCCCATTTCCAATATGGAGAGTCTGATATTTTCCTTCAGATTCCGAAGGTGCAAAATCAATAGCACTATTTACAAGACTTACAGAAGAAATGCATGAATCCGCACATCCTGAATCTAGAGTCCCCAAATTCCTCTGTGCACTTCTTTTTAGAATCCACTGTGAATTATTAACCAAGTCTAATTTTGCATAAGAATTTTTATCAACGCGAACACCGCCTGTAACAATAGAATTATCAACTGAAACCAATATGTTCGAATCATTCTCAGCTTTTAATAACAAGTCACCAGCAAGAGTTGTTTTATTTTCTAATGAAACACGACCACCAGAATTATTACCATAGATAGCTATACCATTTGCAACTTCAAAATCAGTTTTTTTCAACGAAACTGTCCCTGTTATGCCTATAGGCGTTTTTTCCTGTTTGGACACAGTACTCCGCTTAACAACATTTGTTTTCTCAGTTGTTAAATCCTGACTTCGATTTTGTTGACTCGCTTCCTTCTGTGTTCCCCCATCAAAATATATACCGTAGACTCCGTCACCTTCCACTTTAACAGTAGAAGACTCGATATTTACGTGATTCATAGTAGGACGAACGTCAGAGGATCTCCTTCTCCTAGAAGAACCCGTCTCAACCACATTATCACCAGACTTTATAATCCACAAAGCATGAGCATCAGTAACAACATTTCCGTTCTTAAAATCAACAGAAGCATTATCACTCACCAGAAAAGCTGCACGTCCAAATTTCTCTGTAGAATTCGATTTTCCTGCTTCCTTTTTCGCAGTAATATTAACTTTGTTTAATCTTACACGTCCCCTAGCTTCTGATCTCACAGCCACTCCATTTGTCAGCATAATCGTTCCAGAGTCCATAGTTACCTCACCAGCCTGACTCGCCAGACCAGCCACAGCTAAATCCCCCGTTACGTTAATTTTTGTATCCTTTAAATTAACAGATGATCCAGAACTCGCCAAAGCGCCCACATAATAAGCATTAACTGTTCCATTATTCATCTTAACCTTCCCGCCATTTTGGGCTTCAAGCCCAATCACAGAAGAGGTAATTGTTGATTTATTATCCAAAACAACTTCCGCCCCCTCTTCTGCAAGCACAGCACTCACGGCATATATTTCATTAAAATCAACATTATTTTTGCTATCAGAAAAATCCGCACCACTAATTGTGGCTCCCTCTAACTTAATAACCGTATCCTGATTTTTTGCATGCATAGGATGTTGAGTTTTATCACTTACCTTCAATGTAACGTTTGCCACTGTACGTGTTTGGCCATCACTGCATAAATAAGGAGTTCGCAAATCCTCTCCACCATTATTCTGTATAGCACCACATGTAGAAGAAACCGTTTCCTTAGAAGAAACATCTCCATTACCAGCATGATCACCAAGCATAAGAACACGCCCAACAGCTCTAGAAGATACAGCAGATGTCTCAGAAACCATAGGAGCAGAAGCATTCATAGCAGAAGCTGCATTAGAAGATATGACAGCTATCTCAGAAACCACAGAAGTAGAAGGCTGCATAGCAGAAGCTCCATTGGAAGATATAACAGGTATCTCAGAAACCACAGACGTAGAAGGCTGCGTAGCAGAAGCTCCATTAGAAGATATGACAGCTATCTCAGAAACCACAGAAGTAGAAGGCTGCATAGCAGAAGCTCCATTGGAAGATATAACAGGTATCTCAGAAACCACAGACGTAGAAGGCTGCGTAGCAGAAGCTACTTTAGAAGATATAGCAGATATCTCAGAAACCACAGGAGTAGAAGGCTGCGTAGCAGAATCTCCTTTAGAAGATATAACAGCTATCTCAGAAACCACAGGAGCAGAAGCCTTCATAGCAGCCTTCATAGCAGCAGCTGATTTTATAGGTGATGGCCTCTTAGATACAATATGATCCCCAGGTGTTACAAAAATTTCATCGGCAGATATTACAGGCCCTCTACCCGTATCAGACCTCCCACTTAAATTAACTCTTGGAGGTACTAAAGGTGCCAAATTTCTGGATAAAGAAGGAGTAACAGATGACGAAGATGGAGTAACAGGTAAAAAAGTATGCACTACAGCCTCAGATGTTTCAGATTCCGTAAAATCTTCGTCATCATCATCTTCATAAAATTCGTCAGATGTTTCAGATCTCAAAAGTGAATTGCCTTGAACAGAGACTACAGATGCAGATTCCCCAGATACAGGAGGAGTTATGGATTCACTATTTACTTCACCAGCACCAGTGTCAGCATTAGTATTTATTGCAGTTTCAGTAGAAGCATCAGTAGAAGCAACTGCAACAAGTGGCTTAGCCTTAAAAATAGGTTGAAAATTAGCAGTAGCAGTATAAGCAGAAACGAGAGGTATAAAATATTCATTTTCTAAACGAAAATCCCAAACACTTCTACTATTTTTAAGTAATGTCTTATCAAAATACTGCATTTTCGGAGGAATAGTTGGACCATAAGCACGAAGAACATACTTATAAGGTAACCCTTCTCGTGTAATATAATCACCTTTCAGCTTAAAAGAATCCCTCTCTGCATTTCCAAAAACCTGAATAATTGAAATGCTATGAGGTGTATCCTGACTTTGTGATATACCATCAGAAGTATCATTCACAACTACCATTGTTTTTCCAGAAACATCACCATGAATCAACAATCTGTCAGATATTTGAGAATTTTCTGTATTGCTAGGCATCAAATTTGCATTGAAGTAAATTGTAACACCAGAAGCGGCAGGAGCACCAGAAGCGGCAGAAGCACCAGAAGCGGCAGAAGCAGCACTATAAACTGTTCCATTCCCATTTCCTATGCGAAGAGTTCGATACTCAATATCTTTATTAGATGTATTTTCATTTTTCAAAGAAGTAAAAAATCTAACATTACTATCTACAAGATTCATAGACGAAAGACATGAATCTACACAACCCGTATTTGAATTTTCCAAACTATTATGCAGTTTCTTTGTTAAATACCACTCTGATCCCCCAGATAGAAAAAGCCTAGCTTGAGATTTTTTATCAACGTGAGCTCCCCCCATGACGACAGAGTCTTCAACAAAAACCGACAAATGCGACCCCTCTTCAGCTTTCAACACTAAATCACCCGAAAGAGTTGAGTCATCTTTTACAACGACGTACCCATCCAAACTGTTACCATAAATGACCACACCATCAGGAACTCTGAAAACCGTATTTTTCAAAAGAACTGCACGTAAACTATCTCCATCATCTTTTATTCCGCCCTCTCCCAGATTTTGACCTACATTTTGACCACTTTCTTGTCTCACTCTCGTTTGATCATTTTTTCTCCTCACATTCGAAGGTATATCACCAAAAAATACACCATAAGACTTACCTTCCACTTTAACGGTTGAATTTTGAATATCAGAAACTATTAAGTTGACAACCCTAGAGTTTGGATCTGGTTTAGACGCCACCACTGCAGAATCTCCAGCGCCAGCTCCAGATGGTGCACTAGTACTTCTAGAATCTGCACCGCTTCCTAAAAAATTCTCTATAGGGAATAAAGCCTCAAAATACGTGGAACTAATATTATTAAGGACAGCGCCATCTCTAGTTTCAATAGAGATGACCTCACCAATGAAAGAATCACTATCAGCCTTAGAACCCTGTTGCGTATCATCGCCATCCTCACTCTCCGCTCCTACTCTATTAGAAGCTACAGAGATATTATTCTTAAAGCTATCACTTACCAACAATGCAACAGTATTAGGAGCTCTAAGTTTTCCATTTTTAAAGGAAATAGTACCTCCAAGTGACAATAAACCTATATTCGTCTCCGAAGTACCAACTTCTGTAGTTTTTGGTTCCTCAGCAACATTGATAACCGTCCCGTCTAGTAGAACAGTCCCCTCTTTTGTAGAGATAACTCCTATTCCACCCTCTTTCACGGTAATTGCTCCAGACCTCATCTCGATAACGGATGGACCCAAACTAACTAAACCGATTCTTTTAACATTAATATCTACATTCTCTAAAACAATCCACCCATTATCACTAGCAAGAGCACCTATATACGCATCTCTGATTCCTCCCCCCACCATCGTGATCTTTCCAGTCTCTTCAGTCCGAAGCCCAATAAAAAAACCCTGAATATTTGAGTTTTTCAAATTAACCTCTGCATTCATATGTGAAGCAGAATCTCCGACATATACACCAACATAAAGCGGATCATGAGTATATAAACTATCTATGTTCTCTATACCTACTTTATAATCCTGTATACCCACTGCAGATAAACTTTCAGAAAGTTCTTTCCCAATATTCATACTTTCAATGGATACTTCGTCCAAATTAACAACTACTTTCCCATCATCAAGAGGAGATTCCACATTTACAGCGCTCTCACCTTGATCCGCTATAATAGCCCCCCCTATTAGAGTATATACTCCGGACTGATCACAGGAAATAGATCCATATATTCGCTGATCACCATTGAGTAAATCAGCCAATCCTTTACCTGCCTCCACAGAATCTATAATTTCTAGAGCCCCAACACCATCACCAACTGGTATAGATACACTCACACCAGGCACCATAGCACCTGATGTATCGGGTGGTAAAGAATTCAATACAGGACTCGATATACCTGGCATACCAACAAGACCATCTGCACTCGCTTTTTGTACTCTTAGCGCCTCTTCCCCCACTGGAAAATATGTTTCGCTTAAACTATCTTTTCGCGGAATATTAAATAATCGCCAAACATCCACATTTCTTGGAACATCTAGTAATCTAACTAACTCTCCACCTACTCCACTTGGCACACCTGCACGCCCCGCACGTGCTTTCTTCCCACTTGCTATTGCTGTTTTTGCTTCTTTTGCTTCCACATTTTCTGCTCTTGTTGCTCTTGCTCTCCTAGTAGTTACACCGCCTGTACCTGGAACACCTGGCATATCACTCAAAGCATCATTTGGCATAGTACCGGGACCAACACCTGGAATAGCAGGCAGGTTCGTTGTATCTGCCCCACTCGAAACACCTAATATAGTCTTTGGTCTTTGTTGACTTACAGTGTTTAATCCTCCTCCTGCTATATTACCTGATAATAAAGTATCTTGTACAAGAGCTAATGAGCCACCAAAGCCAGCTGGTACACCTGCTTGCGGCACATTTGCTACTGTTCCTATCCCAGTAGATAAAACGCCTGAACCTGGGAGCCCTGGCACACCACCCACACCATCTGGAATATCACCCAAAATACCTAGCACTGCACCTGCACCACTCGCAACACCAGGTACTGCACCTGCACCACTCGCAACACGAACACTACTACCTGCAACATTCCGTATCATGCCAGGAACAAAAACATTATTCTTTCTAGAATGACAAGCACTAATAGGTCGAATATGATTTAAAACAGGCACAATCTGAGCCTGAGCCTGAGCCTGAGGCTGAGGCTGAGGCTGAGGCTGAGCAGGACCACTATTAACAGCATTATCGACTCTAGGTTCTGCTCTTTCAGACCCCCCCACTCCTCCGGGTGGTGTTATAGCCCCTGTGCTCGATCCTCCAATTAAAGAGGTAAATGATGATAATGATGGCAATGAAACTGAAGGAAGGTATGATGAGAACCAACCATTCCCCATAGAAACATCTACACCTTGTAAAAAGAAGAAAGCACTTGTTGTCAGTGCGTACAAACGTGTACGCTTTTTAAATACATTGATCATATGTCAAACTTTCTAAATAATGTTGCAAAAACACTAGAATTAAGTGAAAATGAGGTAAGTGAACGATTTGTAACATATGTAAGTCAACTTTACAACATAGTGTTATTTATTTACGCTTCATTTTGTGCATAAAAATACCAAAGTTAAGTTTTTAAGTGCGCAAACCTTTGTAATATTAGATAAAAGGATAAAATCACGATGATAAAATATATGAAATGGATGACTTCTGTTTTACTGGTTGCAATTAGTTTTGCAACGATTTTGTGGACTCATACGAGTATTGCAAATACCAGTACCCAGACAAATGTAACGATTGATCATGTTTCAGGAACGACTTCTGTTCCCACTTCTCCGCAAAAGGTTGTTGTGTTTGATCTTGCCTCGCTAGATAATATGAATCGCCTTGGTATCCAAGCAGTTATCGGCCTTCCTGAAGGAAAAAAACCTTCCTATCTGCAACAATTTGACGATGCAAAATATGAAAGAATTGGAACCGTTTTTGAGCCAGATTATGAAAAAATTGCCACTCTTCAACCCGATTTGATTATTATTTCCTCCAGAACTCAAGCAAAATATAAAGACTTATCCAAAATAGCCCCAACAATTGATCTAACCGTAGAAAACGAAAATTCTCTTGAAGATATAAAACGAAATGTGTCTATCCTTGGAAAAATTTTTGGTAAAACACAAGAAGCAGAAAAGGAAATTGCAAAAATCAATGAAGCTTTTGCTGAAGTCCGTAAAAATACCCAAGGAAAAGGCACCGGGCTCATACTCATGACCTCTGGTGGAAAAATCAGTGCTTTCGGACCAAAATCACGTTTCGATATTTTTCACTCCGCTTTTGGAATTGCCCCTGCAACCGATAAACTTACCGTGCAAAAACATGGACAACTCATTTCTCCTGAATTCATTCTTGAAACCAATCCTGATTGGTTGTTAGTGATTGATCGCGATGCAGCCATTGGACGGGAAGGACAATCCGCAGCACAATTGCTCAACAATGAGCTTGTTCACCGCACAACAGCAAGCAAACAAAACCAAATTATTTATTTGGACTCTTGGAGTTGGTATCGTGCAAATGGTGGTTTAACGGCGCTCATTGAAACCGCACAGCAGATCAATGAAGCCTTTACAAAGAGCAAATAAGCCCACGAAAGAGCTTGCTTGCTATATAAATAAAATTTAAAAGCAGAGGTTGTTTATAAAATAACCTTTGTTTTTTTATTAAATTTTGTTAGAAAATGATTTAACGTGAAGAATTACTGGATAACCATAACACTTCTAATTTTCCTGTCTATCCTCAGCATTTTTGTTGGTTATTCTGATGTCACACCTTCTAACCTTTTCGCAGCCGATCCCCATGCGTGGCTTATTTTTTGGCAAACGCGTCTTCCTCGTACCATTGCAATCCTTTTAGTAGGCGCAGCACTTGCACTTTCAGGTATGATTATGCAACTATTAACACGCAATCGCTTTGTCGAGCCATCAACCGTCGGAACCGTTGAATCTGCTTCCCTTGGCATTCTTTTTATTATGATTTTTTTGCCCGATGTTCCTGTTTTAGGAAAAATGGTCGTTGCGACAATCTTTGCCATGGCAGGCACTTTACTTTTTATGTTTTTATTGCAACGCATTCCTCTAAAATCTGCTCTCATTGTACCCCTTACAGGGATTATGCTAAGCTATATTATTGGCTCTTTAACCAATGCCATTGCAGATTATGAAATGTTACTTCCTTCTCTTCAAGCTTACTTATTTGGCAGTTTTTCGATGGTTCTTGAAGGAAAATATGAACTCTTATGGCTATCTCTTCCCCTTTGTATTCTGGCCTATTGTACTGCTGATCGCTTTACGGTTGCAAGTTTGGGAGAAGATTTAACCAATAACCTTGGATTGAATTATCGTGTTGTCATGTTTTTTGGTCTTTTTATTGTCGCCTCAATCACTGCTGTTGTTGTGTGTACCATTGGCCGTATTCCTTTTGTTGGATTGATTATTCCAAATATTGTTTCAAGTTTCATGGGAGATAATATGCGCTATACCGCTCCTTGGGTGGCCATCAGCGGTGCAGGATTGGTCTTGATTTGTGATCTTTTAGGACGAATCATTCATCCCTCTCTTGAAATTCCCATCAGCACCATAATGGGTGTAATCGGTAGTTTTATTTTTATGATACTGCTTTTACGCTGGAGAAAGCGTCTTGGATAGAAGAAGAAAAACAATATGTGTACTAACAACACTTATCATCATAGCATGCACTGTCATTAGTCTTTACATGACGTGGAATATCAATGTTTATACATGGAAATTTCGTCTTACAAAACTTTCCTCTCTACTTCTTATTGCCTATGCAATAAGCGTTTCCACGGTTTTATTTCAAACAATTGTTAATAACCGTCTTCTTACTCCTTCAATTATGGGATTTGATCAGCTTTACATTTTAATAAAGACTGCCCTAATGTATTTTGTAGGCTCTCTTTCTTTGCCCTTTTTGAATGAAGAAGGACAGCTTGTTCTTGAAGCCCTCATTCTTATCCTTTTTTCAATAAGCCTTTTTCGCTGGCTCTTTTCAGGAAGCCTAAAAGGACTTCATTTGACGCTTTTAATCGGTGTTGTTTTAGGCGGATTTTTTTTCAGTTTACGGATGTTTATGCAATTGCAACTAAATCCAGACCAAATGATGAATTTAACCGATATTATGTTTGCAAATTTTAATAAATTTAATACACCGTTAATAGGCTTTGCCACAATCATTGTCTTCATTGTGAGTCTGATTGGATGGCATTCCCGTCATCTTCTTGATATCTTGGCTTTAGGACGTGAAAATGCCCTCAATCTTGGCGTTAATTACCACAAAAGTGCGACAGCTGTCCTTATTTTTATTTCCATTCTCGTATCCATTTCCACCGCATTGGTAGGCCCCGTCACCTTTTTTGGACTGTTAGTTGCCAACCTTTCCTATGAACTTTCTCCTCAAGCAAAACACAGTGTTGTTGTTCCAATTGCAATATTATTGGCTATTATTTGTCTGGTGGGGGGACAATTTATTTTAGAACAAATTTTTCATATGGCAGGACGTTTAAGTTTTATCATTGAGTTTTGTGGGGGAATTGTTTTCTTAATGTTACTGATGAAGGGAAAACTAAAATGATTGAGATCAATCATCTTTCCAAGGCTTACGGAGCACGATTGATTATCGATAATTTATGCCTTCATCTTCCAAAAGGGGGGATTATTTCTCTGATTGGCCCCAATGGTTCGGGAAAGTCAACTCTTTTAATGCTCATAAGACGTCTTTTACCACACCATAATGGTACAATTCATATCGACGGCTTTGATATTGATAAAATGCCCCACGATATTTTGGCTCAAAAACTCTCAATTCTGCGTCAAGAAAATCCTTTGTCTTTTCGTTTAACCGTATACGATTTAGTGAGTTTCGGACGCTATCCTTATTCAAAAGGCTGGTATACACATGAAGATAAACAATTTATCGACAGTGCACTACGCTATCTCGGCTTACAAGATTTAAAAGACCGTTTTTTAGATGAACTTTCTGGCGGTCAGCGTCAACGCGCTTTTATAGCCATGGTTATCTGCCAAGACACTGATTATCTTCTTTTAGATGAACCATTAAACAATCTGGATATGAAACATGCAGTTTCTATGATGAAGCAGTTACGCCGCACAGCTGATGAACTGAAAAAAACCATTCTTATTGTTATGCACGATATTAATTTTGCCTCATCTTACTCAGATATGATTGTTGCATTGAAAAATGGGAAAGCGGCCTATTGTGGGACTCCAAAAGAAATTATGCAACCAGAAATTCTTAAAGACATTTATGATGTCGATATTCAAATCAAAACAATTAATGACATCCCTATCGCTCTTTATTATCGATAATCATAAAGATTTTTTGCGCTTGCATGCACTATAGAATCTGCTAGGGATAGTAAAATTGGCTTATTGGGGAATAGTTTAATGGTAGAACAGCGGACTTTGACTTCGTCAATCTTGGTTCGAATCCAAGTTCCCCAGCCAGTATTTAATGATTGTAGCTTGTCATCGGGTTTTGTATAATTTGAAAGCAGGTTTTGCATCAATTTATTTTTTTCAAAGGATCTGCAAAACTTTCAAGGGTTATTTAAAATCCCTTTAATGCATATTTTCTCTTCCTCTAAAAATTGCAATTTGAGATGATAAGCTCTTGAGCCGGTGCGGATTCTTTGAACCACATGTATAAGATGTGGCAACCCCTTTTATATTAAATTGGCTAAATATTTTTCGGATCTGAGACACATCATTGAGAGAGAAGAATTTTTCTCTTGCGCAAGCAAAGCAACATTGTCTGGTAATCCTCGCGCAAATAAATCCTTTCCATAGTAATACACGTATATCTGGCTCTGTTTATGGGAAAGCCTTATCTAATAGCTATAAACCTATCTAAAGAGAGAATTCAAAAAAGAAAGCCGAGCCAAATGATATGACGCGGCTTTCAGATATTGATTATAAGATTCAAATGAATCATCCACAATGGAGTAATAAATTCATATATACAAAACGTATCATATTGCAAGTGCTCTATTTAGAAATATGAAAACTTATCAAAAGAAACGTAAATGATAGCTATGATTTTGATATCATTCATTAGCATTATAGAATCTATAAACGCTTGGTAACTTTATCAATCCAATCAAAAGAAAATGCATCTTAAATGAATGTTTTCTCAATAAGGCTTTCATAAGTATCTTTTCATTTTGCACTCAAATGTAACTTCTTTGCAAATTAACCAGCTCAAATTTGAGTTGGCAAAATTAACCAATCCAATTTTGGAGGCGTTATCTTTAGAATAGCCATCTTTAAACATTATAGCTTTTGACTCAAAATTGAGTAAAATCCCATGCCTTAGATGTTACAATGGTTTTGAATTTTGCTGCCTCATCTTTTTTTCAATAGGTGCCCCCCAAATTTTGAGAAAGCTCATTTGGTTTCGTATTTTTAAACTGTAACTTTTAAAACGTTTTTTGCTCGCTTGCTTGCGTTATATCATTAAAAGGTTTTCGGTTTCATAAGACATAACATTGTGATTTCATTCTATATTGTGATGATAGTATCTATATAATGCCTGCCTATGATTTACTAACTTTTTAGTAAGCGTTTTTAAAAACGATCTTATCTTTAAACCCTTTTATGCAATCTTTATGAACTCAATCTATAAGCTTATGATAGTTTCAAACGATTATTCCTTTTAAGGTTACACTCAAATAAAGAGCAAAACACATCCATTCTTAAACGTATGCAATTTATGTTATCGATAATTCCAAACAACTGAAATTTAAAACAATGTGATTTGTGCTATAATAAAAACGTATCATAAAATTTATGACCTGTTATGAATGATAACCGCTTTTCATTTCATTTGAATGCACCCATGCATTATAATATTTGCATTATGATTTGCTTTTTATAGTCTATACATTCATGGCAATCCTATATAAAAAATGATCAATTCAAACATGCATAAAAGTATGGGTTCTTAAGTGGATTCATACAAAATAACTGCACTTAATATATTGACTTTATTAGTTTTTATGTACAAAACCTTTTTAACTTCATAAAGATATCAATTTCCTTGTAAAAAATATTCCTCCCATTCCAACAAAAGACTCCACATAAGGCGATAAGGGATAGCTTCTATGATTTTACAAGTACTGATCGCTGGCCATGCAATAACGCCGACTGATGTCCAAGCCAATGAGACCGCCTGTGGAAACAGGCAGGTTGTGGGGCTGAATATAGTGGAACAGCACCGAACGGATAAGCCACGCGTCGTAAGTAAGCCTCTTAGCTTGCATAGCTTATAGGTTTTGGAAACAGACAATTATTATAATTCAGGTATTATAATTCAGACAATTAAAGATCAGATCTCAAGCTTTTTAATCCAGTGGACAAACACGAATAATATGTCCGTCTGGATCTTTGATTAGGAAGGTACGTCCAAATACATCAGTATACGGTTCCTTCAAAACATTTATCTCAACAGTGGTTTGCTCTTGCCATTCCACATATAGCTTATCTACGTCCTCTCCAGTAGGCAACATAATGCCGATTTCTGAAAAACGAGGTGCATTTTCCTCAGGCGTATCGCCCCCTGACCAGAGAGCAAAGAGAGCATCCCCCGAAGAAGCAAATGCAACATAGCGTGGCGAGGCAAACACAGGTTCTTTCTTGAAGATGAATTTGTAAAAAGCCGTAGAGTACTCTATGTTTGAAACGTATACCAACTGTAGGTTTGGGGTAACAGGATAAGTAGGAATATTACTCATAAATTCTCCATGATTTAGTAGCTGTTGCCTGACAGGCATATACCTATTAGAGAATATTTCAACAAGAGTTTGTGATGCCTCCATTCGCGGTGTGCTCTATTTATATGTTTTTATTCGCTTATTGCTATATGCTAAAATATTGAGACCGCCACTACGGGGATTATAATGATATCCCTATCGCTCTTTATTATCGAGAATCTAAAGATTTTTTGCACTTGCCTACACTATAGAATCTGCTAGAAATGGTAAAATTGCCTTATTGGGGAATAGTTTAATGGTAGAACAGCGGACTCTGACTCCGTCAATCTTGGTTCGAATCCAAGTTCCCCAGCCAGTGTAGCTTGTCATCGGTTGTAGCTTGCCAGCAGGTTTTGTATATTTTGACACTAGGTTTTGTACCAATTTATTTTTTCTCAAAGAGTTTTAAAGGGTCTTCAAATGCTTTTCAAAGGGTATTTAAAGCTCTCTTTAACGCATTTTTCTGCTCCTATTTTTCCAAATCACTAAAGCATGTAAAGTCGGGTTGAAAGGCAAGGGGAACGATTCCTGTCGGACCATGGCGTTGTTTTGCTATAATAACCTCGGCTTTACCCTTGGCTTGCTCCATTGCCTCTTGCCATTTGCTATACTCAGAGGTGCCTTCTTTTGGTTCTTCATTTTTGAGATAATATTCTTCACGATAAACGAACAGAACAATGTCGGCATCTTGCTCGATTGAACCAGATTCACGTAAGTCGGAGAGTTGTGGACGTTTATCGGTTCGGTTTTCAACTTGACGTGAAAGTTGTGACAGAGCAATGATGGGAATATTGAGTTCTTTTGCAAGTGCTTTTAATCCGGTGGTAATGGCTGTAATTTCTTGAACGCGATTTTCTAATGAACGCTTTGAACCGCTTGTCATGAGTTGGATATAATCGATAATCAAGACATCTAGACCATGTTGTCGTTTAAGACGCCTTGCACGGGCGGCCAATTGTGCAAGGGAGACACCCCCCGTTTGATCAATATAAAGAGGGATTGTTTGTAAGGAACGCATTGCGTAAATGATGTTGGTAAATTGCTCTTCTGAGATATTACCACGACGCATATCAGAAGAAGAAACCTTTATTTGTTCTGAGATAATACGAGTTGCAAGCTGTTCTGTTGACATCTCAAGTGAAAAGAAACCAACAATGCCCCCTTCATCTTCTTGGCTGTTATCACGCTTACAAGCATTGGCAATATTAAAAGCAATATTGGTCGCCAGAGAGGTTTTCCCCATAGCAGGGCGCCCCGCAAGGATAATTAAATCAGATGCTTGTAATCCTCCCATTTTTTCATCAAGGGTTTTGATATGGGTAGCTATCCCAGAAAGCTGTGAGGAACGCTTTTTTGCAGCGCTTGCCATGTTAAGTGCTTTTGCAATGGCTGTATCAAAGTTTTCAAACCCACCCCCATATTTTCCTTTTTCGGCTAACTCAAATAATTGATTTTCAATTGTTTCAATTTGTTGGGAAGGTGTAAGTTCGACAGGCGCATCAAAGGCTGTATTGGCAACTTCATTGCCAAGATTAATCAAAGAGCGTCGGATAAAAAGATCGTAAATGACGCGTCCATAATCTTCAGCGTTAATAATAGTGACTGCCTCTGTGGCTAAGCGAACAACATACTGGTATACAGTAATATCTCCAACTTTTTCTTCCATTTGGATATAGGGCTTGATTGTAATGGGGTTTGCAAGATGACCATTTTGAATAATTTGTAAGACAATCTCAAAGATCTTTTGATGTAGCCTTTCAAAAAAATGTTCTGCTTTGAGAAAGTCTGAAACGCGATCGAGTGCATTATTATTAATCAGGATTGCTCCAAGTAATGCCTGTTCCGCTTCAATATTATGGGGAAGTTGACGAAAAGAAGAAGCAAAATTATCTCTTGGATTTTCTGTTTTTAGCATGTTCAATGTTCTCATTGCTTTCTTTTCCCTTGTTTGGTGCCTCGAGTGTGATTTCTGTTGTGTATCCGCTTTGTTTTTCATAGCGGTGGGTGACGGTTGCGGCTTTCCATGGCCCATTGATTTGCCCACGAAACCCTTGAAGGATGAGAGGTTGATCCGCCATGATTTCAGGGCGTCCCTCAAGGGTCAA
>NZ_JBHIRR010000017.1:0-32398 GCF_042197325.1 Bartonella sp. AA16NXGY | reverse complement strand
CTCTGCGTTTCCATGAATAAATGCATAACCATAGATTTTGGCATTTCCCCCAACTTTTGCTCTGATGGAAATCAATGGACTGTCATAAATTTTAGCATTTCCATTAATAAATGCACCACCGGAAACTTGTGCATTTTCGTAGATTTGTGCATTGGCAAAAACACATGCATTTTCGTAAATATCAGCAATGTTATCAATATAAGCATCACCAAAAACTTTGGCATAACCATAGACTTTTGCATCATCGCCTACCCAGCAATTGCCATCATGACTTAGATTGTCTTCATTCTCTATAAAGCCGCCAAGATCACCTTTCTTGACATCCCCCAAATCTCTCAATGCACGAATGCGGCGGAGTGTTTTGTCATTAACTTCAGTTTTTTCATCAGTCAGTTCGTATTTTTTTTCCATGATTTTTGCCCCTACCTTAAGATAGCATCACTTCCATAAAATGCTGTTTTGCCAGCTACTATGGCATTACCACCAACTTTTGCGTTATTATAAACTTCGGCATCATCATAAACCCATGCCTCACCACCAATCCAGCAATTGTTATCATGGCTAAGATTTCTTTCACTCTCTACCCAGCCACCAAGATCACCTTTTTTAACATCTCCAAAGTCTTTTAATGCACGGATACGGTAAAGCGTTATTCTATCAACTTTAATTGTCTCATCAGTCAGTTCGTATTTCTTTTTTATCATAATAACCTCCTCTTAATGCATGCTTTGTCTTTTAAGCTCTTGAGACAGCACACCAATTCCTTTTGCTGTGATTTTTGCGCAAAGGAATGACCTTTTCTATTCCACTTGCGGTTTGAAGTGTGATAGTTGGACAATCCATAAGTTTCTTTTGGATTTTGTCTTGATGAGAAAGCAAATTTCCACCTGCTGCTCGTCTGTAAACCCAACCTTTTTTCTGTAAGAAGAGAATGAACTGTTTTGATTGCATCTCGAGTATTTTAGCAGCTTCTGTAAGACCGAAGAGTCCATTATGACGCTGTAAGCTTTCAAGAGCCATTGCCTTTGGTTTAAGGGTATTCACTTCGCTTTTTAAGGTCTCTAATTGTGTGACGCTTTCTAAAAGCAGTTTTTTCACAAAGAGAGGGTCTTCTAAAGCGTTTGCAAGGTCTAAAGGTTTCTTTGCACGCCGTTCACATTCAATAAAATATTGACGGGCTTGTTTACCTTTTTGATTACGCTCTACCATGGAAAGTTCTTTTGCCATTTCCAAAGTGAGATGGTAATTAATTGCGATAACAGCTCTAGATTTTGCGCTCGCCAAATTTGGTGACCGCAAATCTTGTGTTTTTATAAAATCTTGTCCTTCTATAAAATTGTATCTGGTAATACGGTCCTTAATCCAATTGGAAAAGTCACGTTTTGCCTCTAAGAATGTATGCAGATCACGTGCATTTACTGTCTGAACAATTTCCTTATCAATGGCTTGTTCTTTAATCTCTATGAGAGTATTCATGATGAACTCCTTTCAAAAAGTTCATATTTTTCAGATGTTACAATAAGGCTTTTCATCATCACTTCCTAAATTAATGAAAACACAAGTTTTGGCATAATATTCTGCCATAGTTTCTATGGCGCTCTGCTTTAGCGATTTTCCTTGCTGCGTAAATTTTGAAGTAATGATTATCGGTTTTATCTGTTTCTATTTCAGATTTTGGACAAATCTTCTGTCTGTTCCATTCTTGTTTTGTAAAAACAAAATCCACGCCTTCTTTTAGATCAAGCTTTTCAACACAATCATTAAACCAAGTGGAAAAATCTTATTTCAAATGTAAGTGCCTATGCATTACATGGGCATTGACCATTTGGACATAACCGATTTTGTTGTCTACCTCGTTTTCAGGTATGAGATATCTTTCACTATCATTATCATGTGTATTCATAAGTTTACTCTAATCAATTATTGATGGATTAAAGGGGGCACATTTAAAAGCGCCCTTTAGAATTTTTAAAGCACATCACAAGGACGCAAACGGTGTTGTTGTTCGTAAGTACCGTAAATCTCATCATTATATTTTTCGTCTGCGATCTCGCCTAAAAGTTTATTGTAACATCACTTTCTCATATAAAATAATGAACCTCACTATCCTCATAGAGACGTTCGATATTTTCTTTTACATATGCTTCTGCGATCTCTTCAGAAATGTCTTCACAGTTCTTTTCAGAAGGATTGATGCGAAAGATTTGGATTGCATCATCTGCCTCGTCAATAATTTTTAGAACTTGGCTTTCATCCAGTGGTCCTGACCGACCAATGTTTTGATCATCATTATAGACAACTAATAAAATTTCATCGGAATTTATAAGAATTGGATTTTCCATAATTTTTCCTCCCTAACGCCTCTTGGCGATTGTTTGTGCGTGGTTTATGGATACCAATGTAGCGATTTTAAAAACAAAGTCAACAAAAAATGTAGCGATTTTAAAAATTTTTTTAAAAGTAATAAACTAAAGGCTTGCTTGAAGAGAAATATAAAAATATTAACTCATATTCTGGCTGGCTTAATCCAGTCGATAGGTGCACACCATTCTAATTCTACATCTACGATATCAGCATATTTTCCATTTATACTGGATAAAACCCATTTCCCTTTTTCTTTCCCTAGACGTAATACTTTGATGTAAACTTTTCCACATTTAGTTTTTATGATGGCGCGGTTGTTAATAAGATCCTCTGGTGGCAAATGATAGGAATAAAAAAGAAGGCTTCCTTCTTCAATGGCTGGAAACATAGAATCACCTACCACGCGAACAGCAACAGTTCCTTTAGGAGCAGATGGCGGGGCTTCTACTTCTTCTAGACAACCAGAATCTATTGCGATTATTTCTCCTCCGGCTCCTACAGATCCAATCAAAGGAACTAAGTGATTAGTAGGAATAGAAGCACCTGTAAGCTTTGATATTTCTAATAATTCTCGAGCAGAAATATCTCTTGTTCCTTTTAGCATTTTATTGACGGCAGCACGATCTATCGAGCGACCTAAAGAAGCGGTTAGCTGTCTTGAAAGCTCTGATTGGCTTAATCCAGCTTCAGATAAGGCATTTTGCAACCATTGTGAGATACTTATTGTCATATCTTTATTGTAGGTACGTTGTATACAATCGTCATTTTCTAATTTAGCAACATGTGGTTTCATTATTAATTTTCCTTCTTGACATTGTTTTTATAATCGCTACATAATGTGCTATGAAACAATTTTCGGAAATAATAAATCTATTAGGTGGGGTTCGTAGGGTATCTCAGTTGCTTGGGGTGCATAGAACACGCGTATATGTCTGGCTCCGTCCTATATCAAAAGGTGGAACTGGTGGGAGAATTCCAACAAAACATATCCCAATTCTTTTGAATGAAGCCAAAAGAATTGGAGCACCGATTAAGGCAGAAGACTTTTTCTCGTTTTTTTATAGGACGCAATCATGTGATTCTAAATTATCTTCACAATCTGCTTTTACTGCTGCTTCTACAGAAAAGAATGAACATCAACAGCACCATTCACATTCTTAAAGAAGAAAGGAAATACAGATGGATTCCAGTTGGGCGACGATGATTGTGTTTTTTATAGTCAATGTAATCACGATTTTTTGTTTTTATGTCTCTCATAAAAAAATGCAAAGCTCTACAAAGGTATTGCAAAGACCATATTACACTTTTCACATTTTGAAAGATTCAATAAAAGAAATGGATTTTCCAGACGGCAGCACAATTGTTTTTAGCGATTCTGATTGGAATTTTTCTCTTGATGCAAATGATAATTTGATAGTTCAAAGTACTTTAGGACCTTCATTATCTATAAAGGCATATAGCGATGCGCACGGTTTCAAAAAGCATTTCATAGATAGTTTACAGAAATACAATCGGTCTACACATTTAGTTAGTGCAGCGAGATGAAGCATGCAGTGTATTTTTGAATTGAGTGAGTTCATTTTTTTAACTTATGACTACGCGCTCTGTCACAGCTCACGCATAAATAGGCAACAGCCTTAAGGGGGGGATTATGATCACTAATTTATATTTAATGAAAGAAGGGGGCGCGCATGTCTAATGGTATGCCATGGATAAGATTCCATTTGTATGACTGGATAAGTGGTACAGATGGAATGACGTTAGAGCAAAGGGGCGCTTATATGACGCTTCTCGTTCGCATGTACGATAAAAAAGCACCAATTAAAGAAGATTTTGAAACGCTTGCACGTGCTTGCAATTGTTCGCAGAAAAAATTTGCAGCTATTGTCGAATACTTAATGAGGAACGATAAACTTGTTGAGACAGATAATGGATTGTGGAATACGCGCGTTGAAGAAGAACTAAAAGATTTTTCTGATAAAAAAGAGCACATATCGCAAGTTCGTAGTGAAGCTGGTAAAAAAGGTGCACAAGCAAAAAACAATACAAAACAACATGTTAATAATTTTGCTGAAGCAAATGACAAGCAAAACGTTTTTTTTGCTGAAGCAAACGCTAAGCAAAATCAAGCTATAAAGAACCAGAATAAGAATATATATAAAAAAACTAAAACTAACGTTTTAGCAAAAAAAGAAATTGGTTCTGAAAGTTTAGAAACAAACGAACAGGTTGACGAGCCAACAGAGGTTGCTGCTGTTGAGACCACATCAGAGCAAATCACAACATCATCAGACAACCAACCTCCCATTCACGAGCAAGAGAACGTTCCCAAAAAAGCAAAACGAGCGCAAGCTAATCGCGGTTGTCGATTGCCTACGGATTTTGAACCGGATTACGATTTTGCCATTGCAGAGGGCTTGCCTCCAGAGCGCGTCAAAGTCGAAATTGCAAAGTTTCGAGATTACTGGCGTTCAAAAGCCGGAGCAAATGCAACCAAAACCGATTGGCAAGCAACATGGCGTAACTGGGTACGCAAGGCGGTTGATGATTTAGAAAAAACAAAAAACACGAACAACAATGGTGGAAACAATGGAAACTTTTCAAAAGATCAAAGAACTCGTGGTGGTACCGGAGAGACAATCCGTAATCTTATCGGTGCAACACAGCTTAGTGACACCTCTACAAGATACCGTGCAACAGATAGAGCAATGTGTAACTCTGGAGTTTCCATGGACCTTGAGAAATGGCATTCAATTGACAGCAACCCTAGAGAAACAAGCTTTAGAAGCTTATCAGACTGTTCAAAACTTACTTACCGTGAAAGCGTCTGTTGAAGACATAGCAGAGGCTCTTGATGTGCTTGAAGGTGGTTTGACAATGCAAAAAGTTTCAAATGTAGAAGCGCGTGCAAAGGCTTATATCGCAGCTCTTAACGGCATTTCACTCTGGTCTTTATTGCAAGCTGTTAAAAATCTTATACGTGGTAAAGCAAAAGGCATGTCCACAACATTTGTGCCCTCATGCGCTGATCTAGCGCATTATTGTCGTGATTTAGAAAGCAGGCTTTATGGTGTTGCTGAGAGAGTTTTTACAGCAGTTGAAAATACGCGTAACCTAGCCTTAGGAGGCAAGCGCATTTCATTCATGAGAATAGGCAAGCCTAGTGAAGAGTGTCATGACAGTAGCAATTCTAAAGCGGCTTAAAACAGCAAAATAGTGAAATTTGCTGATCATTTTGGAACACGATAAAAACATTCCTATTTTATATGTTATAAGGCGTTGTTTTTAGGGTACCACTGGAGACTATCATGATATTTACTTCATTTGAATTAGAAAATTTTAAAGGAATAGGAGAGCCTCTAAAAATAGATTTCTCAGGAGGAGATAGAAGTTTTCCTTTTATTTTGGTGGGAAATAATGAATCAGGAAAAACAACAACTTTGCAAGGTATTCATCTCTTGTCACAGCTATGTTTAGGGAAACAATTAACAGTCGAAGATTTTGCTTCTATACGTCCTAAAACAGCTTTTTTTGATGAAGATATTGTTTTATCTACCACAATTTTATTGGATGAAACAGAGATTGAAAAATTAGCTAAGATTAAAACACTTAAAAAAATCAAAGATGATTTACTTGAAAAAAAACAGACACTCCATTTATCTTTTGTATATTCATTCGCTAATAGTATTTGCACAGAAAAATATATAAAGATCAACGGTAAGAATTGTGGAGATGAAACAGCAACAGCTCTTTTAAATTACCTAAAGGGCCACATTCCTGAAATCGTCTATTATGATGATTTTATGTTTGATGTACCTGATAAGATTAGATTTTTAAAAAGTGAAGCTCCATATTGCTATAAAGAATTAAAAGAAGATAGTTCGCTAAGCGATAAAAAGAATCTTTTATGGCATGATATTTTTAATGATTTATTGGTTGGCAGTCGTAAAAAACGCTCTAGTAAAGAACCAAAACTTGATATTAGCTTTCAACGTGATATCGTTGATTGTAATGATAAAGATGCCGTCGATCAACGTCTATCTTCTATAAATGATTATCTTAACACTGTTGTTACCAAAGATTGGGAAGACATTACGGGAGGAAAAACTGTATTTGATAGATTTAGCATAGAAAAAGCGATAGAATCTCATTCTTACTTTGTAGATTTTTGTTTAAAGGTCAAAGCCAAGGACCGTACTTTTTCTTTACATGAAAGAAGCAAAGGATGTCGTTGGTTCTTTTGTTTTAAAGTACTTACAGATATCCGTACCAATAGGAGCAAAAATGGAATAATTTTCTTATTGGATGAACCAGCGAGCAATCTACATATCCACCCCCAAGAAAAAATATTACAATCCTTACAGAAATTATCATCTTTTGACAAGAATAGCGTGATTTATTCTACTCATTCTCCTTATTTGATTGAAGATACTCATGTAGATAATTTGTTTATTGTCCGCAATGAAGCATCTGATTGTGATGATCCTAAAATTCTATGTAGTAAAATTTCTCAACTAGACAAAAGAAGTGACGAATGGCTGAGATCCATTGAACCTGTTTTACAGAAAATTACAATGAATCAAGTTAAGGGACTTGGTAAAAACTGGAAAGAAAGAATTCTAAAAATTGGTAATGCTACTAAAGAAGTAGGTACCATTGCTGATTCTTTTCAAAAAGTTATTAATTTACTGCAGAATGTTTTGTGATCAGTCATTATCAAGAATCAGTCATCTAAAACATAATTTTATATGTTAAAAAACAACAATATCCTTTTGAAATAATTGAAAAAATATGCAAATCATGCTAGGATTTTGTATGTATTAAAATACAAGTTTAAGGTAAAAAAACATGCTAAATAAAGTGATGTTAATCGGGCGTTTAGGTGCTGATCCCGAAAGCAAAACAATGAATTCTGGAGCAGAAATAGTCAATTTTAGTATAGCAACTTCTGAAAGCTATACGGATAAAAATACTCATCAAAAAGTAGAGAAAACGGAATGGCACTCCATTGTGGTTTTCAATCCACATTTGGCAAAAATTGCACTTCAATATCTCAACAAAGGTTCAAAAGTTTACGTAGAAGGAAAATTACAAACACGCAAATGGCAAGATAAAAATGGGCATGACCATTACACAACAGAGATTGTCTTGCCACAATTCAAAGGCGAGTTGTATTTGCTTGATGTAAAGAAAGATCAATCTGCCCCTTCTTCCGTTACTTCTCAAAATTATGCTATCGCTTCAGGTGCTGCTGATCATAGTGCATCTCTTAATGACAGCATACCATTTTGATTGAAAAATAGAGCAAAGAGAAACATGTGTGTAGTTTGACACTAGGTTTTATACTAAGTGGGAAAAGGTGGGATTAGGTAGGAATACGTGGTAATTTGTTGTTTTTATGTATAAAATTTAGCATTAAATGCGCGTTTTGTCAAAATAGATTTTGACACCTAAAATTGTAAAAAAGAGCGAAAAATAGTGAAAATTAGAAAAAAGAGCGTTTTAAAGGTAAAAATGAGAGAAGGCTTTGAAAGGTCTTTGAAAACCCTGTGAAAAATTTTAAAAAGTCTGTGAAAGCCCAGAAAACCGCCTTTGAAGACCCTGTGAAAAAAATTCGGTAAATTGTGAAGCTCACTCCGAAATCAGCCAAAAATAACCAAAAAAGCAAAAAAGATTTTCACCTATTGATGATTATCTATTTTTATAGGAAATATATACTTATTAATCAAATAGTTATATTATTTTTTTAATGTAAAAAGATTTTCATATCGATTTTTCATATTAAAGAGGCATTAAGCTATATCTTATGTAGTTTCTGGATGTGCATTTTCAGCTTCTATTTGACGCTTTAAATGAATTTTAAGAAGAGGGAAAGTTGCTTCTACTTCTTCCGTGTCGTTGATGTCTTGAACAAGCTCTTGCAGTTTTTTATAAAGTTCCGCCGCGAGTTCCGCTATATCTTCAGGGGGGAGTTTTATTTTAGCATCGCGATAGGTTGTATAAGCTATGCGACCAAGCTTTTTCATGAGACCAGCAGGGATGGTAGGTGCTTTAAAACCTGCTGCTTTCGCTTTTGCCATGTCACTAAACATTTCGCCTTCACCAGTGACAAGCCAGTCTAAGGATATTCCACAGCGATCTTTATATATTCGCATTATAGATGCAGGGGGTTCTTGCAAACCCGTTTCATAATTGCGCATAGTCGTTTCGGGGATTTCAAAATGTTTAGCAAATTGTTTGCGCTCTGTAAAACCAAGGGTGTGCCGTATTTCACGCAAGCGTTTTGCCAGTTCTGTTGTAGGTTCTTTTTCAGGACGTGCCAAAAAATCACTCCAAATCCATTTTCGGTATTTACAAAAGCCGAATTTGGCATTATACATCTAATTACCGCCCGATATAGAGGGCAGATATTTTACAATTAACCCCACAAAAAACGGATGGTTTGAGCATTCGTTTGAAGCAGGAGCGAAAGTTATGACAACCACCCAAACATGCATTCAAGTATGGGATCGCCATAGTATTTTAGCTGAGCTACGCCGCCGTAATATGACCTTGGCGGAGCTCGCGAAAGCTTATCAACTCTCGTCATCCAGTGTTCAACATATCTGGACACGGTCTAACGAGAAAGCCGAACGTGCTATTGCCGATTTTATCGGTTTGCCCGTCGAGCAGGTTTTTAGCGACCGCTACCCCAAAAGTCGCCGTCGCATTTTTAAAGCAGCAAAACATGCCAACACAGATTCGCGTGTGCATTCTGCTTTGCGCGGTAATGCTGCTTGAACTTCGTTACACGGCTTTGCGCTTTTGCGCATTTGCCATGAATTTAAATACCATAAGATAAAAAGGTTTATCAATGTCTAAAGATCAGTACGAAATAGGCAAGATAAATTGCATAGAGTTGCATCATGGAGCAGCCGATTGGATGGGTTGTTTTTTAAGATTAGCTGGTCAAGTTTTCTTTATCGGGGGTGGTTATGGTTGCTGCTTATAATTTATGGACGCCCGAGGCAAAAAGAGAAATCTTTAATCCTTATTCAGAAGCTGAACGTTTACAGGTGATGCTTTCCTGTTCTTTAAAAGCCGTGAGTGGTGGCTTTCGGCATGTACCGATCCGGTATATTATTGACCCACCGCATGGATTGTTTGATGCGATATTAGCGCGGCAAATTGCCATTCATATTTTGCATTATCAATTTGAGGTGCCGCGGCGGCGTATTGTTGCGATGCAAGTACGGAAGCAGACTGCTATCTTTCTTGCTTTGCAAGTGATTAACCGGCGTTTGGAAGAACCCGTTTTTGCGAAAGCTTATCGAAGATGGGCGGGGCGTGCGATGGATTTATTCTTACGAGAAATGGAAAAGGCGGGGGCGTGATGGCACAGTTTCAAAAGCTTGCTCTTGATGTGATTGTGGTGCCGGAGCGTATACGCCCTGTGGATGATGAGCATGCCAAGGCACTTGCACAATCAATAGTGCGGGAGGGATTGATGAATCCGATTACGGTGCGCCATACCCCTAATGCTAAAGAGGGTAATTACACGCTTATTGCTGGTGCACACCGGCTTCGTGCTGCTGAGCTTTTGGGCTATAGTGACATTGATGCGGTTGTGGTGCAGGCTGATAAGGATAATGCTGCGCTTTTAGAAGTGGCAGAAAACCTCTTTCGTAATGAGTTGTCTGTTATTGACCGTGCGCTTTTTGTCCAGACTTACCGCGAATTGTGGGAAAAGAAGTACGGGGAGATTCAACGTGGCGGTGACCATGGTAATCAATATACAAAGGACAAAGTGGCAAAGGTGCAAGTTGCACCTTTGCCAAATGATAGTTCTTCAGAGCATCATGAAACTGAGTGTGAAGGGGACAAAGTGGCAAAGGGTAAAGTTTACCCTTTGCCAAATGATGGTTCTTCAAAGCATCGTGAAACTGGGTGTGAAGGAGACAAAGTGGCAAAGGGTCAAGTTGACCCTTTGCCAAATGATGGTGACTTGAATGGCAAAATGCAAAGTTTGCACTTTGCCAAACATGTAGCAGATCGCATTGGTTTATCGAAGGAGTCTGTGAAACTCCTCAATCGTATTTCCCAGCATTTACAGCCGGAGTTGCGGTCTGTTTTGCGTGGCACAGCATTGGCGGATAATCAAGCGCAGTTGTTAAAATTAGCAAAGATGGAGCCGGTTGCGCAACGGCGTGTGGCAATTGCGCTCCAACAGGTTGATGGGGATTTGAGGCGGGCTGTTGATTTGGTCAATGGGGTTAATACGCCGCCGCAAATTAATGAACAGGAACGGATTTTTGCTCAGTTATTGGGTGTTTGGCAGAGAGCGGATGCGCAGACAAAGGCGCGGTTTTGTGATTATCTTGCAAGAGAACGAGGGGAGGAGCAGGCATGAAGAGGCATGGTTGCGGGCAGCTTGATTTTTTCCAAAAGCCGGTTTTTCCTTGTCGTGAACCCGTTGCGCAGATTGATTTAGGGCGGTTTCGCTCGCGCATTAAGCGTGCGATGGCGCGGGCTTTGCGTGAATGCCGGCATGAGCGCAGTGTGATTGCGGAGCGTATGGCGCATTATTTAGGGATTGCTTGTTTAAGTAAGGCCAGTTTGGATGCGTATGTTGCGGAAAGTAAGCAGGTGGATATTTCCCTGCCGCGGTTTAAGGCATTTGTGCGGGCGACAGAGGCATTTTGGCTCTGGGATGAGGTGGTGAGTGAAGATGGATTGTTGCTGTTGCAAGGGGATGAGGCACGTTTAGCAGAGATTGCGCGGTTGCAGCAGGAACAGCGGGAGATTGCAGCGCAATTGAAAGCCATGCGTGCAACGCCGGTTCGCATTAAAAGGGGGCAGCCATGAAGGAATGGTTTAGTATTGCCGAATTGGCTGAGGCAGCTTTGCCAGGGTTGCCGAAAACATATAAAAGTCTTGAAAACCACGGACGGGCATATTGGAGAAAAAACTCTGAACTTTCGAGGAAAGTGGGAGGCAAAACCAAGCCGGTTTGGGAGTATCACATTTCTTTATTGCCGGAGGGGGCGCGGGCGGCGTTGTTGGTGCGGGCAGGTGGGGTTTGTGTAGAAGAAAAGACAGAGAAAAGCGATCAAAAGACAAGTATTTAGGTGCGTTATGAGGGGCTTTCAAAGGCGCATAAAAGGCGCTGTGAAGAGCGTTTGAAGGCACTTTGCTTTTGGGAAGATTTGCTCCATGCCGGTATGGGTGTGCATGATGCGGCAAGTTTGAGTGCGGTGCAATTTGGTGTGAGCCGGATGTCGCTTTTTAATTGGCGGCAGATGGTGGAGGGGTATGAGCGCCCTGATTGGTTGGCAGCTTTAGCGCCTTGTTATGGTGAGGAGAATGTTTCGCAATTTGCGCCGTGTCATGAGGGGGCGTGGGAGGTTTTTTGTTCGGATTATTTGCGCCCCTCTAAACCTGCTTTTTCAGCGTGTTATCGGCGGATGGTTTCGGTTGCGCAGGAGCGGGGTTTTGAGCCCATTCCTTCAGAGCGGGCTTTGCGGCGTCGTTTTAAGGCGCAAATTTCCAAAGCGGTTGTGGTTTTAGCACGTGAGGGAGAAGAAAAGGCAAAAAAGCTTTATCCAGCCCAACGGCGTGATCGCTCAAGCCTGCATGCACTGCAAGCTGTGAATATGGACGGGCATAAGCTGGATGTTTTTGTGAGCGTTCCTTGGACAGAGAAGCCTGTGCGGCTTTATCTGATAGCGATACAAGATCTTTATTCGGGCAAGATTTTATCGTGGCGCTTATCGGATGCTGAGACTTGGGAAATCGTTCGTTTGGTGATTGGGGACATGGTGGAAGCTTATGGCATACCGGAGCGTATGACCTTGGATAATGGGCGTGCCTTTACCAGCAAGTGGATTTCTGGAGGTGTGCAAAACCGTTTTCGTTTTAAGATTAAGCCGGATGATCCGCAAGGGCTTTTGACGAGTTTGGGGGTGCAATTGCAATGGACCACCCCTTATAGCGGACAGTCTAAACCGATTGAGCGGGCATGGCGTGATCTGGCAGAAGCGATTTCCAAACATCCCTTTTGTGCGGGGGCTTATACGGGCAATAAACCGGATGCCAAGCCTGAAGATTATGGCAAGCGCGCGATAGGATTTGAAGCGTTTAAAGCCCATGTTGGGGCGCAAATTGTGGCACACAATGCGCAAGCAGGGCGTAAGGCGGTTAATTGTGCGGGGCGCAGTTTTGATGAGACCTTTACTGAGAGCTTGCAAGCCGAGGGGACGATTATTCGGCAAGCAACGGCGGCACAACGGGCTTTATGGCTTTTAACCTCTGAGGCGTTGCGTGCGCAAAAGGGTACGGGGGAGATTCATTTTTATGGCAATCGTTATTGGGCGCGGGCGTTGAATGAGCATGCGGGGAAAAAAGTGATTGTACGCTTTGATCCGGATAATTTGCATCAAGATTTACGGGTTTATGATTTGAACAATCGGTTGCTTTGTCTGGCACCATGCCTTTGTGATGTAGGTTTTTATGACCAGCAGGCGGCGCGCTTGAATGGGCGTTTGCGTAAAGAATATGTGAAGGCTGTTAAAGCAGAAAAACAGTTGGCAGCAAAGCTTGCACCTGATCACTTGGCCGATGTTTATGGGCGCCTTGAGAAAAAGGATGAAGCGTTCAAATCTAAGCTTCCGATAAAGCCAAAGGTGAGCCGCTTGATGCCAAACAATGTGGGGAATTTAGCTTTGAAAGCAGACGATGATGAGGCTTTGGGGGAGGAAGAATTCAGTCAACACTTGCATAAAGCTTTGAGAAAGCTTTCCGCCTCTGATGAGGGGCGTGAGGTGATCAAGTTTCCCAAGTAATAGAATAAGGAAATAGGAAAAGAGAGGGGGGATTTAAGGGGACCGGTTGAGGTCCATGTGCGGGGTTTGAAGCGTTAACAAAGAAAGGGGGGGAGGAATCTTAATCCTTTAAAAGTCTAATCAATACATGAAGTTTCTAGGTATCTTTGCCTGATTGGGTGAGATGCGTGGAGTTAGCAAGTTCCCCGATGTGTGAGAAAGAGAGGGGATTTGCAAGGTTAGCCGTTTTAGTATCGCGTACGGCTTTTAAATGTTCATTCTAAAGACAAAAGATAAGGGGCGGGTGGGAGCCCTTCCCCTTATCAATAGTCTAAAATCAATACGAGAGGGGAATATACATGAAAAACGCGATAAATGCAACGGTCGATAAAAATCCTTGGGCGCGACCTAAAATCCAGCCCAATGGAACAGCACAAAACCGCAACAGTGATGACATTGCTTTATGGAATGAGCTTGTGGATGCAGTGAGAGCTTTGGGGCAAATGAATGATTGGTCGAAAGCAGAGGTGGCGCGGCGCATAGGCATGCCGGATGGGACGTTTTCGCAATGGTATGCGGGCAGTTATGCGGGACAGTTGGGGAAGCAAAATGCAAAGGTTCAACAATGGGTTGAGGTTTTAAAGGAAACGGCGGGGTTTTTGGAGAAGATCCCTGAAAAACCAGCCTTTCAGAGGAATCGAATTGCCAGTGAGATTATTGATACTTTAACACTGGCACAAAGTACGGGGGATATGGTGATGATTACGCTTGATGCGGGCAGTGGTAAGACCGAAACCTGCCGCCATTATCGCTCTACCCGCCCGCATGTTTATCTGGTAACAGCCAGCCCGCATACGCGCAGTGTTCACGGTATTTTGAATGATATGGCAGCAGAATTGGAAGTGGTGGAATATAATCCCACCCGCTTAACGCGTGCGATTGGCAAAAAGTTAGAGCGCGTGGGCAGTGGTACGTTGTTGATTGTTGATGAGGCGCAAAATTTAACGGATGAAGCGATTAATCAGTTGCGCCACTTTGTTGATATCAATGGTACGGGGTTGGCTTTGGTTGGCAATGATGAAATCTCTGGACGGTTGGTTCATCGTCAAAATGGTCCCTCTTATGCGCAAATTAAAAGCCGATTGGCGATGCATCTGAAACGGCGCAAGCCCTATAGTGAGGATATTGCAGCGCGCATTCATGATTGGGGGATTGAAGATGTTGGTGCGATAAAGTTTTTGACAGGGATAGGCTTAAAGGCTGGAGCTTTGCGGCAAATTGACAAAACCATGATGTTGGCACGCATGGCAGCGCTTGGAGATGGGTGTGAGGTGACTTTGAAACATGTCAAAGCGGCATGGAAAAACCGTGACGTGGAGGAATTGGCATGATCTCTTTATGCGACAAAGAATTATCCGATACGCTTGTTGGTCTTTATGACGATTATCAATGCGGTTTTGATATTGGAGAAAAGCTTAAATTGTGTGTTGATTTGGCGTTATTGCTTGAATTGGAGTTGAGTGTTCACCGTTTGGGGGAAGCGGATGCGGTTTTGGAAGGCCAAGTTGCAGAAGTTTTGGCTGAGTGTGACAGCTCTGATCGAGATGAAGATAAGAGCAATCGTGTGATTTATATGGATTTTGGAGGAAGCAAATGATGGAACGTAACCCTTATATGGTAAGAGATAGCTTGATTGCTTTGCGCTCTGCCTTTTTACAGTATGAGGTGAATGGCATTTTTATGCATGGACAAGATGTTCGAGAATTGAATGAGTATTTGCGTCGTTTGGCAGGCTATAACCACGTTTTAAGTCATGAGCTTATGCGGTGTCGTTGGCAATTGAAAGCGGGATGTGCGCCTTCTTCAGGGGATGTTGTGCCATTTCGTCGTTTTCAAAAAACACAGGAGGAAGTTGGTGATGAATCCACAAATTGAACTTGAAGGTACGCGTTATATGAAGGATGCAAAAGGGGCTTTGGTGCCGGTAAGTTTGATCCGCCCTGCGGATTTGTTAGAGGATGAAACGGTGCGCAAAATTATGGGTTTTGCGAAAGAATTATCGGCAAGGATTGCACGTTTTAACAACCATACGATTGCGGATTTGAGTGATTTTGATAGCTTGCTTGCGCAAGAATATGGTGTGGAGCGGCGTGGCAAAAAGGGCAATTGTACTTACACAAGCTTTGATGGTTTGCAACGTATTAAGGTGCAAGTTCAGGAAAGTGTTGATTTTGGACCGCAATTGCAAATTGCCAAAAGCCTTCTTGATGAGTGTTTGAATGAATGGTCTGCGGATGCGCGCCCTGAAATCCGTGCGATTATTACGCGTGCTTTTAATACGGATAAAGAAGGCAAGGTGAATCGGGGCGAGATCTTTATGCTGTTGCGTTTGGATATTGATGATCCACGCTGGAAAGAGGCGATGCGTGCCATTCGTGAAGCGATCCGTGTGACGACATCTAAGGAATATGTGCGTTTTTATGAACGCGATACATTAGAAAGCGCTTGGCGTGCTGTGACCATTGATCTGGCGAAGACATGAGGGGGGAGAGATGTCTTTAGCTGTCCTTCATATGGGAAAACGCGCGTTAGGTCTTGATGATGAGACCTATCGCGCACTGCTCTATCGCTTGACGGGCAAGCAATCGGCGAAAGATTTGAATTTTTCAGAAAAGCACTTGGTTATCGCTGAAATGAAAGCGTTTGGTTTTAAGCCGAATGGGAAGCGTTTAGAGGGGAAATATGCTAAGAAGCTCCAGGCGCTCTGGATTGCTGGGTGGAATCTTGGCATTATTCGTGATCGTTCAGATAAGGCGTTGCTTGCCTTTGTGAAAAGACAGACAGGGATTGATCATATTCGTTTTTTACGCGATAGCGATGATGCATGCAGAGCCATTGAGGCGTTGAAAGGTTGGTTGCAGCGTGAGGGTGGGGTTGACTGGAGAGGAAAAAACCGCGAAGATTCATGGAGGAAGAAACCAAGCATTTCCATTTTGTGTGCCCAATGGAAGTGTTTGAATCCCGATGCTATGTTTGAGCTTGGGGCTTTTCATCAAAGTGTTATGGCGTTAAGTGGTAAAGCTTTGGGTGAGATGAGTGGGGGCGACTTTAGAGAAGTGATGAATGTTTGGGGGCGGAAAATCCGTAAAGGTGTTAAAAGCGAGGGGTAAGCATGTATGCAAGAGGAAATCTATAGCGATTTTCCTGCCTTATTGCGTGAAATAGCTGATGTTGCGGGCAGTGAAGCAGCATGGAATATGATGCGGGCTTTTGGTGGACGAGAAGTTTATATACCCGGGCGTCTTGAGAGTGCGGATTGGTTGATTGAAATTGTTGGGTTTGAAGAGGCGCAGCAATTGATCAACCATTTTTGTTTTAATGGTTCGGGTGTGCGTCTTCTTATCCCCCTTGGCAGAGATGCTGAACGGCGGCAAAAAATGGTGCAAGCGTTGCAAAAAGGCTGGTCGGTGGATGCTGCCGCTGCTGTTTCTGGTATGCATGTGCGCACAGCCTATCGCTTGAAGAAGAAAATTTCTTTGCAAGAACCACAAGGTTCGTTATTTTCAGAGTTTTATGAGTATTGAGAGTTTTGACTGACAGTGTCAGGCTTATATTGGGGGTTTGAAATCCGATAAACTGCGAATGAATTTTTATTCATTGAGTGGTTTGTTATGGTTTCAATAGATGCTTCTTTTCTTCATCGCCTTGCGCCTAAATTGGCGCATCATGCGCGCCAAGATTTTATTATTGTTGAAATGGCACGCGTGTTGCCTAAAGCTTTATCTTATGGGGCACTCACAACACCGTTGCGTATTGCACATTTTTTAAGCCAATGTGCCCATGAGAGTGATGGCTTTTTTACTGTTTGTGAATATGCCTCAGGGCGCGCTTATGAGGGGCGGCGTGATTTAGGCAATGTCAACCCTGGGGATGGGGTGCACTTTAAGGGGCGTGGTTTGATCCAGTTGACGGGGCGCAATAATTATCGTCGTTTTACGAAGTTTTGGCGCCTAGTCGATGAACAAGCGGTTGATTGTGAGGCATTTCCGCAAGAGCTGGAAAAGTTTCCAGCAGCGCTTTGGTCTGCTGTTTGGTTTTGGCAAATGAAAGGCTTGAATAGGCTGGCTGATCAAGATGATTATCTAGGGATTACCAAGGCGATCAATGGGGGAAGAAATGGACTTGTGCAACGTTTGATTTATTTGAACCGCGCCAAAAAGCTTTTGGGACTTGGAGGCGAGGTAAAGGCATGAAGCCCTCTTATCGTGGTTCTAGGCTCTATTTATGGTGGTCTTTTTGGTTTGCTTGGGGGGTTATTTTTTTGCTTGTTTCTGGTGGTTTGTGGGGGGCTCCGCATATTGTTGATATGGCGAGCATTTCTATTCCTTCGATGGTGGCGATTATTGTTGGCAATCTGGGGGTGCATCGTGGCTTTGGCTCGTTGGATTTTTCTAATAGGAAACATTCCCATAAGCGGCATAGCAGCTCCTATGATGGGGTGGAGATAACGAGGTGGGGAGATAAAAGCAATGTTTAGCCCACTTTCAAAACTGTCTTTTGGTCTGCTTTTTTTGGTCAGTGTGATGTTGGCGGCTTTTGGCTTTATGAAAGCGCAAATTTTAAAGGCGGAAAAGGCGCGTGATTTGTATTGGCAGTTGGAGATTGCCAAGGCTTCAGCACGTGCACTGCTTGTACAAGAGCGACAAAGACAAGCAGCGTTGGAAGCTGAGCATCAAGCGCAAGGGGTGATTTCGGCTTTGGAACAAAAGCTTACAAAAATGGAGGAAGTCAATGGGAAGTTGCCGGTTACTGGCGGTGGCATTGGGCTTGAGCGTGTGCGCTTGCTCAACACACAAGCCGGTGGGTAGCCTTTCTTATCATTTTTTATCGGTTGAATTGCCGCCTGTTGTTCGCATGGCGTGTGCCCGCCCAGCTTTATTGCCAGAGCGTGCTTTGAATGCGCGCGAAGTGGTGCATTATTGGAGCCGTGATCGTGCTGCTTTATTGATTTGTGAACAGCGTAGAAAAGCTGCGGAGCGGGCGATTTTAGGCAAAAGAGAGGGGACTTTTAAGTGAATTTGGATATCAGTGTTGCCAATGGCTGGTTGTCTTTATTGTTATCGGTTATTGCGATTTGTGGGGTTTTGAGAGCCTATTTTTCTTCCGGTGCGCGGGAAATGCTGAAAGATATCACGGCGCTTAAAGAGCGTGTGCAAAAGTTAGAAACAGAGATGGACTTTTTGCCTGATCGTGATGCGCTGCAAAGATTGGAAGTGAATATGGAGAAATTGAATGGTCGTCTCAACACGCTTTCTGCACAATTACAACCGGTGGCAGCCATTGGTGAGCGCTTGCAAGAGTTTTTGTTGGAGAATGCCAAGAAATGAAAGCAGATATGGATAAAATCATCCGTGAAGAAGCGCGGTTGATTATTTTAAAAGGGCTTGCTTGTGAGCGCAGTGAAACTTTATCGAGTGCGATGATTGAGCGGCTTTTATACAGTTATGGCATCAGACGCGATCGCGATTTTGTGCATAATGAACTGGCATGGATGGAAGATCAAGGTGCTGTTACGTTAAAATGTGTGGGTTCGGTTTTTCTTGCGGCATTAACAGAACGGGGAGCGCGTCATTTAGACCGAAGCTTTTCCATTGAGGGGATTAAGCGGCCTAAACGTTCATCAATAAAAGACGAGGTGAAGGATGCGCAAGGTCGGGCGTGGACGTTTAACGGCGATTGATTTATTGCCGCAAGCTTGTGATCAAATTATTGCTGCTGCTGCTGAGGCTTTAAATGGGCGTGAGAAGACGCAAAAAGCCATTTATGATGAATTTAAAGCAGCTTTGAAGGCTTTAAAAAAAGAAATGGGTTTAAGCTTTTCTATACCCTCCTTTTCCAGTTTTAATCGGTATTCTTTGCGGCTAGCCGTGATGTCACGGCGCCTAGAACAGACAAGAGAAATTGCAGCAAGCCTCTCGCAGCGCTTTGATGCTAAAGCTTCTGATAATATCACTCTTTTGACGGCGGCAGCGATTAAGGAGTTGATTTTTTCCACGTTGAGCAGTGGGAAAAACCTTTCGCCAAAGGCAGCACAAGAATTGGCCAATGCGCTTAAAGGCGTGTTGGCGGCTGAACATTTGTCGACCACCAGACGGCAAAAGTTGGAAAAAGATTTTACCAGCAAAGCAAGCAAAGCGGTTGACGCAGCAGCAGCGGCGGCGGGGCTCTCAGAAGAAACAGCGCGAGCTATTCGTGCGCAGGTGTTGGGGGTAAAACATGGCTGAACAGCCCTTTTCAAAAAGTCATGTCTTTGATCATCAAAGTGGTTTTGATATTTGGCAGAGAAGTACTTTTCCCAAAGAGAGTGATCCTTTAGCGGAAGGCGTTTTGATGGCGCATCAACGGGCATGGATTGAAGATAAGTCCCCATTAAAATTGGTGGAAAAGGGGCGGCGGACCGGCATTACTTTTGCAGAAGCTTTGGATGATACACTGATTGCAGCGGCAACCGTTAAGGCAGGGGGCGATAATGTTTTTTATATTGGTGACACCAAAGACAAGGGGCGGGAATTTATTGGCTATGTGAGCCATTTTGCTTCGGCAATTACGAGCCATAGTGGGGATGTTGAGGAATTTTTATTCTCTGATCAAAGGGCGGATGGTTCAACGAAATATATCTCTGCTTATCGGGTGCGTTTTGCTTCGGGGTTTCGGATTGAGGCGCTTTCTAGCCGCCCTGAAAATATTCGCGGACTACAGGGCATTGTGGTGATTGACGAGGCGGCGTTTCATCAAGATGTGCGCGCTGTTTTGGATGCTGTCAATGCTTTGCTCATTTGGGGAGGCAAGATCCGTGTGATCTCCACCCATAATGGTGTGCTCAATCCTTTCAATGAATTGATCCGTGAAGCACGAGCAGGCAAAGTGCCTTTTTCGGTGCATTGTTACCCCTTTGGTGTTGCTGTTAAAAATGGCTTGTTTAAACGGGTTTGTGCCATGAAGGGGGAGGTGTGGAGTTTAGCATCTGAGCAACAATGGGAAGAGCAAATTCGTGCCTCTTATGGGGTGCGTTTGGCTGCGATGCGCCAAGAATTAGATGCCATACCAGCCGATCAAGAAGGGGCGGCTTTAACACGTTTGCAGATTGAAAATTGTTGCGCGCCTGACATTGCATTGTTGCGTTTTGCTTGTGTGGATGATTTTAAAAATCAATCGGAACATCAACGAAGTGTTGCTGCTTTTGCTTGGTGTGAGAAGCATATAAAACCTCTTCATGCTGGGCTTGACCGGCGGCGCCAACATGTTTTTGGTGTTGATTTTGCGCGGAGTGGCGATGCGACATCGATTGTGGTGATGGAGGTGGGACAAGATTTGGTGCGCCGTGTACGGTTTATGGTGGAATTGCGCAATACGCCGTTTGATCAACAAAGAGAGATTTTATTTTATGGGGTGAATGGTTTGCCGCGTTTGATGGGCGGCGCGTTAGATGCGCGGGGCAATGGGGCTTATTTAGCCGAAAAAGCGGCGCAGCGTTATGGGGCTTGTGTGAAGGAAGTGCCCTTGTCACAAAGTTGGTATGGCAAGGAAATGCCGGCTTATTTAGAAGCTTTTGGGGATGGGACGATTGTTTTGCCGCGCGATAGTGACATTGTTGCCGATCATCAAGCGCTTGCTTATGTCAATGGCATTGTGAAAATTCCAGACAATCATCGTTTTAAAGGCAGTGATGGTTTTATGCGTCATGGTGATAGCGCGATTGCTTGCGCTTTGGCTTATTTTGCCAGCCGCCAAACTCCTGAAATTTATGATTATACACCTGTGAGAGAGGCTTATCGTTTTGATGAAAGCTCGCTCTTTTCAACGCCTTTTTTTTCAACAATGCGATCAAAAATTTATTGATGGGATGATGAGATGGTAAAACTTGTAGATCAGTGGGGCAGGGCGCTTAATATCAAAGGGCTAGAGCATGAGGTGGCGGCGCCTACCATTGGCGGTGTTCGTGATGTGTGGTCACAAACCATTGTCAGTGGTCTGACCCCTGCGCAACTTGCTGATATTTTACAACAGGCAGCAGAGGGTCATCCAGAGCAGTTTTTCCAACTTGCCGATGATATGGAAGAGCGTGATTTGCATTATCGTGCTGTGCTTGGCATGCGTAAAAATGCTCTCACAGGGGTGGAGCCTGGAGTGATTGCCGCAAGCAATAGTGCACAGGACAAAAAGATAGCAGATGCGGTGCGGGAAGTGATTAGTGCGCCTACCTTTGTTGATGATTATGTGACGGATTTATTGGATGCTTTGGGGAAAGGTTATGCGGTTGTAGAAACCTTGTGGGACAAGAGTGCCAAGGAATGGTGGCCGGTTGCTTGGAAATGGCGTGACCAGCGGTTTTTTCAATTGGATCGGCGGGATGGTTTTCATTTGCGTTTAAAAGAAGAGGGGTCTTTTAATGGAAGTGAATTGCCTGCTTATAAATTTTCTATTCACAGACCCAAGTTAAAAAGCGGTTTGCCTATTCGTTCTGGGCTTGCGCGGCTTGCAGCTTGGGCTTTTTTGTTTAAATCTTATACACTGAAAGATTGGATGGCATTTTTAGAAGTTTATGGCATGCCTTTGCGTGTGGGTAAATATGGGGCAAGCTCTTCTCATGAGGAGCGACGGGTTCTCATTCAAGCAGTGCGTGATTTATCCAGTGATGCGGCAGCGATTATTCCCAAAGAGATGGAGATTGAATTTATTGAAGCGGCAGGGGGCAGTGGCAATGCGGTGTTTGCTTCTAAGGCGGAATATTTAGATCGACAAATTTCTAAAGGTGTGTTGGGGCAAACCATGACGACGGATGATGGTTCGTCCTTTTCGCAAGCGCGCATTCATGAAAATGTGCGCCATGATATTGCCAGAGCTGATGCACGCCAATTAGCTTTAACGGCTAATCGTGATTTGATTGTGCCTTTTGTTGAGATTAATTTTGGACGCCAAGAGCGCGCCCCCCTTGTCTATTGGCCGATTTCGGAAAATGAAGATATTAAAGCGATTAGTGATGCACTGGAAAAACTTGTGCCCTTGGGTTTGCGTGTTGGGGCGCAAGAAGTGCGCAATAAGATTGGTTTTTCGCAACCAAAAAAGGAAGAGGATGTTTTAAAGGCTCCTGATAATGCGCTTGATGATGAGAGGGGAGAAAAGGCTCATGTTTGTGCTGATTGTGGAGGTGTTTTTGATGTTTCTGTGACAAGAGAGGACAAGGGTGCAAAAGAGCAGGGTGGAAAACATCACGACGAATTGGACCGACTTTCACAAGAAGCTTTAAGCGACTGGGAAGAGGACTTAGAACCCCTTTTAGAGCCTTTTAAAAAGCTTGTGAGAGAAGCAAAAAGTTATGAGGATATCCTTAAAGGCTTAGATGAATTGCTAGGTGAGATGGATCATCACGCATTAGCAGCGCGCTTGGCAAAAGTACAAATGATTGCACGTGGGCTTGGGTATCATGGATGAGGAACTTTTTAAAACCGCCCCTAAAGAGGTCACCCGTTATTTTGAAGCCAAGGCACTTGTTCCAAGCTTTGATTGGCGTGATATAGCACCAGAAGAACATGCTTTTTCCTTTACGGTGGCAAAATCGCTAGGCTATGATATTTTGGAGGATTTTAAGCGAGCGGTTGGAGAAGCCATAAAGCATCAAGTTCCTTTTCAAGATTTTCAAAAAAATTTGATGCCGATTTTACAGGAAAAGGGTTGGTGGGGTAAAAAGACCAGCATTGACCCCAAAACTGGTGAAAAGAGCGTGGTGCAATTGGGCAGCCCACGGCGTTTAGAAACGGTCTATTGGGCCAATACCATGAGTGCGCATGCAGCAGGCGAGTGGGAGCGCACACAAAATAATAAAGAATTTTTGCCCTATCTCACCTATGCTTTGTCGAGTTCAGAACATAAGCGTTTAGAACATGAAAGTTGGGTGGGGTTTACCGCACCCGTTGATGATCCGGTTTGGGATTGGCTTTATCCACCCAATGGCTGGCGGTGTAAATGTAGTGTGCGACAGGTAAGCCGTTATGAAGCAGAAGATTTAGGCTATGAAGAGGGGGCAGAGCCACTTCATGTTGAAAAGCAGGTTTGGCACAATAAGCGAACGGGGAAAATTGAGAAGATACCAAAGGGGATTGATCCTGGTTGGCATTTGAACCCTGGGAAACATCGCGCGCAAAACTTAAGCAATTTTTTGAGTGATAAAGTCTCTGTGATGGGGGACAATGACAAACGCATTGCCATTGAAGATATTGTGGGTTCACCACTTTTGGAAGCCATGTTTGAAGGACATATGCCGCGTGGATTTATTCCCATTGCCCCAATGATCCAAAAGGTGCGTGATGTTTTTGCAGCGGAAAATTCTCTTATTCGCTTATCCGCAGACAGTGTGAAACATATTTTGTTAGAGCATCAAGCGCGTGATCTTCGCTTGGATGATTTTCGGGGCGCCATTCAAACGCTCATCCGCCCCCATGGCATTATCAGGCGAAAAGGTGTACCGAGCGTTGTGTTTTTGGGTGAAAATGATGGGGTATGGTGGCGCTTAGCAGTTAAATTCGTGGCAAGCAAACAAGAATGGTGGTTGACCTCCATGCATAAAAAAAGCTCTAGAGAAATTGGACGCTTATTGGATGCGGCTGAAAAAAAGGGCGAGAGGTTGTTGTAAAGAAAACAACAGGAAGAAAGTCTTTTGTTCTTAATGGAAAAGAGGCGAGGAAAATGAGAAGGCGTGGAGGGCGGTCAACTCCTCGCAGATCCGGTAAAACCGTCCTGGTATAACTGGCTCACGCCTCGCGGATAATGTAACAGTTTAAAAGTTTAAAAGCAATCTTTAAAAAAATGGTGCTCTGTCGCCAGTGTCTTTGAAAACAATTTTATAAGAGTGTTTGGGGGTGTTTTCTTTAAAAGGGAAAAGAAGGATGAACGGTTGTTGTAAAGAAAACACCGTAAAGCTCTGTTGGTGTTTGTGAGAAGGAACTGGTGTCGAGAAAAATGAGAAGGCGTGGAGGGCGGTCAACTCCTCGCAGATCCGGTAAAACCGTCCTGGCAAAACTGGCTCACGCCTTACCTCCAATGATATAATGTTTTTAAGCCAAAAAGCAATTTTTAAAAAAAACGGCTTGAGAGAGGCTTTTTTTGTATAAGGCGATAAATTGTACCTCTAACTTCACAACGGCGCTCTATCGTCTTTGAAGTGCCTTTGAAAACGATTTTATGGGATGGTTTGGCACGGGGGTTTCTCTCACAAGGAGAAGAATAGGGAAAAGAGTGCTTTTTTGAGAAATGCTCTTTTGACTGACAGTGTCAGACTTATGGTGGGAGTAAGTTTCATGCATTGTATTGCCAATGACAATTGTAAAGCAATAGGCAATGTATGGAACAGGAATTTCACGAAGATCAAAAAGATGGGGATGCAGAAACATTTCATGCTGCGTTAATAGATCTCTGTCCAGACGTTTTATGCCAAGACATTTCATGTGAAGACGCCACCGTTAGCCAAGCGCCTGAATGGGTAGAGCTTTTGCCCAAAGCGCCCCATGTAAAGGCACGTGATGGACGACAATGGCATTATAACCCGCAAACTATTTTAAAAGCCTTTGCAGCCAATAAAGGACCGCTTGTGATTGATTATGAGCATGGGCAACATCACCGTGCGAGAAATGGTTTAGAAGCACCTGCCAGTGGCTGGATTGAAGAATTAGCAGAGCGGGATGGTGCGATTTGGGGGCGTGTTAAATGGACCGATATGGCCGCTAAAAAGATTGTTTCCCAAGAATATCGCTATCTTTCACCTGAGTTTCGCCATTCCAAGAAAGGTGAAATTTTAAATTTAGCAGGTGCTGGTTTGGTGAACCGTCCAGCCCTTGTCATGACGGCTTTAAGCCGTGAACAGCCTTCCCCTATAACTTTGACGGAGAAAATGATGGATTTTACAGCCATTGCCAGTGCACTATCGCTGGCAGAAGATGCTAAAGCGGATGAGGTTTTAGCAACGCTTAAAGCGCGCGAAAAGGAACGCGTGGAATTAAATGCCCAATTAACAAAAGCGCGAGAAGATTTAGCGCTTTTGCAAGAAGAGCAAAAAAACAGTGCCATTGAGAGTCTTTTAGACAAGACCATTGAAGAGGGCAAGATTTTGCCGGCTGCTCGCGAGGAATATCGTGCGCTCTGTAGCCTTGAAGGGGGGATGGAGCATTTTAAAAGTTTGGTCGAGAAGTTGCCGGCGCTTGCCTCAACAAGCCCTTTAGAAGTGTGTGCTTTAGCGCAAGAACCAAAGCTTGCGCCAGAAGAGGTTGCTGTTGCGGCACGCCATTATAAGGAAGAGCAGAAGCAAAAAGGTTTCGACATCACCATTAGCCAAGCAGTTGATTATATTTGCGAACAAAAGGAGCGCCAATCATGAGTACGATGATTTTAATTAAATCTTTTCGCGCCATAGATGTGATTTCACCTTATTGCATTGTTGCAGCGCGCGGTGACGGAATGGTGGCAACGGCTTCTGGTAAGGGTGATAAATTATTAGGGACTGCTGGGTCATTGAGTGCAAAGGCTGGTGAGATGATTGATGTTGGCCAATGTGGTTGGGGCGAAGTGGTTTGTGGAGGCAATGTTTCCTTTGGTGATTTTTTGACCTCTGACCCCAAAGGACACGCCATTAAAGCGGAAGCCGCAGATCGCACCATTGGTATTGCCATGAGTGATGGTTCTGCTGGTGATGTTATTTCTTTTAAAATTAATTAATCGAGGCATATGATGAACAGACCTTTTCCCATTGATCCAACACTCACCGCTATTGCTATTGGTTATCGCAATCCAGCAGGTTCTCTTATTGGCGATAGAGTTTTGCCACGCGTTTGTGTTTTAAGTGAGGTGTTTAAATATAGTGAATTTCCCTTAGCGGAAAATTTTACCGTGCCTGAGCTTGAGATAGGGCGGAAAGGGCGCCCGAATGTGGTGGAATTTTCTGCCTTTGAACGGGAAGCCAGTGTCAAAGATTACGGACTTGATGATCTTATCCCCAATTCAGATATTGAAGCAGCGGCACGCGCACGAGCAGAAAAGCGCTCTCGTTATAACCCCGAAAAGACAGCTGTAGAGGGACTTGCCAATTTGCTAGAATTGGGGCGTGAAGTGCGTGTTGCAGCGCTTGTGCAAAGAAGTGAAAATTATGCACCAGAGCGGGTGATAACACTTAAAGGTGAGAATAAATTTAGCGATTATGAGAAATCTGATCCTTATGCTGTTTTAGATGAGGCCATGGATAAAAGTCTCGTCTATACGCCCAACACCATTGTTATGGGCAAAGTTGTTTGGTCAAAACTCAAACGTCATCCCAAAATCATCAAAGCTGTTAAAGGGGGTGGCACTGCTGATGGTTTTGTCACCAAGGCGCAATTTGCTGATCTGATGGAAATACACCCCGATCGTTTACTCATTGGTGAATCGCAAGTGAATTTGGCACGTAAAGGGCGTTCGGCACAATTGGCACGCGTGTGGGGCAATAAGATTGCACTGCTTTATATTGACCCTACCAAACAACAGGCAGATGGTTCGGTGATCAGTTGGGGTTTTAGCGCCCAGTTGGGCGAACGTTTGTCTGGAGTGATCCAAGATCCAGATATCGGCTTATCAGGCGGCAAACGGGTGCGTGTGGGGGAACGTGTGTGTGAATTGGTTGCCGCAAAAGATGCCGGTGTTTTGTTGCAAGAAGTTGTCTAAGGGAAACTTTTAAACATGGCTTATGCAAGCAAAACATTGATTGAAGAGCTCTGGGGTGATGACTTCTTGGATGATTTGTGTGGGATGGATGAGAACTCTGATCCAGTTTTTTCAGAGCAAGCCATTGCCCGCGCGCTCGAACAGGCAAGTGGTGAGATTGATGTGCATTTGTCTCATCGCTACTCAATCCCCATTGCTGGACAGCCAGCGGCTCTGGGTATGATCTGTGTCAATATTGCTGTTTATAATTTAGCCATACGCCATACGGCACTGACCACGACTATTGAAGATCGTTACAAACAGGCGGTTGATTTGCTGAAACGTATTGCCGAAGGCAAAGCGGGTTTAGGCATAGATGAACCTAAAATTATGAGCGAAGATGGTCCCGTGCGTGATGGGGCTTTTTTTCATGCCAAGCCGCGTTTGATGGGAAGGTAACATGTCTGTTGCAACCCATATTGAGATTAAAGAGACAGGGCTTGAAGCGGCTTTATCCTTTTTGCAAAAGGGCGCTGATAGCTCGATGGGGACTTTGGCACAAGGGGTTGGGCGTCTCATCCAAGAAAGCACAAGGCGGCGGATTCAAAGCGAAAAAAATTCTGCTCAAGGAGAGAAGTGGAAAAACAATCATGCTCGCACCTCCATTCTTTATGCCAGTGGGGCGCTTTCACGCTCCATTGATATGAAAGCTTCACCAGAACAGGTGATTGTGGGCTCTGGGTTGGTTTATGCGCGGATTCATCAATTGGGTGGGGTTATTCGCCCGAAAAATGGCAAGACACTGCGCTTTTTTCTTAAAAGCGGCAATGCACACCGCTTTGTTTGTGTGCATCAAGTGACCATGCCCGCACGCCCTTATTTGGGGCTTTCAGAGCACAATAAAGTGGAAATTGTCAAAGCGACAGAAGACTGGCTGGAAAGGGTCTTTGCATGAGTCAAACGATTAAAAATGCTGGGCGCATTAATCAGTTTCGTGAGGCGGTGATACGGAGCCTTAAAAGGGCTTTACCGGATGTGCGTGATTGCGGCTGTCAATTTGGACGTTTTAACTTAGAAGAACTTGAAACACAAATGCTGGTGGCTCCAGCAATACGGGTTGCGGTGTTAGAAAGCCGTTTGAATCCTGTAGCAAGTGGACAGATGAGTGCTGATCTTCATTTAGGGGCTTTTATTATTACCACAGGTAAAGAGCGTGATGTTTCCAGTTGGCTTTTAGCAGAAGCCATTGCGGTGCTTTGTCATAGCGGGCAATTGTGGGGACTAACGCATTTGAGTGCCCCGCGTGAGGTGCAAATTGAACCGATTATCTCTGCGGCGATTAAGCAGCGTGGTGTATCGATAAGCGTGGTGGAATGGCACCAAGATTTGCATCAGTTGGGACAGGATATTTTTTGTGATGAAGGACAACTCAAAAGTGGTTTGATTTCATGGGACAATGAGGTGGGGGCATGAATGATGCACATCTCTTAAGTGATACCTTTCGACAAATCATGAAGCGTCTTGATGCCCTTGAACGCTGTCTTGCCAACCAGCACATGATCGGGCGGGTTGTGCAAGTTGATGGTCATAGGGTGCGGGTGAAACTTTGCGAACAGGGTTCTAATGGACAAGCGGTTTTATCGCCTTGGTTGCAAGCGCAAGAAGCGGCGGGGGCTGTTTCCAGCAATATGCCTTTCAATGTTGGTGATTCGGTGCGGTTGTTGAACCCCCATGGCGAAATTGGTTCTGCCTCTCTGGTGGTGCGCGATAGCTATAGTGAGGATGCGCCTAATCCCGCACGCTCTTTCCAAGAACTTGCTCTGTGTTATGCCGGTGGCGCTTTGCGGATGACAAAAGATGAACTTATTCTCTCCCATGGGGAAAATCAAATTCATTTGAGTGAAAAAGGTTTGGTGCTTTCTCATCAAGCAACCCGTGTTGAATTAACGGGCAGTGTGCACATTCAAGCAGAAGATTTACAGCATAATCAAAAATCTGTTGGCGCAAGCCACAAACACGGTGGGGTCAAAATGGGTCCCTCCACAACCTCTTCCCCTCTTTAAAGGAGTTTTATCATGCGTGAGAACACTTATGTTATTTTAACCAATGCCGATTTTGTTGCAGGCAAGCGTTCACCAGGCAAGGGTGAGGAAATTTGTTTAAGTGAGGAAGCGGCTAAATATCCGTTGCTGCTTGGTCAGATCGCTGAAAAACCAGCCCCTGTTGTTTCTGCGCCCCCAACTGTTTCTACCACAAAGACAAGCAAAGGGGCTTAAAGCATGCGGTGCGGGATGAGCGAAAAGGATGGCTCTCTCTTGTATGGTTGGGCACATTGCCAACAGTCACTTCGTAAATGTCTGACGACAAGAATTGGGACACGGGTTTTGCGTCGTCATTATGGATGTGATGTTGGAGCATTCCAAGATGCCAATGCTGATCCTGCGACGATGATGCAGCTTTATCAAGCAATTGTTGAAGCACTCGATGATCCAGAGTGTGGAGAGCCTGGGTTCTCGTTGCAGAGGATTGATCTGACAAAAGCAACGCGTGAAGGCACATTCCATTTTGTTTTAACGGGTGTTTTTTATCCCAATGGGCATTTGGGGGATTGGTCACACAAAGAGCCAATGAGCATCAATTTAGAGGTTGGTGATGACTGAGTTTGAACCTTTATCCTTTTCACAGATTCCCCCTCCACAACTCCCTCTGCCACAAATTATTGAAGAGCTTTCTGTTGAAGCAATTTTAGAGCAAAAGATCACGCGTTTGACTGAGCTTTTTGCAGCGCATCATATTCCTTATAATGTGGAAAAGACGGCTTATGATCCCGTGGTCATTCAATTGCAAGCGGCGGCTTATGAAGAGTTTCTATTGCGCCAGCGAATTAATGAAGTGGCGCGGGATAATTTACTCACATTTGCGCGTGGAACAAGTTTAGATCATTTGGGGGATTTTCATGGGGTCACGCGCCTTTTGGATGAAGATGATGAGCGGTTTCGCCGCCGCATTCGCTTGAATAGACAAGGACATTCCACAGGGGGCACAGCGCCACGTTATCAATATTTTGCCCTCTCAAGCGATATCCATGTCAAAGATGCTTTTGTTTATCGTGAGGGTAAAAGCCCGATTATTCATGTGGCTCTTTTTAGTGATAGCCCATCAGGGGTGGCAGATGAGGCTTTAATTGCAAAGGTGCAAGCAGCCCTTGATGCCCCCCATGTTAAAATGACCAATGACCACATCCTTGTGAAAAGCGCGGTACAGCGGATGATCAATGTTTCTGCTGATTTTTGGTTGTTACCGGATGAAGGCTCCTTTGTTTTGGAAAGAGCGGAGCAGAATTTAAGAGCAGAATGGGCGCGTGCATGGAGGCTTGGGCGTGATTTGTCTTTAAGTTGGATACTAAGCCGCTTGATGGTTGAGGGCGTTCACCATGTGAACATAACGCAACCTTGTGAGGATATTTTGGTCGCACCGGATGAAGCCGTCGCACTAGGGGATATTGTCTTGTCTGAACGGGGGCGTGCTTATTGATGCTTTCCTCACTTTTGCCCCCAAATTCGAGCTTGTTTGAACGTTGTTTTGCAGAAGCAATGGCTCTTGACCCTCACGTTAAAATGGCACTCGAAGAAATACCTCGCGCGAAATTTATCACGCGTCCGCCTTCTTGGTTGCCCTTTTTAATAGACGAATATGGCTTACAAGAATTAAACCCTTATTTCTCTAACCTTTATGATTTAATTGATCAGGGTCTTGCATGGCAAAATATTCGCGGCTCCCTTGCGGCAATAGAGATGGGGCTTGAATGGCTAGGGATTTCGGCACGCTTTCAACCCGCCTGGACGGGGCGAGCATGGTGGAATTCCTTTCAACTTGATTTTGATCAGTTGCCTGAACGCAAAAGCCTTGAAGCTATTGAAGCAATCACCGACCTTTCCAAAAGTTTGCGCTCTGATTTTCGCCGTGGGACCTATGGTTATAATGTGCAAGCCATGGAAGGCAATATGTCACGCCTCGATGATAGCATGTTGGAGTATGAAAGCGGTGTTCGCTTAACAGCTGGGGACACTTTGTTTTCCTTTGGACGCACAACAGAAATCAATCATACCCTCACAAAAGAAGAAGGCAGGCTTATTGGCAATTGGATAGATGACTTTGACGAGGAGTTAAGCTGGAACCAAATTGATTACCCTTGGGATTTGGCAAATTTTCCGTGGTGTTCGGTCAAAAAACATGAACGCGATATGCTTATGGCAGAATGGTTTCATGGTCGCACGCTTTATCTCGTGTTAAGAGACAGCCAAAATAGCGTGATTGGGTATCGCAGATGCTATGCTGTAGCGCCTGTCGAACAAGCTTTGGATGGTGTGTACAGCCATTGTGGCGTCAGGTTCCAGCCCTCCTCGATGGGCACGGCGCTTTTTCTGGCAGCACGCACAGACTTTCACGATGTTGATGGGAAACAAGCAGCATTTGTTTCTATTCTCGTTCACGGCATTCCCAAACAAGATGTCCCCCTTGGAAAGCTTTGGTGTGACGTCAATGAACTGAATGGTGGTGTAGAGATACTCAAAACACCCATCAATATTCCTTTGCGTGCCGATGTTCGCGAACAATTCAAGATTTTATTGAGGTTTTAATATGAAGCATGAAAGTGGTTTACCCTTTGCAATTGACAGATCTCGCGGCAAAGAGGAACAACAAAGCGTGGTCTTTTATGGCACGCGTCCCTTTATTCAAAGTGGTGAATTGAATGAGGTTCAAACCATCATCAGGGGGCGGCATGACCGCTTGGGGCGCCTTGTTGCAAAAGAAGGAGACCGCGTTGAACGGGCTGATGCTTTTGTCAACAAAGAGACAAGGACCGTCACTTTAACGGATGGCAAGATTTATATCGCAGGCGATATTTTCCCCGTTGCACCCGCTGTACTCAACAATGTTGCCATGATTGGGCGCTTGGAAATTGGTGTGAAGCTGCAAAAAAAATGGATAACCCATGAGGATGATCCAGAGCTATTGGGGCAAGTCCCTGGCACATTGGCAGAAGGAGAGCCTGGTGCCGCACGCGAAACAGCACAGCTTGTTTGGGCACTAAAAGAGGATGAGCAGAATGGCACTTTCTTTCCCGTTTATATCTTGCAAGATGGTGTTCTGATTGATCAAAAATCACCCTCATTGCTTGAACCTGCCATGCAAGCCATTGCGACGTACGACCGTGCCCATGGACATTATATCGTGAGTGGCTGCCGTGTGAGTGCATTGGGAGCCAATAACGGTTGCCAAGTGTTTAGTATTCAAGAAGGAGAAGCCAATATCAATGGCTTTAAACGTAAACGCCTTGCCGCCTTGCGCCATGAAGAGATGCAAGATTTTTCGACAAGCGTTGTTCCTAGCGAAACGCATATTTTTGCGCCTTCAAAAGGGAAAACAAGTTTTACCTTTAAACCCTATTATTTTCCTATTGCCGATATTCAGTCTCTTTTGTTGACAAAAGAAAAAACCGTTAACGTCAC